>NZ_LMGU01000002.1:0-300000 GCF_001427525.1 Microbacterium sp. Root61 | reverse complement strand
TAACAACACCGGGGTGCTCCCCGGAACACGGGAGAATGGTCGTATGGACTGGCAGACTTCCGAAGACACCGTGCCCTCGGCACCGGTGACGGAGGCCGACGCGCGCTCCCTGCTCGGGCGCCCCCCGGTCACGGGAGCCTGGCGCGACGGCGACCCGGCCGGCGACCGTCACTTCGCCTCGTTCGGCTCGTTCCGCACCGAGGGCGGGCAGCAGCTGCCCAGCATCCGCGTCGCGTACGAGACGTGGGGCGAGCTCAACGCCGCGCGCGACAACGCCGTGCTCGTCCTGCACGCGCTCACCGGCGACAGCCACGTCCGCGGCCCCGCGGGTCCCGGGCATCCCACCGCCGGCTGGTGGGACGACATCGTCGGACCCGGTGCGCCGATCGACACCGACCGCTGGTTCGTGGTGGCGCCGAACATGCTCGGCGGCTGCCAGGGGTCCACCGGACCGGCCAGCATCGCCCCCAACGGCTACGAGTGGGCCGCACGCTTCCCATATGTCACGATCCGCGACCAGGTCGCCGCGCAGGCGCGTCTGGCCGATGCCCTCGGCATCGACGTGTGGGCCGCCGTGGTGGGCGGCTCGATGGGTGGCATGCACGCCCTCGAGTGGGCCGTCGGGCTACCCGATCGCGTCCTGCGCGCCGCCGTCCTCTCCGCGCCGCCGACCAACACGGCCGACCAGATCGCTCTGAACTCGGTGCAGCTCGAGGCGATCCAGATCGACCCTCGTTTCCAGGGCGGCGAGTACTACGACGCCGACGCCGGCGACGGGCCGCACCGCGGGCTGGCCCTGGCCCGGCGCATGGCGCTGCTGAACTACCGTTCCCCCACGGAGCTGAACCAGCGCTTCCAGCGCTCCTGGCAGTCCGGCGTCAGCCCGCTCGGGCACGGCGGCCGGTTCGCCGTCGAGTCGTATCTGGACTTCCACGGCAACAAGTTCACGCGCCGCTTCGACGCGAACGCCTACATCCGCGTCGTCGAGGCGATGAACTCGCACGACGTGGGCCGCGACCGCGGTGGGGTGGAAGAGGCGCTCGCGCGCGTCACCGCGACGACGCTCGTGCTCGGCATCGACACCGACCGGCTCTTCCCCGTGGACGGACAGCACCGCATCGCGCGCAGCATCCCGAACACCCTCGACGGTGACGAGGCGGTCGTGCTGACCAGCGACTTCGGCCACGACGGGTTCCTCATCGAGACCCACGAGGTCGGCAGGCACCTGCGGCGACTGCTGGAGCCCTGACGCGCTACGGCGTGCGGACGTAGGTCCAGGGCAGCGCGCCCGCTTCGAGGCGGTGACGGGCCCCGGATGCCTCGTCCTGGCGGTCGGCGGCGTACTCGGCATCCTCAGCCCAGTAGAAGACGGGCCCCACCGGCCCGGATCGCACCGCCGTGTGGAAGGACGCCGGGCCGGCCAGCCGGGCCTCGGCGAGCGTCGTGGCGACGTCCGGCTGATCCGAGAGCCCGTGCAGGGTGACCCAGGTGGGCGGGTAGAGCAGCACTTCGCCCCGTCCATGCCGGGCGAGCATCTCGCTCGGCCGCACCCACAGGGAGGCGATGGCCTCCGCCTGCTGCAGGAGGAGCTCGCCCTCGGGCACCGGGGCGAGGAAGAACCATGTGCGGATACGCAGCGGCGCACCCGGCGGCGGATCCCAGCACGACAGGGTGGTCAGGGCGTCCTCGGGGAGGACGAGCCCGACCTCCTCGAGGGTCTCGCGCACGCCCGCGACGCGCGCGACGGTCTCTTCCGCAGCATCCGCAGGCAGACCGATCCGATCCGCTGCCTCGACCTTGCCGCCCGGGAAGACCCAGGCGCCGGCGAACGAGCCACGATCGGGGCGCTCGATGAGAAGCACCTCCGGGCCTGCGTCCGTGTCGCGCAGCAGGATGACGGTCGCGGCGACCGGGATGGCGGGGTCGTGCGCATCCGCGTCGGTGCGAGGACGAGCCTCACCCAACGCGTCGGCGAGTTCTCGGAACGTGCGTGCGGCGTTCGTCTCGCCCGGTGTCGTGTCGTCCATCGAGACCGACTCTAGGCCGCGGTGGCACTCACCGCACGACGCGCCGCCGACCGAGCCTCCACGCGGAAGCTCACCGCCGTGATGGCCAGGCCACCCAGGGCGAGGGCGGCGCCGACCCACGGCGGAGCCGCGAAACCCCACCCGAGGGCGATCACGAGCCCGCCGACGAAAGCCCCCATGCTGTTGCCGATGTTCAGGGCGGAGTGGTTCAGCGCGGCGGCGATCGACTGGTTGTCGTGCGCGACGTCCATCAGCCGCGTCTGGATCGACGGGCTGAGCCCGGCGGAGATGAACCCCGTCGCGAAGATGAAGAGGATGAGGGCGATGAGCCACGGCGCGCTGATCCCGACGCCGGCCAGCACGACGGCCAGGGCCGCGAAACCCCACATCAGCGTGCCCTTGAGATCGCGGTCGGCGAGATGCCCGCCCACGAGGTTGCCGATCGTCATCCCGATGCCCATCACGACCAGGACGATCGGCACGGCCCACTCCGGCGACCCGGAGACCTCGGTGATCAGCGGGGCGACGTAGCTGTAGACCGCGAAGAACCCGCCGAAGCCGATCGCGCCGATACCCAGCGTCAGCCAGACCTGTCCGATGCGGAACACCCCGAGCTCGGCGCGCAGAGTCCGCCCCGGGTCCCCCGGATGCGCAGGCACGAAGAACCCGATGCACACCGTCGCCAGGGCGAAGATCCCCGCGACGATCACGAACGCGTACCGCCAGCCGAACTGCTGGCCGAGGAAGGTGCCCAGCGGCACCCCCACCACGTTGGCGATGGTCAGGCCGGTGAGAATGTAGGCCACCCCCTTGGCCCGGTTGCCCGGCCCGAGGACGTCGGCTGCGACGAGCGCGCCGATCCCGAAGTAGGCGCCGTGCGGGAGGCCCGCGAGGAAGCGGGATGCCGCGACCATCTCGAACGTCGGGGCGAGGAAGGTCAGCGCGTTGAACAGGGTGAGTGCCACGGCTAGCGTGATCATCACGCGGTGTCGCGGGAAACGCGCCACCGATCCGGCGATCGTCGGAGCGCCGATGACGACGCCGAGCGCGTACAGGCTGATCAGCCAGCCGGCCTGGGCGATGGCCGTCTCAGGGCTCGCGGCGTCAGGGAGGAGGTCGGACGCGACGTCAGGCAGCAGCCCCATCATCACGAACTCGGTCATGCCGATGCCGAAGCTGCCGATGGCGAGCGACAGGAGCGCCCATCTCGCGGCAGACCGCGACGGCGTTGCGGACGTCACGCGTCGACTTTGCGTGCGGTGCGCCGGCGTCGGCTCGGCGACACCACCGGGATCGGCGAGGTCACGACCGCGTCGACGGTCATCGAGCCGTCGGTCGGGCCGATCACGGGGATGGGGGTGGTGAGTGTCATCTCCACCGGTTCCACCGGCATCCGTCCGAGCTTGCGATGCGCACGCACGTACGCGGGCAGGAGGAGCGCGATCGCCCCCAGCCACGCCAGCGGATTGCTCAGCGCGACTCCGATGAAGCCGAACATCGCGCCAAGGACGATCGCCGCCGAGATGCGCATGGCCAGTTCGACGATGCCGGTGACGGTCGGGATGAGGGTGTAGCCCAGCCCCTGCAGGGCCCCGCGCACGACGAACAGCACGCCCAGCGCCCAGTAGGTCGCGCCGTTGACCACGAGCATGAGGTGCGCGAGATCGACGACCTCGTCGGATCCATCACCGATGAACAGGCGGACCATCGGCACGCCGAAGGCGATGATGACGGCACCGATCACGGCGCCCGCCGCCAGCGAGATCCAGATCGCCTGCACGACACCCTTGCGGATGCGGTCGGGGCGGCGCCCGCCGAGGTTCTGTGCGGCGTACATCGACACGGCCAGGCCGAGCGAGGAGAGCATGGCCACCGCGATCCCGTCGACACGGGATGCCGTGGTGTACGCGGCGACCGCGTCGGTGCCCAGCGTGTTCAGCGCGATCTGCACCGTGAGGGTTCCAATGGCGATGATCGACGCCTGGAAGCCCATCGGCAGACCGAGTCGCAGGTGCTCCGCGAGGTCGGCACGCGTGACGCGCCAGTCGGCCCGGCGCAGGTGCAGCACGGGAACGCGCCGGCGGACGTACTCGAGGCACAGCAGCACCGAGACGGCCTGCGAGATGACCGTCGCCCACGCCGCACCCGCGACGCCCCAGGCCAGGGGCCCCACCATCAGGATGACGAGACCGATGTTCAGCACGCAGGCCAGGGTGAGGAACACCAGGGGCGTGCGGGAATCGCCGATCGCGCGGATGATCGCCGCGAGGAAGTTGAAGAACATCATGGCGCCCGCGCCGATGAAGCTCACCTGGGTGAAGATCGTCGCCTCGGCCATGAGCTCCGGCGGTGTCTTCATCAGCTCGAGGACCGGCGCGGCGATCAGCGGCGCGATCACCGTCAGCAGAACGCTGGTGATGGCGGTGAGGACCGCGCCCGCGGCCACCGAGCGGCGCACGGCCGGGTGGTCCCCCGCACCGAAAGCCTGCGCCGTGGGGATTGCGAATCCGCTCGTGAGTCCCCAGGCGAAGCCGAGCAGCAGGAACAGCAGGCTGCCGGTGGCGCCGACGGCGGCCAGCGACTCCACGCCGAGGTGTCTTCCGACGACGATGGCGTCGACGAACTGGTACATCTGCTGGACGATGTTGCCGATCAGCAGGGGTACGGAGAAGGTGAGGATGACGCGCCAGGGGCGCCCTGTGGTCAGGGAAGTGGCCATGAGAAGTGCTCGCAGAACAGAGAGTGCGGACCGAAGACAGCGGCGCCACGTTCAGCACCAGCCCATCATTCTATCGAATCGATTCGATTTCTGCCAAGACGAGATGGAGATCGGCTCGACCGGACGGGCCGAGTATCAGTCGGACTGCTGTGCCGCGTCGTCGATCGCCGCTTCGAGCCGCTCGACCTTCGCGTCGAGTTCCCCGGTGAAGCCGGGCCGGATGTCGGCCTTGAGCACCAGCGACACGCGGGACCCGAACGGCATCACCGCGTCGGTGGCGCGGCGCACGACATCCATGACCTCGTCCCACTCCCCCTCCACCTCGGTGAACATCGAGGTGGTGCGGTGCGGCAGGCCCGAGTCGCGCACGACGCGGACCGCTGCGGCGACGGCATCGTGCACCGACCCGTCCACGTTTCCGGTGCCGCTGGGAGCGACGGAGAATGCGATCAGCATGAGGCCTCCTGTGGGGGTCAGGGCGCCGAGACGGCGGTTGCGCGATGAGGTGAGGCCTGCCGGCGGTGGGCGGGCACCTGCACGAGGCGCATCACCACCCACACGAACAGGACGATCAGCAGGATGTTGCGGATCGTCAGCAGCACGACGGGGAACACCTGAGGCCACATCAGCATGAGGCCGTCGTAGGTGAGGGGGTAGATCGCCTGGGTCAGCAGCGCGATGCCCAGCCCGAGGGCGGCCGGCGTGAACCAGCGCCGCCGGTCGATCACGAGGCCGACCACGAGCGGCGCGATGATCCACGTCATGTACTGCGGCGATCCGACCTTGTTGAAGACGATGAAGGCGAGCACGAGGCCGAGCGCGAGCGGCGGGAACAGCCGCACGAACGAGGCGCCGCGCCATGCCTTGTACGCGCCGAGCGCCGCGACCGAGAGTACGGCCAGCACGAGCACGGGCGTCATCACGGCGATGACGACGTCCAGCAGCGGGCCGGTCACCTGGAAGGTGAGCATGTCCGGGTCGTAGATGATGGCCGAATCCGGCATGAGCAGTGCGCTGCGCCACATGTAGACGGTGCTGATCGGCGCCTCGATCTGCAGTCCGCGACCGGTCTGGTCGCCGATGAAGCCGAACGCGTAGGCACCGCCCCCGGAGGCGATCACCACCGCCAGCGTCACGGCCGAGACCGCCACAGCGGCGCCGAGCACGGCGAGCCGACGGCGCACCGCGATGACGGCGGCGGCGATCAGCGCAGCCGGCCAGACCTTGATCCAGGTGGCGATCGCGAGGAGAGTGGCGCCGATCCAGGGGCGGCCGACCAGCCACAGCGAGCCGGCGATCGCGAGCGGCACGGTCAGGCCGTCGAGTCGATACATGCCGACCGGTCCGAGCATGGCGATGAGGGCGAGCCAGAACCACGCGGCGACCGTGCGGCCGGTCGCTCGGCCGCGCCCGACGAGCATCGCGAACGCGAGCGCGTCGGCGATGGTCACCAGCACGGCCCACGCGATGATGTAGGCGAAGACCCCGCCGCCGCCGATCCAGGCGAGCGCCTGAGCCAGCACCATCGGCAGCAACGCCAGCTGCGGATAGACCCACGGCACGGTCAGACCGACGATGCCGACGTTCTCCCCGTTGACGATGCCGCCGCTGAGTGCGGCACTCGACCAGGGTTCGTAGACGAGGTAGACATCCCCCATCGGGGCGTTCGGCAGGAACCAGCCCAACAGCGCGACGCCGACATGGACGACGACGAACGCCACCCACAGGACCGCCCGCCTCGACACCCTCCGAGTCTAGGGCGATGCCCGCAGCACCTCGGCCACGGCCCGCGGCAAGTACCCGGCGGCATCCAGTGCCGTGATCGGCCCCGTCCCCGCCCCGCCTACCGCGGCCTGCGTGCACAGCGTCGCGGCGCGGCCGTGCAGCCAGGCGCCCGTCGCGGCGACCCGACCGAGGTGCACCGGTCCGCCGGCACCCGCTGCGGCACCCGCGAGCACCGCACCGATGGCACCGGCCAGCACGTCGCCCGTGCCGGCCGTCGCCAGCCATGGGGTGCCCGATGCCACGTGGGCGATCCATCCGTCGGCGTCGGCCACGATCGTCACGGAGCCCTTCAGCAGCACGGTGGCGCCCAGCGCACGAGCGGTCTCCACAGCCGCATCTTCCCGGGAGGCGCCGACCGCGCGCAGTCCGAGTGCCGCCCGGAGCCGATCGTGCTCGCGATCGTGCGGGGTCAGGATGCGCGGCGCCGTCGCGCCCACCGCGAGATCGAGCGCGCCGGCGTCGACCACGACGGGCACGGCGCCGGAGAGGATGCCGCGCAGTGCGGCGGTCTCGGCATCCGCTCTGTCCTGCGGATCCGTGCCCGACCCGATCACCCAGGCCTGCACACGACCGTCGACCGTCACGGTCTCGGGACGGCGGTTCAGCACCAGATCGGTGGGTGCGGGCGGGCCGAGGTAGCGCACCAGGCCGATGCCGGTGCGCCACGCGGCCTCGACACCGAGCACCGCGGCACCCGGGTAGCGGGTCGATCCGGTTCGCATGCCCAGCACGCCACGGGAATACTTGTCGTCGGCGGCCGTTGGCATCCGGAGTACGCGTCCCGCGTCCGTCGCACCCCACAGCTCGGCCATGCCCTCACGATACTGGCCCGCGAAACACCCCGCTCGGAGCCCTCGATGACCCTGCTGTTCTCCCCCCTGACGCTGCGCGGCGTCACCGCGCGCAACCGCCTGTGGGTCGCCCCGATGTGCCAGTACAGCGCGGTGGACGGTCTCGTGCAGGAGTGGCACCACACGCATCTGGCGCAGTTCGCCTCGGGCGGCGCGGGCGTCGTCATCGCCGAGGCGACCGCGGTCTCGCCGGAGGGACGCATCTCCCCCGACGACACCGGCCTGTGGACCGACGCGCAGCGCGACGCGTGGGCACCGATCGTGACGGCGATCCAGGCGCGCGGCGCCCTCGCCGGCGTGCAGCTCGCCCACGCCGGCCGTAAGGCCTCGACGTGGTCGCCGTTCTCCGGTCACCGAGGCAGCGTGCCCGTCGTCGAGGGCGGCTGGCCGACCGTCGCCCCCTCCGCGGTGGCGTTCGACGGCTACGCCGAGCCCGTGGCGCTGGATCTCGCCGGCATCGACGCCGTCGTCGCGGACTTCGTCGCGGCCGCCGAGCGCGCCATCGCCGCCGGATTCGACGTGCTCGAGATCCACGCCGCGCACGGCTACCTGCTGCACCAGTTCCTCTCGCCGCTGTCGAACCTGCGCACCGACGAGTACGGCGGCAGCCTGGAGAACCGCGCCCGCCTGCTGCTGCGTATCGTCACGCAGGTGCGGGACGCCGCGCCCCGGACGCCGCTCATCGTGCGCTTCTCGGCGACCGACTGGGCCGAGGGCGGACTCGATGTCTCCGACGTCGCCCAGGTCGCGACATGGACCGCCGAGCGCGGAGCCGACTTCTTCGACGTATCCACCGGTGGCCTCGTCGCGCACCAGCAGATCACGCCGTTCCCCGGCTACCAGGTCGAGTTCGCCGCCGCGGTGCGCCGGGCCACCGGGCTGCCCGTCGGCGCCGTCGGGCTCATCTCCGACGCCGCGCACGCCGAGCAGGTGCTCGCCGCAGGTGAGGCGGACGTCATCCTGGCCGCACGCGAATGGCTGCGGGACCCGCATTTCGCGCTGCGGGCGTCCGCCGAGCTCGCCGCCGACATCGACTACTGGCCGAAGCAGTACCTCCGCGCCCGGCGCTGAGTCGGTTCGATCGCTGGGCCGGTTCGGCCGCTGAGCCCGGTGCATTCGGGCTTCTCACTACACCTCGTCGAAGAACGCGCGGACCTCGGCGGCGAAGAGCTCCGGCTCCTCCCACGGTCCGAAGTGCCCGCCGCGGGCGGGCTCCGTCCACCGCCGCACGTCGTAGAAGCGCTCGGCATAGCCGCGGGGCGCGCGGATCATGTCGAACGGGAAGCTCGCGAACCCGGTGGGCACGGCCAGACGCACGCGGGGGTCTCCCCCGGGGCCGGCCGCGGCCTCCCGGTAGTAGCGCGCGGCCGATCCCGCGGTGCCGGTGACCCAATAGACCATGAGGTTGTCGATGAGCTCGTCCGGCGTGAAGCGCGTGAACACGTCGCCGTCGCAGTCGCTCCAGCCGCGGAACTTCTCCACGAACCAGGCGGCGAGCGCGACGGGCGAATCCGTCAACCCGTACGCGAGGGTCTGCGGCTTGGTGCGCTGCAGGATCAGGTACGCGGCTTCCGTGCCGAACCACTCCGCGACCTCGGCGAAGTAGGCGGTCTCCTCGGCAGAGAGTGTGTCGGGATCGACGCCCGCCCGTCGCCACGGCGGCACATCGCCCAGGTGCAGGCCGATCACCCGGCCCGGAGCGTTCCGCGCGATCGCCTCGGCGATGGTGCTGCCGATGTCCGCCCCGTGCACGCCGAATCGGGTGAAGCCGAAGCCGTCCATCAGCCCGGTCAGCAGGTCCGCCACGCGCGCCGGGCCCATCCCCGGCACGGCCGGGCGCTGCGAGAAACCGTAGCCGGGCAGGCTGGGCACGACGATGTCGAAGCGGTCGGCCAGCAGGGGCAGCGCCTTCTCGAACCGGAGGATCGAGTCCGGCCACCCGTGCAGCAGCAGGAGCGGGGTCGCCCCTGGAGTGCCGGCGCGCACGGCATGGATACCGCATCCGTCGACTTCGACGAGGTGCTGCTCGGCGGCGTTCAGGCGCCGCTCGGTGGCCCGCCAGTCGTAGCCGTCGCGCCAGCGGTCCATCAGCACCCGCATCGTCGCCGGCGGGGTGCCCCACGACCAGTCGTCGCCGTCGGCGACGGCGTCCGGCCAGCGCACGCGGTCGAGGCGGATCTGCAGGTCGTCGAGCTGCTCCTGCGGGACGTCGATGCGAAAGGCGGTCATCCCCTCACGCTAGCGAGTGGATGACCGCCTTCCGGAACCTCAACGGCGGCGCCGTGTCGCGTCCTGCACCTCGCCGACGAGCTCTTCGATGATGTCCTCCAGGAACAGCACGGCGGTGGTGGCGCCGTCCTGGTCGCGCACCTGCGCGAGGTGGCGCCCGGCCCGGCGCATCAGCGCGAGGGCGTCCTCCAGGTCTGTGGACTCCATCACGGGCACCATCAGGTGGATCCGTTTCGCCGGGATGGACCTGGCCACCTCGGTGGCGCTGCCCGGGCCTTCTGCCGCGCGGAGGATGTCCTTGAGGTGCACGTAGCCCACCGGCACACCCTCGCCGTCCACGATCACGTAGCGCGAGAAGCCGTGCGTCGCGACTGCGCGCTCGATCTCGTCCGGGGTGACCGTCTCGGGAAGCGTGACCAGGTCGGCCAGCGGCACGGCGATGTCCTTCGCCTTCTTGTCGGTGAACTCGACCGCCGCCGCGACCGTTCCGGCCGCGTCATCCAGCACGCCCTCGATGCGCGACTGATTCACGATCGTGGCCACCTCATCCAGGGTGAAGGTGGAGGCCGCCTCGTCCTTCGGCTCGACCCGGAACAGCCGCAGGATGCTGTTGGCGATCCAGTTGAGCGCGACGATGACCGGGTGGAAAACCTTCGAGACCCACACCAGCGGTGTCGCCAGCATCAGCACGGCGCGGTCGGGCACCGAGAACGCGAGGTTCTTCGGCACCATCTCGCCGAAGACGACGTGCAGGTACGACACCACCAGCAGCGCGACGATGAAGCCGATGGCGTCCACCGCGGCGGTGGGGAGTCCGGTGAGTCCCAGTGGACCCGCCAGGAGGTGGTGGATCGCGGGTTCGGAGACGTTCAGGATCAGCAGCGAGCAGATCGTGATGCCCAGCTGGCTGGTGGCCAGCATGAGCGTCGCGTGCTCCATCGCGTACAGCGCGGTCTTGGCGGCGCGCGAGCCCCGCTCGGCGAGCGGCTCGATCTGCGAGCGGCGCGCCGAGATGACGGCGAACTCCGCGCCGACGAAGAAGGCGTTGACGATCAGCAGCACGACCAGCCATGCGATTCCGGCCCAGTCACTCATCGCGCTCACCCGCCTCGGTGGTCGCGGCATCCATCGGGGTGCTCGTGGGTGTGAACTTCACCCGATCCACGCGCCGGCCGTCCATCCGTTGCACCGTGAGGGTGCCGTCGTCGATCTCGACCACATCGCCGGCCACCGGGATGCGCTCGAGCACGCTCATCAGATACCCGCCGACGGTGTCGTAGACATCGCCCTCGGGAACGCGGATGCCGGTGCGATCCAGCACCTCGTCGGGACGAAGGTCGCCCGGCAGCGTGACGGAGCCTTCGAAGCGCACGATCCCGGCGCGACGACGGTCGTGCTCGTCGAGCACCTCGCCGACGATCTCTTCGACGAGGTCTTCGAGGGTGACCACACCGGCGGTGCCGCCGTACTCGTCGACCACGATCGCCATCTGGTAGCCGCGGGCGCGGAGCTCGGCGATCAGGGTGTCCAGATGCACCGCCTCCGGCACCCGCAGGGGGTCGCTGGAGAGCGCGGCGACGGGCACGTCGGCGCGACGGTCGCGCGGCACGCTGACGGCCGCCTTGAGGTGCACGATGCCGACGATGTCGTCCATCGAGTCGTCATACACCGGGAAGCGGCTGTGGCCGGTGCGACGAGCGAGCTGGATGACGTCATCCGCGCTGTCGCCGGCCGCGAGCGCGTGCACACTGGGGCGCGGCGTCATGACGTCCGCAGCGCTGAGGCGGGAGAACGTGAGGCTGCGGTTCAGGAGCGACGCGGTGTCCTCCTCGAGGACGCCGGCGCTGGCCGAGCGACGCACGAGGCTGGAGAGCTCCTCCGCGGTGCGCGCACCGGAGAGCTCCTCCTTCGGTTCGATGCCGATCATGCGCAGCACACCGTTGGCGCTGCCGTTGAGCACCGTGATCGCGGGGCGGAAGACCGCCGTGAAGCCCACTTGGAAGGGCAGGACCAGTTTGGCGGTCTGGCGCGGGAGCGCCAGTGCGAAGTTCTTCGGGACGAGCTCGCCGAGGATCATCGACAGCACCGTCGCGACGGTGATCGCGATGAACACGGCGATCGGCGAGACGGCCGCCTCCGGCACGCCCCATCCGGTCAGCACTGGGCGCAGCAGGCTCGAGAGCGCGGGCTCCATGGCATAGCCCGTGAGCAGCGTGGTGAGCGTGATGCCCAGCTGCGCGCTGGAGAGGTGGGTCGAGGTAATCTTCAGCGCGCTGATCGTCAGCGCGAGTCGGGTCTCGCCCTTGTCGCGTCGCGCTTCCAGGTCTGCGCGGTCGAGATTGACCAGCGCGAACTCGCTCGCGACGAAGAGTCCCGTTCCCACGGTGAGGAGAAGCCCCACGCCCAGCATGACGAATTCCATCAAGCATCACCCCCCTTCGAAGCAGGGGCGGAGCGGTGGGGCGAGGGTCTGCAACTAGGAGGGTCGTCCATTGTGCGACAAGTCTACGGCAGGTGATCAGGCGTGCGCCTGGAAGACCGTCACCCCGCCGAGGATCGTCTCCAGGATCGGGATGCCGGCGATGCTGCCGGCGGGTTCGGCCGCGGCATCCGCATCCAACGGGGAGGACGCGAGCACCACGAAGTCAGCGAGCTTGCCCGGCGCGATCGACCCGATCTCGTGGTCCGAGAAGAGCTGGTACGCGCTGTCGATGGTCTGCGCGCGCAGCGCCTGGGCCACCGTGAGGCGCTCCTCCGGGGCGAGGATGCGCCCCGACCGACTGCGGCGCGTCACGGCGATCTCGATGTTGCGCAGCGGCTCGGGCGGCGTGACCTGGCCGTCGTTGTGGAACGAGATCCGCAGGCCGGCGGCCAGCGCCGACCCCGCGCGCGCCCAGGTCGCACCGTGCTCCGGTCCGAACAGGTCGTCGACAAGGACATCGCCCCAGTAGTACAGGTGGTCCACGAACACGCTCGCGGTGACGCCGAGGGATGCCGCACGCCGGAACTGGTCGGCGCGCATCGCCCCGACGTGCTCGAGCCGCAGCCGGTGGTCAGCGCGCGGATGCCGCGCCGTGACGCGCTCCCAGGCATCCAGCACCGAGTCCACGGCGTCGTCGCCGTGGACGTGGCAGGCCAGCTGCCAGCCGTCGGCGAAGTAGGCGTCGGATATCTCCTCGATCTGCGCGGTCGTGTAGTTGGCGGGTCCGCGGTGGTGCGGCTCGAGTCCGATCGAGCGGGTGGCCGGAGTGTCGAGGTACGGGAAGGATGCGGCGATGTTGCCGACCCACGGCGAGCCGTCGGCCCACAGCTTGATGCCCACCTGGCGCACCAGCTCGTCGCCGTGCCCGGGGTGCGAGAGGCTGCGCAGCTGCGGGTCGGACATCTCGTAGATGCGGATGCGCACGGTCAGCGCCCCGGCCGCCGCGGCGGCGGTGAGCGCGGGGCGCGATGACTCGGCGAACCCCATCTCCGCGGCCGTGGTGATCCCGGCGGCGTTGAGTCGTTCGGATTCGGCGCGCAGCTGCTCCAGCGAGTCCGCCGGCGTGATCCTCATCGCCGGACCGAAGACGGTCATCACCGCTGCGGCTTCCTTGGCGCTGCCGTCGAGGTCGCCGTTCGCGTCGTGCCCGTACGATGCCCCGACCGGGTCGGGAGTGTCGCGGGTGAGACCGCACGCGGCCGCCGCCGCGTCGTTGAAGTAGGCCGTATGACCGGAGTTGTGCAGGATCGCGACCGGCCGGTCATCGGCGAGGCCGTTGAGCCAGGCGCGGGTGGGCTCCGGCAGCCCGACCTGCAGCAGCGGGTCCCAGCCGTTGGCGTACACCCCCTCCGGCCCCGAGCCGCGGATGGCGTCGGCCAGGCGTGCGAGCACGTCGGCCGCATCGGCGACCACGACCGGACGGATGTCGAGGATGCTCGGGCTCAGCAGCACCGACTCGGCGAGAGGATGCCCGTGCGCCTCGATGAACCCGGGCAGCAGCACGCTCGTGCCGAGCTCATCGACCTTCGTGTCCGGGCCGACCAGCGCCTCGATCTCGGCCCGTTCGCCGACCGCCAGGATCCGGCCGGACCGCACCGCGACGGCCGACGCCGTGGGCGCGGCATCCTCCATCGTCAGCACCGAGCCGAAGAACACGCGATCCGCGAACTGCTGAGCCTCTGTCATGCGGTCAGCCTAGGGCGGACCGGGTCACCAGCTGACGGGCAGCGCCTTGCCCTCTTCGTACCCCGCGGCGGACTGCAGCCCGACGCGGGCACGCTCGTGGAACTCGGCGACCGTGGCGGCGCCGGCATAGGTGAACGACGAGCGCACGCCCGAGGTGATCATGTCGAGCAGGTCCTCGATGCCGGGACGCAGCGGGTCCAGGTAGATCTTCGACGACGAGATCCCCTCGGCGAACAGCTCCTTGCGCGCCAGTGCGTACGGATCGAGGCGTCCGAAGCGCTCGTGCACGGCCTTGGTCGAGGCCATCCCCCACGATTCCTTGTAGGCCCGCCCGCTGGCGTCGACCTGCAGCTCACCGGGCGCTTCGATCGTGCCGGCGAACCACGAGCCGATCATGACGGATGCCGCGCCCGCGGCGAGCGCGAGCGCGACGTCGCGCGGGTAGCGCACTCCGCCGTCGGCCCACACGTGGGCGCCCATCACCCGGGCGGCCTCGGCCGTCTCCAGGACGGCGGAGAACTGCGGCCGCCCGACCGCGGTCATCATGCGGGTGGTGCACATGGCGCCCGGTCCGACGCCGACTTTGAGGATGTCGGCGCCCGCGGCGACGAGGTCGTGCACGCCCTCCGCGGTGACGATGTTGCCGGCGGCGAGCGGGATCCCGAGGTCGAGGGCGGATACCTCGCGCAGGGCGCGCAGCATCCCCTCCTGATGTCCGTGCGCGGTGTCGATGACCAGGACGTCCACGCCCGCGGCCGCCAGCGCGCGGGCCTTCGAGGCGACGTCGCCGTTGATGCCGACCGCGGCGGCGACGATGAGTCGCCCGGACGCGTCGACGGCGGGACGGTAGAGGGTGGTGCGCAACGCGCTGCGGCGCGACAGGGTGCCGACCACGAAACCGTGGTGCAGGACGCACACGATCTCGGTCTCGGCGGCGACGATCAGGTCGAACGCGTGTCGGGCGTCCTGCACGTCGTCAGCGTCGATGGACGCCACGCGCCCACGGGCGAGGTCGCCCAGCCGCGCATCGGGCAGGGCGGAGCCCAGGCGCATCGCCGGCACCACGCCGTGGACGTCCTCGATCGAGAGCTTGTCGCCGGTCGCGTCTGCCACCACGATGCCGTGGCCCTCGGTCGCGGGCAGCAGTCGCGCGGCGTCGGCGACCGTCGCCTCCGGGGGAAGGACGATCGGGGTGTCCCACGGCACGGGCTGCGCCTTGACCCAGCGGATGGCGGCGTCCAACTCCTGGAGCGGCATGTCCTGCGGCAGCACACCGAGGCCGCCGCGCCGGGCGAGGGTCGCCGCGAGCCGCGCGCCCGTGACCGAGTTCATGTTGGAGGAGACCAGCGGGATGGTCGCCGTACTGCCGTCACCCGGCGACAGGTCGACGTCGAGACGACTCGTGACCGACGATCGTCGCGGCACGAGAAACACGTCCGAGTAGGTCAGATCGACATCGGGCTGATTTCCGTAGAACTCCACCTAGTAAAGGTAACCATTCGAGATCATCCGTGGTGAGGTCCCTCGGCGCCGGGGAGGACCGGTCAAACTGGGTTAGGCTTAACAGTCGTGCGCGTCGTCGATCCGCAACACGCGTATTCTCCCCAATTCTTCATTGATGAAAGCAGGCGATCGAGCGTGTCGAGCCAGGTGCCGGGCGTCGGGACTTCGAGCGAAGGAGAGTTCGGTGCCAATGAATGGCTCGTCGATGAACTCTACGAGCAGTTCACGACAGACAAGAACTCCGTCGACAAGGCCTGGTGGCCGATTCTCGAGGCATATCAGCCCGTGAAGGTGACGGCCCCGGCCGATCAGTCGGCACCGCCGACAGCCGCCGCGACGACACCGCCTGCGGCATCCGATGCCCACCCGGTGACCGCACCGATCCCGGTCATCGGCGCCCAGCCCGTGGCGCGCACGACCGCCAAGCCGGCGGCGCCGCAGCCCATCCCGGCGCAGGCCCCGAAGGTGATTCCGCCGGCGGCCGCCGACACCGGCGACGCCGATGCCGACGCCGTCACCCCGCTGCGCGGCATGAGCAAGACCCTGGCCGCGAACATGGACGAATCCTTGACCGTCCCGACCGCGACCAGCGTGCGCACGGTTCCGGCGAAGCTCATGATCGACAACCGGATCGTGATCAACAACCACATGTCCCGCACCCGCGGCGGCAAGGTCAGCTTCACGCACCTGATCGGCTGGGCCCTCATCCAGGCGCTCAAGGAGTTCCCGAGCCAGAACGTGTTCTACGCCGAGGTCGACGGCAAGCCGTCCGTCGTCGCTCCCGCGCACGTCAACCTCGGCATCGCGATCGACGTCCCCAAGCCCGACGGATCGCGCGCGCTGCTGGTCCCCAGCATCAAGCGCGCCGACACGCTGACGTTCGGCGAGTTCCTCACGTCCTACGAAGACCTCATCGTGCGTGCCCGTGCCAACAAGCTCACGGCCGCCGACTTCCAGGGCACCACGATCTCGCTCACCAACCCGGGCGGCATCGGCACGGTCCACTCCGTGCCGCGTCTGATGAAGGGTCAGGGCTGCATCGTCGGCGCCGGCGCCCTCGAGTACCCGGCGGAGTTCCAGGGCGCCAGCGAGAAGACGCTGAACGAGCTGGCCATCGGCAAGACCATCACGCTGACCAGCACCTACGACCACCGCGTCATCCAGGGTGCCGGCTCGGGCGAGTTCCTCAAGAAGGTGCACGAGCTGCTCATCGGGCAGCGCGGCTTCTACGACGGCATCTTCGCGGCGCTGCGCATCCCGTACGCGCCCATCCACTGGGCCGCCGACATCAACGTCGACCTGGCCGAGCGCGTCGACAAGACCGCCCGCGTGCAGGAGCTCATCAACTCGTTCCGCGTCCGCGGACACCTGATGGCCGACATCGACCCCCTCGAGTACGTGCAGCGCACACACCCCGACCTCGAGATCGAAGAGCACGGCCTCACGTTCTGGGATCTCGACCGTGAATTCGTCACGGGCGGCTTCGGCGGCAAGCGCCAGATGAAGCTGCGCGACATCCTCGGCGTCCTGCGCGACTCGTACTGCCGCACCATCGGCATCGAGTACATGCACATCCAGGACCCCGAGCAGCGTCGCTGGTTCCAGGCCAACGTCGAGGTCAAGTACCAGAAGCCCGGTCACGACGAGCAGCTCCGCATCCTGAGCAAGCTCAACGAGGGCGAGGCGTTCGAGACCTTCCTGCAGACCAAGTACGTCGGGCAGAAGCGCTTCAGCCTCGAGGGCGGCGAGTCCCTGATCCCGCTGCTCGATGAGATCCTGCAGGGCGCAGCCCTCGCGGGCCTGGACGGCGCCGCCATCGGCATGGCGCACCGTGGACGTCTGAATGTCCTCACCAACATCGCGGGCAAGACCTACGGTCAGGTGTTCCGCGAGTTCGAGGGTTCCGTCGCGGTCGGCTCCAAGAGCGGCTCCGGCGACGTGAAGTACCACCTCGGCACCGAGGGCACCTTCGTCGACGACCGCGGCGAGGAGCTCCCCGTGCTCCTCGCGGCCAACCCGTCGCACCTGGAGACCGTCGACGGCGTCCTGGAGGGCATCGTCCGCGCCAAGCAGGACCGCAAGCCCATCGGCACGTTCGCGTGGCTCCCGATCCTCGTGCACGGCGACGCGGCGTTCGCGGGACAGGGTGTCGTCGTCGAGACGCTCCAGATGTCGCAGTTGCGCGGCTACCGCACCGGCGGCACCATCCACGTCGTGGTCAACAACCAGGTCGGCTTCACGACGGTGCCGCAGGATGCCCGCACCTCGGTGTACGCCACGGATGTCGCCAAGACCATCCAGGCGCCCATCTTCCACGTGAACGGCGATGACCCGGAGGCCGTGGTGCGCGTCGCGCAGCTGGCATCCGCGTACCGCGAGCGTTTCCACCGCGACGTCGTCATCGACCTCGTCTGCTACCGCCGCCGCGGTCACAACGAGGGCGACGACCCGTCGATGACGCAACCGCTCATGACGAACCTCATCGAGGCGAAGCGCTCGGTTCGCCGTCTGTACACCGAGTCCCTCGTCGGACGCGGTGACATCACCGAGGACGAGTACGAGCAGGCCAAGCGCGACTTCCAGGGCCGTCTCGAGATCGCGTTCGCCGAGACGCATGCGGCCGAGACCGGCGCGTCGCCGGTCGTGCCGGAGGGCGCGACCGACGAACCTGTCACCGGTGAGCCCGAGACGACCGCCGTCAGCGGGGACGTCGTCCAGCTGATCGGCGACGCGTTCGTGAACAAGCCCGAGGGCTTCACGGTGCACACGAAGCTGCAGCAGCTCCTGGAGAAGCGCCTGGACATGAGCCGCAACGGCAACGTGGACTGGGCCTTCGGCGAGCTGCTGGCCTTCGGATCGCTGCTGCTGGAAGGCACCGCCGTGCGCCTCGCCGGCCAGGACAGCCGCCGCGGCACGTTCGTGCAGCGTCACGCCGTGCTGCACGACCGTGCGAACGGCCAGGAGTGGATCCCGCTCGCGAACCTCAGCGAGAACCAGGGACGTTTCTGGGTCTACGACTCGCTGCTCAGCGAGTACGCCGCGATGGGCTTCGAGTACGGCTACTCGGTGGAGCGGGCGGACGCGCTCGTGCTGTGGGAGGGCCAGTTCGGCGACTTCGCCAACGGCGCCCAGTCGGTCATCGACGAGTACATCTCGGCGGCCGACCAGAAGTGGGGCCAGCAGTCCAGCGTCGTGCTCCTGCTCCCCCACGGCTATGAAGGCCAGGGCCCGGACCACTCGTCGGCCCGCATCGAGCGCTACCTGCAGATGTGCGCACAGGACAACATGACGATCGCGCGTCCGTCGACGCCCGCGTCGTACTTCCACCTGCTGCGCCGTCAGGCCTACGCGCGTCCGCGTCGTCCGCTCGTGGTCTTCACCCCGAAGGCGATGCTGCGTCTGCGCGGCGCGACGAGCCCCGTGGAGGACTTCCTCGGCGGCAAGTTCGAGCCGGTGCTGGACGATGACCGCACCATCGAGGCGTCGGCGGTGAAGCGCGTCCTGCTGCACGCCGGCAAGATCCACTGGGACCTGCGCTCGGAGCTCGACAAGAACCCGAACCCCGAGATCGCCCTCGTGCGGCTCGAGCAGTTCTACCCGGCGCCGATCGACGAGCTGAACGCCGTGCTCGCACGGTACCCGAACGCCGAACTGGTCTGGGTGCAGGACGAGCCCGAGAACCAAGGCGCCTGGCCGTTCATCGCGCTGGAGGTCGTCAAGCACCTGCAGGACCGCACGATCCGTCTGGTGTCGCGCACCGCATCGGCGTCCCCGGCCACCGGCTCGCCCAAGGTGCACGCACGCGAGCACGCCGAGATCATGAAGGCCGCCATCACGCTGTAGCGGAGAGCGGACCGATATCCCGCGGGAGCGCCTCAGGCACTCCCGCGGGATTTCTCGTCTACGGGGTGCGCCGGCGCGCCCGGAGGCGTCGCCACACGGTGACGCCGACCGCGATCGCGGCCAGGAGGATGCTGGGCAGCAGATTGCCGCCGGCGAGGATCAGGAGTCCGGCAGAGAGCACCGCGGCGATCACCGCCATCCACCACCCCGCACTCCAGCGCGGCAGGATCAGCACCGCCGCGATCATGCCGACCGCGTAGATGGCCACCATGTTGCTGGTGTGGATCAGGATGAAAGGCTCGAGGTCCAGGCCGGTCCACACCATGACCGCGAAGTAGACGAGGCCGACCGCGAGCGTCAGGGTGAGCGCACGGCGCGGCACCATGCCGGCGTCGGCGCCGCGCTCGAACCAGCGCGGCAGATCGCCGTTGCGGGCGAGGGATGCCCCGAGCTTGCCGAACGCGGCGAGGTAGGCGTTGAGCACTCCGAGCGAGACGATGGCCGCCACGATGCCGACCGCGATAGGGCCGACACCCGGCGCGAGCGTGGAGACCAGAGTGAGGAGCGGGACAACGTCGTCTCCGGCGGATGCGCCCAGCACGCCGACCGTCGCGATCTGCAGCAGCAGGTACGAGGCACCGGTCAGCACCAGCGCAATGGTGGTCGCGATCGGGATGACGCGGCGGGGATTGCGGAACTCGCCCGAGATGTGCGTGCCGACCTCCCACCCGGCGAAGGCCCAGACGAACAGGCTGATGGCCGTGCCGACGCCGGCCCAGCCATGGGGCAGGAAGGGCGTGAAGCGCACCGGGTCGACCGCGGGCAGCGCGAGCGCCACGACGCCCACGACGAGGGCGAGGAGCAGGCCGGTGAGGACGAACTGCGCCCACCCGGCGACACGGACGCCCAGGAGGTTCGCGCCGTAGGGCAGCGCGATGATCGTGAGCGCAAGGATGGGCACGGCCGCCCGGTCGATGCCGGCGACCGCGACCACGTACTCGGCGCCGAGCACGGCGACCACGGGGGTGCCCGCGCAGACGCCGAAGTAGAACCAGTAGCCGGTCATGCGCGCCGCCGTCGGGCCCATGGCGCGCCGCACATAGCTGGCCACACCTCCGGGATCGGGATACCGGGCCGCGAGCGCACCGAACGTCCCCGCGAGCGGCACGGACAGGATCAGCACCGCGATGACCGCGACGATCGAGGCCGGACCCGCCGCGGCCGCGGCGACGCCGGGCAGCACGAGCAGACCGGTGCCGAGGACGGCGGCGATGTACATCGCCGTGCCCTGCACCACCCCGATCGAACCGTGGTGCTCATCCACCGCGGTGGCGACCGCATCCGCCTTCATGCTCACCCTCGAAGTCTGCCGGGTGCCGGCGACATCGACGACCACGGCAGCCGCCACGCCACGACGGCGGACTGCCAATCGGCGCGGGTCAGTACCAGAGTCCGAGATACGGGGTGTCGGCCGAGGCGAAGCTCGCATCCAGAGCGGTCGCGGCATCCCGATCTCCGTGCACGCGACCGGCTGCGAACAGCGTGACCGCGCGCACTCCCCCGAGCAGGATCGAGCCCAGCTCGTTGACCGTCATCGACAGGTCGGGGGCGGCATCCGTCGCCGTCACCGTCGCCGCGCCCGCGGCGTCGATGTCGATGCGCCAGGTGCCGTCGGCGAAGCCGAGCGCGTCCTCGACGCGGAGCACGAACGTGCCGGATGCCGAGTAGCTGCGTGCCTGCAGGGTCGTCACGACGTCCAGGATGCGGAGCCAGCCGTGGTCGCTCGTGGTCACGCTCGCGCCGCGCTGGTCGGAGATCATCCACCGCAACGGCTCGTCGACCGAGCGCAGCGGAGCCTTCACGACCTCGACGAGGTCGTGCTCGAGCACGAAGCGCCACAGGGCCGCGTAGGCATCAGGGGTCTCGGTGATCAGCTGCTGAAGATTGAGCGTGTTCTTGGTGAAGTCGGCGTCGTGCTCGGTGATCCGGTAGACGGCGATGCCGCGCGTGGTGCCGGAGGCGTCCGCATAGCGCACGGCCCGCACCTTGCGCCCGCCTTCGGCGCCGGGGGTGGTCCCCGCCTGGCGCTGCCACAGCCCCGGCCATCCGGCCACCTCGCCCGGGCGCGCATTGCGGACACGCTCGTGCAGAGCGCTCAGCTCATCGGGCAGCGCCTCCCGGTCCAGGAAGTCGAGCCGACCATCGGGCCGCGGCCCGATCCAGCGCGCCCGCTTCGTCTCGATGCTCCAGTCCGTCGCATACGTCGCGGGCGAGAAGCCGAAGCGGTGGTAGATCGTCGCCTCGGACACCGTCAGACCGGCGATCGGGATGCCGGCCGCCGCCGCCGTGCGCAGCTCGCCCTCGAGCATCGCACGGGCGATGCCCTTGCGCCGGTGGGTGGGAGAGACGGTGACGCCGCTGATCGCCCACATCGGGATCGTCTGCCGACCCGGCAGGGTCAGCTGCGTGATCCAGGAATCGACGGTCGCGACCGGACCGAGGGGCTGCAGACCCGAGCGGTCGAAGATGCCGGTCATACGGCGGAACCCGATCGCCGTCCGCGACGCCTCGACCTGCTCGGACGTGGATTCCTCGCCGAGGAATCCACGGTTCACCGCCTGCAGGAAGTGCGGGAAGCCGTCGCCGTCGGCTGGGATCAGCCGATACTCGAGTCCGGCCTCAGCGAGGGCGGCAGTGGAGTAAGGGTCCTGCGGGAGCGCCCGCGCGTCGATATCGGCCATGCGTCCAGCCTAAAACGTGCCGTCGACCTCTACGGCGCGAGGGCCTCCGTCGCCGCGTCCACCGACGCGTCGCGGTCGGCCGCGACGAGGCCGAGCCGGGTGCGACGGTCCAGGAGGTCGTCCACGGTGAGGGCCCCTTCCACCCGCACGCCCCACGCGAGCTCGCGCCCGGTGACGCCGCGCGCGGCATCCGACCCCTCGGGCAGGCGCGCCAGGAACGGCGCCTCGGCCCCGTACCGGCGCACGAGACGGGCCGGCGCGGCGATCTCGTCGAGGCGCGCGCGGGGCCACGCGCCGACGAGGGGCAGCGAGCGGGTCACGCTCGCGGCCACGGCATCGGTGCCGCCGAGCCGGAGCCGGACGGCTTCGTCCACGCCGTCCTGCGCCATGCGGCGGTAGGTCGTGAGCTTGCCGCCGACGACGCTCAGCACGCCGGTGGAGGACTCCAGGATCGCGTGGCGCCGGGACAGGTCGCTGGTGGCGTCCTCGCTCCCCCGCGCGTCGGTGAGCAGCGGGCGGAGCCCGGCGAACGTCGAGATCACATCGCTGCGCTGCAGCGGTTCGGCCAGCATCGTGTTCACCGTCTCGAGCAGCATGTCGATCTCGGCATCGGTGGCGTGCGGCACGTCCGGCAGCGGTCCGTCGGCCGGCACATCGGTGAGCCCGATGTAGGCGCGACCGTGCAGGGCCGGCACGGTGAAGACGAAGCGGCTGCTCGATCCGGGTACCGGAACGGTGAGCGAGACGTCCACGCCCCCGAGGCGTGCGGCATCGACGACGAGGTGCGTGCCGCGGCTGGGTCGCAGATGCACGTCGGGATCGACCTCGCCCGCCCACACGCCGGTGGCGTTCAGCACGGCGCGGGCCCGCACGGTGAGCTCGGTGCCGGTGAGCGTGTCGCGCAGAACGGCTCCGTACCCGGAGACCTGCGTGGCCTCCACACGGGTGAGGACGGATGCCCCGTACCCGGCGGCGGTGCGCGCGATCGCCACGACGAGCCGCGCGTCGTCGATGAGCTGCCCGTCCCACCCGCGCATTCCCCCGCGCAGTTCCTCCGGCCGGACGGCTGGCACGAGCCGCAGGGTCTCGTTGCGGCCGATGGGGCCGGGGGCGTGCAGGACCGCGTCCGGGGTGCCGACGATGCGGCGCAGTCCGTCGCCCAGGGCGAAGCCCGCGCCGATGTATACCCCTCGCGACATGTGACCGGGAGCGTACAGCGGCATGACCTGCGCCAGGGGCCGGGTGAGGTGCGGCGCGATCCGCGTCATGAGCAGATGACGCTCGGCCGCGCTCTCGTGCGCGATGCCGAACTGCCCTGAGGCGAGGTAGCGGAGGCCGCCGTGCACGAGCTTGGAGCTCCACCGGCTGGTGCCGAAGGCGAGGTCGTGACGTTCGACCAGCACGGTGCGCAAGCCGCGGCTGGCGGCATCCAGGGCGATCCCCGCGCCGGTGACGCCGCCCCCGATCACGAGCACGTCGATGTCGGGCGCATCACCCAGCGCCTCGAGCTCCCGGGTGCGCCGGGTCGCGTTCAGGGCCGAGGAGAAGGGCGTGCGCCCCATGGTGCGGGTCATGACCGGCACCCCAGGTAGCCGCGCAGCAGGTGTTCGAGCTCGGCGCTCCAGCCGTCGTCGTCGATCCATTCGGCGACCAGCGGCGCGGACTGCACCGAGGCCTGCGCGGTGAGCAGCACCACGGCCGCGAGCTGTGCCGGATCACCGGCGCGGACATATCCGGCCTGCTGCCCGTGCGCGATCCGCCGCGCGAGCTCGGCGTGGATCGCGCGCTGGCTCGTCCCCAGCCGATCCAGGATGTAGTGCGCGAACAGCTCCGGGTCGGTGTCGCGCAGGCGATCGACCAGGGCCATACGACGCATGTGACTGGTGGTGGACACCAGCACCTCGACGAGCTCGTCGAGCGTGGCGGCGTCACGCTCGGACCCCGGCAGCACCGCCAGGAGCTCGCGGGTCACCAACGCGGCGAAGACGGACTGCGCGTCGGGCCAGTACCGGTACAGCGTCTGGCGCGCCACACCGGCGCGCCGAGCGATGTCCGACACGCTCGTGCGCCGAATGCCGTGCGAGAGCACCTCCTCGAGCGCCGCATCGAGAATCGCCGTCTGCGTATCCGGAACACCATCGACCATGTGACAAACATACAGAATGTGTCATACTGTCGCGATGGATGCGACGGAGCCCACCGAAGAACTCGGCCGAACCCCCTCGACCGCCCCTCATCGGGAGCCCCTCGCGATACCGCTCCCCCGCCCGCGCATGACGTGGGACATCTGGGGTGATGCCGCCTCGGCAGCCCATCTGCCCGCGGGCGCCAAGACCCTGCTCGCGACGATCCTGCCGGGCAAGGCGCATCCCGTGCCGCGCCGCCCGCGCGCCGAACTCCGGCTCACGGCATCCCGTCTCTCCGACGCCGACCTCACCGCCCTCGGGGCGATCGTCGGCGTCGAGCACGCCACCCGCGACGATGCCGCACGGGCGTTGTGCCTCGGCGGCAAGAGCACTCCCGACCTGCTCGCCCGCCGACTCACCGACCCGCAGGTCGCACCCGATGCGGTCGTCTCCCCCGCCGACCACGATCAGACCATTGAGCTGCTGCGGGCCTGCAGCGAGCGCGGGATCGCCGTCGTGCCGTTCGGCGGCGGAACCAGCGTCGTGGGCGGAGTAGCCCCCGACGCAGGAGCGCACTCGAGCGTCATCGCGCTGGACCTGGAGCGCACGGCCGCCCTGTGGGACCTCGACGAGACCAGCCTGCTCGCGACCTTCGGCGCCGGAACCACCGGTCCCCAGGCCGAGGAGCTGCTCGGCGCTCGGGGCTACACCCTCGGGCACTTCCCGCAGAGCTTCCGGTTCGCCTCGATCGGCGGTTTCGCCGCGACCCGGTCGAGCGGCCAGGCTTCGCGCGGATACGGCCGGTTCGACGATCTCGTGCACGCGCTGCGTGTCGCGACCCCGGTCGGCGACCTCGATCTCGGCCGCGCACCGGCGAGCGCCGCGGGCCCCGACCTGCGCGAGCTGTTCCTCGGCTCGGAAGGCGCCTTCGGCGTCCTCACCGAGGTGACGGTCCGCATCCGTCCCGTTCCCGCCGTCACCGAGTACTGCGCGTGGACCTTCCCCGACTTCGCGTCGGGCGCCGCAGCACTGCGTGAACTCACACAGCTCGGCATCCGCCCTACCGTTCTGCGACTGAGCGACGAGAGCGAGACGAAGGTCAACGCGGCGATGGGCGCGCACTTCACGCGGATGCGCGGATGTCTCGCCATCGCCACCTTCGAGGGTTCGGACGCGAAGCACACTCTGGCCGCGACAGAAGCGGTTTTCGCTGCCCGCGGTGCGAAGTCCCGTGGCGCGGATCCCGCGCAGTCGTGGGAGCGGGGACGCTTCAACGCCCCTGCGCTGCGCGACACACTCCTGGACCTCGGCGTACTCGCCGAGACGCTGGAGACCGCGACGACGTGGGCGGGACTCGAGGGGTTGAAGTCGTCCGTCACCGAGGCGCTCACCGCGTCGCTGACCGCGGACGGTACGAAGCCGATCGTGATGTGCCACATCTCGCACGTCTATCCGGCCGGCGCCTCGCTGTACTTCACGGTGGTGGCGGCCCTCACCACCGATCCCGCCGCGCAGTGGGGGCGAGCGAAGGATGCCGCGTCCCACGCGATCCTGAACGCAGGGGGCACGATCACCCACCACCATGCCGTCGGCCGCGATCACCGCCCGTATTTCGAGGAGGAGATCGGCCCGCTCGGAGTCGCCGTGCTGCGCGCCGTCAAGGCGACGCTGGATCCCCAGGGCATCATGAATCCCGGCGCGCTGGTGCGCGCCGCGGAGGATGGATGAACGTCACGCTTCTCGTGAACCCGGCGGCGCGCTCGGGCGCGCACACCCACGCCGCGCCGCAGGCCGCCGAGCGGCTGCGGGAGCACGGGGTGCGGACCGCGATCGTCAGCGGGGGCAGTGCCGAGGAGTCGACCGACCTGCTGCGCGCCGCGATCGGTCTGGGGACGGATGCCGTCGTCGTCGCCGGCGGAGACGGCACCGTGCATCTCGCGATCCAGGAGCTCGCCGGCACCGGCATTCCGTTGGGGATCATCCCCGCCGGGACCGGCAATGACATGGCCTCCGCGGTCGGCTTGAAGGAACTGGATGTCCTGGCCGCGGCCGACACGGTCGCGGCGGGTCGCACGCGCCAGATCGACCTTGCGCGCGTCACACGTCAGGACGGCACGACCGCGCATTTCGGTTCGGTGCTGGCCAGCGGCTTCGATTCGCGCGTGAACGACCGCGCCAACGCGATGCGGTGGCCGCGCGGCGGTTCGCGATACAACATCGCGATCCTCATCGAGTTCCTGACGCTGCGCGGCATCCCGTACGAGATCGACATGGTGCTGGCCGACGGCACCCCCGCGCGCGTGGTCGGCGACCTCATCATGGCGACGGTGGGGAACGGCAGCAGCTATGGGGGCGGCATCCCGATCTGCCCGGACGCTGATCCGAGCGACGGGCTGCTGGATGTCACCCTCGTCCGCCCCGCCGGACGGCTTCGGCTGCTGCGCCTGCTGCCCCGCGTCTACAAGGGCACGCACACCACGATCGACGAGGTATCTACCTATCGCGTGCGCAGCATCCGCCTGTCCGCCCCTGGCGTGACCGCCTACGCGGATGGCGACCCGATCGGCGCGCTGCCGCTCGCGATCGAGATCGATCCCGGCGCGCTCACCCTCTTCACGCCGGACGCCTGACCTTCTGAACTGGACGCCTGGTGCCGGATGCCTAGGAGAGGTGTGCGTCGGGCTGAGCCGCTATTGGCGCCTCACTGATCGACAGAACTGCGATGGGACCGCCAAACGTTGTCGACGGAGTGAACACGCTCCTCCTTCCCGGGGCCGATCCGGTATCGACTCAGAACGGCGGCATGGCAGTGTCGCGATCGGTTCTGGATGGCGTGAACGTGGGAACTTTCCGTTCGGGATCGACGCGGTAGTGGCGTCCGGTGGGTGAGGTCCATTCCAGGGCGCCGCCGCTGTCGGCGATCTGGTGCACGCGCCACCGGCCGTGGTGCTTGATCGTGTGAGCTGACCGCCGACGTCAAGGCAGAGTTGATCGCTGTCNATCGACGCGGTAGTGGCGTCCGGTGGGTGAGGTCCATTCCAGGGCGCCGCCGCTGTCGGCGATCTGGTGCACGCGCCACCGGCCGTGGTGCTTGATCGTGTGGTGTCCTTTGCACAGCGGGGCGAGGTTGCTCAGTTCGGTGGTGCCGCCGTGTTCCCATGCCACCGTGTGATCGATCTCGCAACGCGCCGCCGGGATACCGCATCCCGGCGCCATACATCGCTCCGCCCGCCACCGCACCAGGCGCCGCAACTCCGGCGGCGGCCGATACCTCTCCCGCCCCACCGACAGCACCACCCCCGTCTCCGGGTGGGTCAGCACCCGCATCCACCCCTCCGCGGACCCACACAACTCCCGGGCACGCGCGAGCGGGATGGGCCCGACACCTTCGACGCTCGCGCCGTGCGATTGCCCATCGGAGTCGAGCAAGCTCAGGACCGGGACGGTGACCACGACGGTCGCGCGGATACCGCGCGACTCGGCGGGTGTCGCTTCGGTGGTGCCATCGATCAGGAGGTCACCGCACACGTCCGCCCGCAACTGATCCAACGTGCGGGTCTCACCGTCCTGGGCGGCGATCACCTTCCCGATCGCGGTGAGACGGCCGTGGATGGCGTGTACCTCGACCGCGGGACCGAACAGCATGAACCACGCCATCCCATCCTCCGCCGGCGTGACCACCACCCGCCGCTGCTGCAGGGCCTGCTCGTGCCGCTCCGCGAGGGTGGCTGCCCGGACGCTGTCCACCAGCATCCGCAACTTCCGACGGAACGTCCCGAACGCGTGCGTCTCCGCCAACCCGATCGCCGGCTCGAGCACCTGCCCGCGCAGCTCCGGTTCGACCGTGTCCACCAGGTCGACCAGTTCGGTGGCGTGCCGCGCACTCATCCGCGCACCCTCGAGCGAATCGAGGACCCCCGGGTACCGGTGCACCAGGGCGTCCGCGTGCGCGACGAGCAACCCCGCGGCCGACTCGGTGATCGACAGTGCCGCCGCCAGCTCAAGACGGACGGAACGTTCGATCACATCGGTGAGCTGATGCCCGTGGGAGGCCGCGTCCGCGAGCGCCTCTTGACGCAGCGCGTCGACACGCACGTACCGGTGCGCCGCGAACACCGCGAGCATCCCCTCAACCTCGACGACGAGGTCCAACGCGTCCGGGAACGGAGGCACCCAGCCGTCATCGTCCGGAGGGAGACCCTCGTCGGCAACGGTACTGGACATACCTCGACATTAGAACATACCTCCGACATTGCGACCGGCCGTCGCTAGCCCGATCACGCCCGGAGAACAGGAACGCAGAACCGGCTCGAAACCGACCGCGAAAGCTCGCGATCGCCCCGACCGCCAGGAAGTCGCCCATCACGCGACGAGCGCCCCGAGGTCATCCGTCACACGACGGATCCACCCCAACGGACGAACAGCCCCAGATCGCCCAAGCGAGAACCGAAGCCCCAGCGCCCCGACGCTCAGTGCGTGGTCTGGACGGCCCGCAGACGGGCCAGCACCTGGTCGCGCAGCTCTTCGGGCGCGGACTCCTTGCAGGCCCGCGCGACGACCTCGGTGAGCGTCGTGGAGACGAGCGCCTCATCCCGGCAGGTCGCGCAGTTCTCCAAATGGTCCGCGATGTCCTTCTGTGAGGTCGTGCAGACCTCGTGACGGAGGTACTCCTCCAGATCGCGTCGCGCTTTCTCGCAGCCGCAGTCGGTCATTTCTTGCTCCTCGTCGCGGCAGTGGTGCCACGGGTCTTGGTCGCGGGAGTGCTCTCGTCCTGTGCCGAAGCCTCAGGAGTGGAGATGCCGCGTTCTCTTGCATAGTCCGACAACAGCTCGCGGAGCATTCGTCTGCCACGATGCAGACGGCTCATGACCGTGCCGATGGGGGTCTTCATGATGTCGGCGATCTCCTGGTAGGCGAATCCTTCGACATCTGCGAAGTACACCGCCAACCGGAAGTCCTCCGGGATCGACTGCAAGGCGTCTTTCACGACGGATGCCGGCATCCGATCGATCGCCTCCGCCTCGGCCGAACGGGTGCTGGTGGCCGTGGTGGACTCCGCACCGCCCAGCTGCCAGTCTTCGAGCTCGTCGATGGTGCCCTGATACGGCTCGCGCTGCTTCTTGCGATACGTGTTGATGTAGGTGTTCGTCAGGATCCGGTACAACCACGCCTTGAGGTTGGTCCCCTGGGTGAACGTCTTCCACGACGCGAAGGCCTTCACGAAGGTCTCCTGTACGAGGTCGGCGGCGTCCGCCGGGTTGCGCGTCATGCGCATGGCGGCGGCATACAACTGGTCCATGAAGGGCAGCGCCTGCTCTTCGAACTGGTTGCGCACATCGACTGTGGTCTGAGCCTGGTCGTTCATCAGGCGCAAGTCTACGTCCGAGGCCTCGGCATACACGGCCGGGCGGTCGAGCGTGGAGATCATCCTGCTCCTCTCGGAAAAGTTCGGTTGTCACGTGGGTTCAGTAGGGTAGAACCCGATGACTGCCGACCGGTATTCCCCCGCACGTGCGCAGGACGCCCCTCCGCGCGGAAAATGGCGCGCCCCCGTGGCTGATGGGCCGCTCCGCGCGACCGTCACCGTGCCCGGATCCAAGTCGCTGACCAACCGCGAATTGATCCTCGCCGCCCTCGCAGACGGCACCAGCCGTCTGACCGGACCGCTGCACTCCGACGACTCCGCGCGCATGGTCGATGCCCTGCGCTCGCTGGGTGTGGAGATCCAGCAGGTCCCCGGCACGACGGGGTTCGGCGACGACCTGATCGTCACCCCCATCTGGCCGCTGGCCGGTGGCACCGAGATCGACTGCGGTCAGGCCGGCACCGTCATGCGCTTCGTCGCGGGGCTCGCCGGGTTCGCCCGTGGCGATGTCACCCTCACCGCGCACGAGAGCGCCCTGCACCGCCCCATGGGCGCGATGATCAAGGCTCTCCGCGACGTGGGCGTCGACATCGACGACGGCGGGCACTGGGCCCTCCCCTTCACCGTCCGCGGCCGTGGCCACACGCGCGGCGGCGAGATCACGATCGACGCCAGCGCATCGAGCCAGTTCGTCTCCGGGCTGCTGCTCGCGGCGCCCCGCTACGACGTCGGGCTCCGCCTCATCCACTCCGGCGAGCGGCTGCCCAGCCAGCCGCACATCGACATGACGATCGAAGCACTCGCCCACCGTGGTGTGCGCGTCGAACGACCGTCCGTCGGCGAGTGGGTGGTGCCGGCAGGACCCATCCGCGCCAAGGACATCGCGATCGAGCCGGATCTGTCCAATGCCGCGCCGTTCCTCGCGGCCGCCATGGTCGCCGGCGGCGCCGTGTCGATCACGGGCTGGCCGGTGCACTCCACTCAGCCCGGTGCGATGCTCGGCGACATCCTCTCCCTCATGGGCGCCCGCGTCGCCCGTCGCGGCGGCGCACTGACCGTCACCGCCGGTGCCAAGATCTCCGGCGTCGACCTCGACCTGTCCGCAGCCGGAGAGCTGACGCCGACCATCTTCGCCCTCGCCGCCTTCGCCGACGCTCCGACCACGCTGTACGGCATCGGGCACATCCGCGGCCACGAGACCGACCGCATCGCGGCGCTCGTCAAGGAGCTCCGCGGCCTCGGCGGCGAAGCCCACGAGCTCGAGGACGGAATCCGCATCGTGCCGCGTCCGCTGCACGGCGGCACCTGGCACGCGCACCACGACCACCGCATGGCCACGACGGGTGCGATCATCGGCCTGGCCGTTCCCGAGGTCGACATCGACGACATCGGCACCACGGCCAAGACCATGCCGGAATTCCCCCAGCTCTGGAAGAAGATGCTGAACGGGACGACGGAGGATGCCGTTGCGTGAGGCGACCCGCACGGTCGCTGCACGACGGGTGAGCCTCACCCGCGGAAGGCGCGGAGCGTGAGCTGGCTCGGCCCCGACGACGAGGACGACGACGACGAGTTCGACGAAGCCGACATCCGCTTCCGTCCCAATCCCAAGGCCAACCGCCCGCGCACCAAGCGTCGCCCCGCGCACGCCGACGCGCAGATCGCGCGTGTGCTCGCCGTGGACCGCGGTCGCTACACGGTGCTGCTGGACGAGGACACTCCTGACGAGCGTCGCGTGCTGGCCACCCGCGCCCGCGAACTGCGCAAGGTCGCGATCGTCAACGGCGACCGTGCCCGCGTGGTCGGCGACACCTCCGGCGACGAGGGTAGCCTGGCCCGCATCGTCGGCATCGAGGAGCGCACATCGCTGCTGCGCCGCAGCGCCGACGACACCGACCAGGTCGAGCGCATCATCGTCGCCAACGCCGACCAGATGCTGATCGTCGTGGCCGCCGCCGACCCCGAGCCCCGCGCCCGGCTCGTCGACCGCTACCTCGTCGCGGCGCTGGATGCCGGCATCCGCCCCCTGCTCGTGGTGACCAAGACCGACCTGGCCGACCCGACCGAGTTCCTCCGCCACTTCGAGGGTCTCGGCCTCGAAGTGTTCACGAGCGCACTGGACGAGATGCCGCTCGAGCGTATCGGCGCCGCGCTGGTCGGCCACTCCACGGTCTTCGTCGGCCACTCCGGCGTCGGTAAGTCCACGCTGGTCAACCAGCTCGTGCCGAGCGCCGAGCGCGCCACCGGGCACGTCAACGTCGTCACGGGGCGCGGCCGGCACACCTCCTCCTCGACCGTCACGCTCCGCTACGTCGGCGCCGACGGCACCGGGTGGGTGATCGACACCCCCGGGGTGCGCTCGTTCGGCCTTGGCCATGTCAACCCGGCCCGCATCATCGACGCGTTCACCGACCTCGCCAAGGTCGCCGAGGACTGCCCGCGCGGCTGCACGCACCTGCCGGACGCCCCCGACTGCGCCCTCATCGAGGCCGCGGCCGACGGACGCCTCGGTCCGCGCGGCGCCGAGCGCCTCGACTCGCTGCAGCGCCTGCTGGCCACCTTCAGCGACCGCAAGCCCCGCGACGACTCCTGACCCCGCGCTCGGCGCCGCGCGAGCCTAGGCTGGTCTCATGACCACTGTGCGACTCGAGCCCGGCCAGACCGCTCCCGACTTCACCCTGTCCGACCAGGACGGCACCCCCGTCTCGCTGCACGACCTGCGCGGGCAGCGCGTCATCCTGTACTTCTACCCGGCGGCCATGACGCCCGGCTGCACCACGCAGGCGTGCGACTTCCGCGACAGCATCGCCTCGCTCGGCGGCCTCGGGTACACGGTGATCGGGGTCTCGCGCGACACCCCGGAGAAGCTCCGCGAGTTCCGCGAGCGCGACGGACTCACCTTCACCCTGCTCAGCGACCCGGATCACGCGGTGCACGAGCAGTACGGCACCTGGGGCGAGAAGCTCAACTACGGCAAGACCGTGCAGGGCGTCATCCGCTCGACGTTCATCATCGACGAGGACGGCACGATCGCCGACGCGCTCTACAACGTCAAGGCCACCGGCCACGTGCAGCGCCTGCGGAAGATGCTCGGCGCCGACAGCTGATTCAGCGTGCGGGGCCTTCGGCGGTTCCGGATGCCTCGTCCGGCGTCGACCGATCGCTCGGGCGCCGCGCGGCCAGGAACAGGAACACGAGGCCCGCGACGGCCGGCACCGCGAGCACGGCCCCGATGAGGGGATGCGCGTAGGCGCCGGTCGCTGCACCGAGTGCGACGGCGAGGATCAGCAGCTGCGTGACGATCGCGCCGGAGCGACCCCACGAGAGGCCCCGTGCCACCGCGACGGCGAAGGCGAGGACGGCGGCGGCCCCGACGGCCGTGAGAACGATCAGAGCGATAGCCGTTTCGAGCGCCTCGACATCGCCGCTGGACAGCGCCAGAACCTGCGAAACGACGAGCGCGGCGATCCCGATGCCTTCGGCCCCGACGATGAAAGCTGCGACACGTGCGGCCGAATTGGTTGACATTCTAAACGATCTCCTCCGATAGGCGGCGACTGGGAGCGAACTGCTCCAGACGCAAGGCGAATGCTCAGAAATCCGCGAAGATACCCGCCGGAAACCTCTTGATAACGTTCACGCGCTATGGAACGATTGTAAAAGCCATGTGCTCCCACAGCGAAGTGGGGCGAGCGTTCGCTCGCATATCCCCACAGGGTATCGGACCCGAATCCGCCTCTGGATTTTCACCGACTTCGTATCAAGGAGCATCACCATGGATTGGCGCGACAAATCCGCCTGCCTCACCGTTGACCCCGAGTTGTTCTTCCCCGTGGGGAACACCGGACCGGCGGTCGATCAGATCGAGAAGGCCAAATCGGTATGTGCACGTTGCACCGTCACCGAGGTCTGCCTGCAGTACGCCCTCGAGACCGGTCAGGACTCCGGCGTGTGGGGTGGCCTGTCCGAGGACGAGCGCCGCGCCCTCAAGCGCCGCGCAGCCCGCGCTCGTCGCGCCTCCTGACCCTCAGCACGAAGACGCGCTCCTCCCCTTCCGGGGTGGAGCGCGTTTCTCGTTTGTGCGATCAGTCCCGCACGCGATCGATGTAGCGCAGCGGGATCTCGATCGTGACCTCGGTGCCGCTGCCCATGATGGTGTGCCAGTCGATCGTGCCGCTGAGCTCGCCCTGGATGAGGGTGCGGACGATCTGCGTGCCCAGCCCGCGGCCGACCTGGCCTTCGGGGAGCCCCACGCCGTTGTCGCGCACTCGCACTTCGAGTCGCTCGTCGGTGCGGTCGGCGATGATCTCGACGTCGCCCTCCTTGCCTGCGAGGCCGTGCTCGACCGCGTTGGTCACGAGCTCGGTGAGCGCGAGGGCGAGCGGTGTCGCGTACTCGCTGGGGAGCGTGCCGAACTTGCCGATCGACCGGGTGTGCGCCTGCGTCGTCGGCGCGGCCGCGACCTCGGCGACGAGCTTGAGCACACGCGCGAAGACATCGTCGAAGTCGACGTTCTGCGCCAGTCCCTCCGAGAGGGTGTCGTGCACCACCGCGATGGCCGAGACGCGCCGCATCGCCTGAGTGAGGGCTTCGCGCGCCTCTTCGGAGTGCGACCGCCGGGCCTGGATGCGCAGCAGCGAGGCGACCGTCTGCAGGTTGTTCTTGACGCGGTGGTGGATCTCGCGGATCGTCGCATCCTTGGTGATGAGCTCCTGCTCCTGGTGGCGGATCTCGGTGACGTCGCGGCACAGCACGATGGCGCCGATCCGCTTGCCGTGATCGCGCAGCGGGATCGTGCGCAGCGAGACGGAGACGCCCCGCGCCTCGATGTCGGTGCGCCACGGGGCGCGGCCGGTCACCACGAGCGGGAGGGATTCGTCGAACTGCCGCTTCGCGGGCAGGATGCGCGTGGTCACCTCGACGAGCGATTCGCCCTCGAGCTCGTCGTCGAAGCCCATCCGGTTGAACGCGGAGAGCGCATTGGGGCTGGCGAAAGTCGTGATCCCATCGACATCCAGCCGGATGAGGCCATCGGATGCGCGCGGCGCCCCGCGACGGGGAGACGTCGGCGCCGACATGTCCGGGAAGTCGCCTGAGGCGGCCATGCCGAACAGATCGTCGGCGCAGTCGTTGAAGGTGATCTGCTGACGCGACGGCGTGCGCGTCTCCCCCAGATTGGTGTGGCGGGTCAGCACGCCGATCGGCTGGAGCGGCTCGTCGGCGCGGGGGTGCTCGCGCACGATCGGTACGGCGCGCACGCGCGTGGGGGTCTCCTCGAACCAGTCCGGGGAGGCCGAATCGACGATCCGCGCGGACTGGAAGGCCTCACGCACCTGGGTGCGCCACTGCGGCCGCACGCGGTCGCCGACGATGTCGCGATAGAAGAGGGTGGCCGCGCCGCTCGGGCGCGTGTGGGCGACGGCGACGAACGAATCATCGGATGTCGGCACCCAGATCACGATGTCGGCGAAGGCGAGATCGGCTAGGAGTTGGCCGTCGCCGGCGAGGCGGTGCAGCCACTCCACATCGGCCTGACTCGAGCGCCCCTGGGCATAGACGAGATCGCTGAGAGTCGACATCGCACCAGCCTAGATCAGCGCGTCACCCACCCGCCGCTGCGCCTCGCAGCCGCTACGACGCGAGCAGCGCGCGTCGTCGCGCGATGCCCCGCGGAGCGCGGCGCGGGTCGGCCACCGGAGGAGCGACCGCCTCCCCCACGAACCGGCGCACGGCGAGGGTGAGCGGCGACCGCGGCGCGACCTCGGCGATGGGGCGTCCCGCCAGCAGCGCGGCATCCACCGAGCGCGGGTCCATCGGTGCGAACCAGATGTCCTGAATGCCGCCGAATCTGTCGAGCGCCCGACGCACCTGTCCGCGTGCGTCGATGCCGAGGGCGCCGGGGCGGAGGCGGTTGGCGATCACTGCCACCGGCGTCGCGCCGATCACGGACCGCAGCTCGGCGTACCCCCGAAGGAACCGGGACACCCCGATCGGGTCGGCGGCGACGACGGCCACCACCAGATCGGCCGCGCTCAGGGCCGCCAGCGTCGCGGCGTTGCGGCGCGGTCCGACCAGGTCGCTCACGATCTCCTCGTCGCGCTCCAGCGGCGCGGCGACATCGACCACCGTGTGATCGACCCACCCCCGGCAGACCTGCAGCGCCGCGGTCACCCGGGCCTCGCTCAGCTCCGGCCAGCGCGACGGGCGGTTGATACCGGTGAGCACCTCGACACCGCCGTGTCCCAGCGGTGTGCTGATGCGCGTGAGCTCACGCGCATCGAGCCCGCCGAACTCGGCTTGCCGGCACGCCGCCGCGAAGCCGGGTCCTTCGTCCACCAGCCCGAGCGCCAGCGCGATCGAAGGAGCGTGGGTGTCGGCATCCACCAAAGCCGTGCGGCGACCGCCGCGCGCGAGCTCCACCGCCAGCTCGATCGCCAGCGTCGAGCGGCCCGGGGACCCCGCAGGACCCCAGACCGCGATCACCGGAGCGCGCGCCGGCTCGATCGCCACCACCGTGCCCAGACGAGGCGTCGCGGCGGCCGCCTCGACGATGCGCCACGGCTCGACCTCGAGCGCCAGCGCCGCATCCAGTCCGAAGTTCGCGGCGAGGCGCTCGTCCGCGCCCGTCCCGCACAACGGCAGGATGCGCGCGCCGACCCGATCGCAGAGCGACACCGCGGCCGCGGTCAGCGACCGTCGTGTGACCTCCAGCACGACGACATCGGCGTCCGTGAGAGCGGCGACGAGCTCGTGCGCGTCGTCGCCGAGCATGGAGTCCCCCGAGAACGCGGACAGCGCGGATGCCGCGACCACCGCGAGCACCTCCTGCCCCTCGCGTGCGAGCTCTCCCGCGAGGAACGCGGCGCGCGGCTCATCGACGGCGACGACGAACTTCATCGTCCGGCTCCGGCGCTCGGCACGACCGACAGTGCGGACTCGTCGGACATCGCCGCGAGGGTGGCCGCGACATCCGCTCGCGGGATCACGACCTCGAGGGCGGCGGATCCGCCGCCGATCATCGAGTCGTCGCGGGTCACCGAGACCACGGTGGCATCGGCCACGAGGATGCGCGGGGTGTCGTACCTGCCGCGTTCGATCAGCGGTGCGGACCACACCTCGACGACGGAGCCCGGCTCCACCGATCCGGGCACGTCGACGGCGCTGCGCAGCACGACCGTGGTGACCGTGGCGGCCGACGCGTCGCCGACCGCACTCTGCGGCACCAATTCGCCGGACGGGATCGTGCGGGTCGCCACGAGCCCCTCTTCGAGGGATTCCGGAGCCAGATACGCGTCGCCCATCTGGCCGAGCGCGACCTCCACGACCCTCAGGTCGTCACCGGACAACGCGGTCCCCGCGACGATCGTCCGGGCGGCGGCGAACACCGGCACGGTCTGGCGGGCGGCGGTCACGACGAACCACACACCGGCGATCGAGGCGACGACGAGGAGGATACCGAGGACGAATCGCGCATCGCTCCAGAAGGCGCGCGGTCGAGTCCGGTTGGCGGTTGCGGCGGTCATGCCCACCATCGTCGCTCAGACCGCGAAAACACGGTCCGCGTTATCCACAGCATGCGTGCCGTCCGGCCTCCCACGACGCCTGCGGACCATAATGGTGGCATGCACGAAACCCCGACGTCGGCCATGCGCCTGCTCGCCCCGGCCCAGGTGGCCGAGGTTCTCAGCGTGACCGTCGACGAGGTCGTGGAGCTCGTCCTGGAGGGTCGACTGCGCGGCGCGCGCATCGGGTCGCCCGCGCAGTGGCGGATCGAGGAGGCGAGCCTGGCCGGCTACCTCGAAGACCAGGCCGAAGAGGCCCGCCGCATGGCGCTGTGGCGTCAGTCGAACGCCGCCAGCTTCCCCGAACTGTGGGGTTCGGGTATCGTCCGCAATCCGGACTGACGCTCGCTCTGCCGGAGGTTCGGCAACCGGACGATCCGCGTCAGACGATGCCCGCGGTCGAGTCGATCCGCACCGCGGAGACGGCGCTGAACGGCACCACGCGATGACCGGTCACCGCTTCGGCACGACGGGGAGTCCCGGGGTCGTGCAGCGCGATGTCGAAGTGGTCGGCGCCGGCCCGGTCGATCGTGCCGGTGAGAATCCGGCCACCGACGAGGTGCACCGTCACGGGAGAGCGCCTGCGCACGAGATCGCGCAGCACGAAGCCGAACGTGAGTCGATCCGACAGGGCCGACGCCGGCCCGGATGGGCGGGCGGTCTGCAGAAGGTCGGCGTGCGGCATCCCCAGCGTCCAGATCGCGACCAACGGAACGAGGATGCCGCCGGAGCGGGCCGCCGGCTCCAGCACCACCCAATCGGCCCCGACACCGCTGACCTCCGCGGCGACGACGGTGCCGTCTGACAGCTCGAACGACGGAGGCGTCGTCGAGCGATCGCGCTGCGCCAGCGCCCTGAGTCGCTCGCGCAGCGCCACCCGGGAAAGCCGCAGGCGCTCGGCCTCGGTTTCGAGCGCGGCACGCTCCGCCTCCCACTCCGAGGAGAGCTGATCCTCGAGGTCCTCGAAGAAACGATCCCAGCGCACCCCGCGAGAGTAGGGCAATCATCACGACTCGATCACAAGTTATCCACAGGCCCCGAATCCGTGTTTTCTGTGAGTTGACCTTGTGTTCTACTCTCTGCAAGACATTCCCCCCTGTCGAGATAGGCACCGATGGCAACGCAGCCTGCGGGCACCGCCCGTACCCTCCACGCATCTGCGGATGCGCGAGAGCTCTCCGAGTTCTTCGCGCCTCAACGCACCTCCTCCGATGCGCTTCCCGACCCCGAGTCGCTCCTGCGCAACCTGACCCGCGGAGTGCTCGAAGTGCTCTCCGGGGTGCGCGAGGTCGACCAGCTCGCCCGGTGGATGGCCGAGGAGCCGTACCGCAAGCTCGTGACCCGCGCGAACCTCGCGACGAGGGCCCGCAGCGCGCGGGGCGTCCCCGCGAGCAGGCCCGTCCACGCCATCATGTCGGTGCACTACTCGGCGCCGACGGACGGCGTGATCGAATCCGTCGTGATCGTGTCGGGTCCTGCGCGCACGCGCGCCGTCGCGATCCGCCTCGAGGGCATGGACCGGCGCTGGCGCGCCACGTCCCTCGCCCTGCTCTGACCGCAGACCGGCGAGCGGGTCGGCCCCAACGATGTGGCTGATCCGATCGTCACCCCACCAGTGGCGGCGTCGACCGTTCGAGCGCCGCCGCTCCTACTGCTTGTACGACGACAGGAAGTTGCCGAGCCGCTCGATCGCCTCGGTCAGCACGCGCGCCTCGGGGAGCGTGACGATGCGCACGTGGTCGGGCGTCGCCCAGTTGAAGCCGGTGCCCTGCACGAGCAGCACCTTCTCGGCGACGAGGAAGTCGTAGACCAGCTTCGCGTCGTCGCGGATCTCGTAGACCTCCGGATCGAAGCGCGGGAACGCGTAGAGCGCGCCCTGCGGCTTGACGCACGAGACACCGGGAATGGCCTCCAGGCCCAGCCACGCGGCATCCCGCTGCTCATGCAGACGACCGGACGGCCCGATCAACGCGTCGACGGACTGCACGCCCGACAGCGCCGCCTGCACCGCGTGCTGCGCGGGGACGTTCGGGCAGAGACGCGTGGATGCCAGGAGGTTGATGCCCTCGAGGAAGCCCTTGGCGTGCCCCTGAGGTCCAGTGATCACCAGCCACCCGGAGCGGTACCCCGCGACGCGGTAGGTCTTGGAGAGGCCGTTGAAGGTCAGGCAGAGCAGGTCGGGCGCGAGAGTGGCCAGCGGGATGTGCTCGGCCTCGTCGAACAGGATCCGGTCGTAGATCTCGTCGGCGAGCAGGAGGAGCGAGTGCTCGCGCGCGACCTGGACGATGCCCTCGAGGATCTCGCGGGAGTACACCGCGCCGGTGGGATTGTTCGGGTTGATGACCACGATCGCCTTGGTGCGCGGGGTGATCTTCGAGCGGATGTCCTCGAGGTCGGGCTGCCAGCCGTCCAGCTCGTCGCACACGTAGTGCACCGGCGTGCCGCCGCCGAGGCTCGTCATCGCGGTCCACAACGGGTAGTCCGGCGCCGGGATCAGCACCTCGTCGCCCTCGTCCAGCAGCGCCTGCATGGTCATGGTGATCAGCTCGGAGACGCCGTTGCCGAGGAAGACGTCGTCCGGGTCGACCTTCGGGAACCCCGGGGTCTCCTCGTAGCGGGACACGATCGCGCGGCGGGCCGACATGATGCCGCGGCTCTCGCTGTAGCCGTGCGCGTACGGGATCGCCTCGATCATGTCGCGCACGATCTGGAACGGCGCCTCGAACCCGAAGGCGGCGGGGTTGCCCGTGTTGAGCTTGAGGATCTTGTGACCCTCGGCCTCGAGCCGGACGGCCTCGACGAGGGCCTGTCCACGAATCTCGTAGAGGACATCCTTCAACTTCGACGACTGATCCAGCGTGCGCACGGTGCTCATCGGTTCAGGATATCCCCGGGCCGAGACTGCCAATCGCCACGCGGTGGCCCGCGCGCCCCGACTACAGCAGCACGAAGAAGAGCGACACCGACACCACCGACACGACGATGCTCCCGACGATCACTGTCATGTTCAGGACCGGCGGGGCGATCTCGCGCACGGTGCCGTCGGGGTTGCGCGCGGTACGGCGCTCCTCCTCCGGCAGCTCGTCGATGCGCTTCTGGATCATCCGGGCGATGATGCTGGCCGGTGTGCGCTCGCGCTCCATGTCGAGCCGCAGCGCGTCCACGCGCGTGACCGGCACGATGTAGCCGCCGAAGGCCTCCGTGCGGCGCACGGCGCCCCACAGGAAGCTGCCGGGTCCGGCGGCCGCCGCCGGGATATAGGTGCGCCGATCGGCGGTGCGGATCGTCAGGCGCTTGCCGCCGGTGACCTGCACGATGGCAGCGAGCGGAATGGTCACTGTGTGCAGCGAGTTGCGCACCACCACCGTCGACCGCGACAGCTCGATGCAGGGCAGGGTCCAGAAGACCCACGCCACCCACCCGCCGAACAGCGCCAGCGGGATCATCGTCGGGAAGTCGCGAGAGGGCACGAGCAGTGTCAGCACCACGGTGGCGACGAACACCGCCACCGCGGTCACCACCACGATGCGCCCGGTCGGAAGCCGGTATTCGAGCACGTCGGATGCGCCCATGCACTCAGGGTAGGAGGCGCGCCCCGCCTGCGCGAGAGGTGGGGGCTACTTGCCCTTCTCGGCCGCCCGACGCTGCGCGCGGTTGAGCGGAGCCGCACCGTCGGCGGGCTCGGCCGGCTCCGTGCGCTGACCGAAGGCACCACGCGGCGCCTCGGCCGGCGGGGCATCCGCTGCCGGAGCCTGCGCGGCGGCCGCGGCGGCCTGCCGCAGACGCGTGGCGGCCTGCTGCACCTGACCTCGGTCGTTGCGGACCTCGACCTCGCCCGCGTCATTGGCCGCGGAGTACTCGAGCTTCTGCTCCTCGACCGGCGCGGCACCGAGCCCCTTGGCCTCGACCTGGGTGATCTCCTCGCCCTCGGCGCGACGCACCTCGACCTCGAGGTTGTACAGGTAGCCGACGGACTCTTCCTTGATCTGCCCCATCATCGCCTGGAACATCTGGTAGCCCTCGCGCTGGTACTCGATCAGCGGGTCGCGCTGGGCCATGGCGCGCAGGCCGATGCCGTCCTTGAGGTAGTCCATCTCGTACAGGTGGTCGCGCCAGCGGCGGTCCAGCACCTGCAGCACGACGCGACGCTCGAGCTCGCGGGTGGCTGCGGCGCCGAGGGTCTCTTCGCGCTTCTCGTAGGCGATCCGGGCGTCGGAGAGGATCTCGCGCTTCAGCCCGTCCGCCGTGATGCGGCCCTTCGTGCCGGCCTCGGAGACGACCTCGTCGATCGTGACGCTGACCGGGTAGAGGGTCTTCAGCTCGGTCCAGAGCGCGTCGAAGTCCCAGCTCTCGGTGTGGCCGCTGCCGGTGTGGTCGTCGATGACGGCGTTGATCGCGTCCTCGATGAAGTGCTGCACGCGACCGGCGATGTCATCGCCCTCGAGGATGTGGCGGCGGTCGGAGTAGATCGCCTCGCGCTGGCGGTTCAGGACGTCGTCGTACTTCAGGACGTTCTTGCGGATCTCGGCGTTGCGTCCCTCGACCTGCGACTGCGCGCTCTTGATGGCGCGCGAGACCATGGAGGACTCGATCGCGACGTCGTCGGGGAAGTTGGTGCGCGAGAGGATGGCCTCCGCGGCGCCCGACTGGAACAGACGCATCAGGTCGTCGGTCAGCGACAGGTAGAAGCGGCTCTCGCCGGGGTCGCCCTGACGGCCGGAGCGGCCTCGCAGCTGGTTGTCGATGCGACGCGACTCGTGCCGCTCGGTGCCGAGCACGTAGAGCCCGCCCGCCTCGACGACCTTGGTGGCCTCCTCGGCGACATGATCGCGCTTGGCCTTGTAGACGTCATCCCATTCCGCCTCGTACGCCTCGGGCGTCTCGACGGGATCGAGGTTCTTGGCCTTCATGTCCTGCACGGCGAGGAACTCCGCGTTGCCGCCGAGCATGATGTCCGTACCGCGACCGGCCATGTTGGTCGCGACGGTCACCGCACCGAGGCGTCCGGCCCGGGCGACGATCTCCGCCTCGCGGGCGTGGTTCTTCGCGTTCAGGACCTCGTGCTTGATGCCCTTCTTGGCGAGCAGGCGCGACAGGTACTCGCTCTTCTCGACGCTCACCGTGCCGACGAGCACCGGCTGACCGGTCTCGTGGCGCTTGGCGATGTCCTCCACGACCTGCGCGAACTTCGCCTGCTCGTTCTTGTAGACGAGGTCGGACTGGTCCTTGCGGATCATCGGCCGGTTGGTCGGGATCGGCACGACGCCGAGGTCGTAGGTCGACATGAACTCGGCCGCCTCGGTCTCGGCGGTACCGGTCATGCCCGAGAGCTTCTCGTACAGGCGGAAGTAGTTCTGCAACGTGACCGTGGCGAGGGTCTGGTTCTCGGCCTTGACCGGAACCGCCTCCTTGGCCTCGATCGCCTGGTGGATGCCCTCGTTGTAGCGACGGCCGACCAGGATGCGGCCGGTGTGCTCGTCGACGATCATGACCTCGTCGTTCATCACGACGTAGTCGGTGTCGCGCTTGAACAGGGCGAGGGCCTTGATCGAGTTGTTCAGGAACGAGATCAGCGGCGTGTTCGCGGATTCGTACAGGTTGTCGATGCCGAGGTAGTCCTCGACCTTCTCGATACCGGGCTCGAGCACACCGATGGTGCGCTTCTTCTCGTCGACCTCGTAGTCGACTCCGGCCTCGAGGGTCTTCGCGATCTTGGCGAACTCGACGAACCAGCGGTTCGCCTCGCCCGACGACGGCCCCGAGATGATGAGCGGCGTGCGGGCCTCGTCGATGAGGATCGAGTCGACCTCGTCGACCACGGCGTAGAAGTGACCGCGCTGCACGAGGTCCTCCTTGCGCCACGCCATGTTGTCGCGCAGGTAGTCGAAGCCGAACTCGTTGTTCGTGCCGTACGTGATGTCGGCGTTGTACTGCTCGCGGCGCACCTCGGGCGTCTGCCCCGCCACGATCACGCCGGTGGTCATGCCGAGGGTGCGGAAGATACGACCCATGAGCTCGGACTGGTAGGTCGCGAGGAAGTCGTTGACCGTGACGACGTGCACGCCCTTGCCTGCGATCGCGTTGAGGTAGGACGGCAGAGTCGCGACGAGGGTCTTGCCCTCACCGGTCTTCATCTCGGCGATGTTGCCGAAGTGCAGGGCCGCGCCGCCCATGAGCTGGACGTCGTACGGGCGCTGGCCGAGCGTGCGCTTGGCGGCCTCGCGCACAGCCGCGAATGCCTCGGGCAGCAGCTGGTCCAGCGTCTCGCCGGCTTCGTGACGTGCGCGCAGTTCGGCGGTCTCGCCGCGCAGCTCCTCGTCGGTGAGCTGCGTGTAGTCCTCTTCGAGGGCGTTGACCGCCTTCACGACCTGCTGCAGGCGCCGGAGGATTCGGCCCTCACCGGCGCGGAGCAGTTTCTCGAGAGGATTTGCCACGGGATGTTCTCCATCTGTCGGGTGCGACGTCGGGTTCACGAACCTGGCGTCGGTGCCGCGCCGTCGGGCGACAGGCACTTTTTCTATGTTATCCGCCCGTGACCTTTGAGTGGGCTGTGGAAACACGCTTGGGGATAGGCGCGGATGCATGTCAGGCCTCCGGCATCCCTCCCCCATTGCTCAGTATGCATATACTGAGAAACTAGATACTCGGTATGCAATCGAGTGGGTGGGAGAACTGATGTCGGTACGACAGAGCCTGCTGGCGATCCTCGACCAGGGTCCCTGCTACGGCTACCAGCTGCGCGCGGAGTTCGACCGTCGCACCGGGTCGACCTGGCCGCTGAACGTGGGGCAGATCTACAACACTCTCGATCGCCTCGAGCGCGACGGGCTCGTTCGCAAGGGCGACACCGACGAGCGCGGGCACGTCTACTACGAGATCACGGATGCCGGTTCCGCCGAGGTGCGGGACTGGCTCGGCTCCCCCGTCGAGCGTTCGTCCGGCACGAGGGACGAGCTCGCGATCAAGCTCGCGGTCGCCGCAACCCTCCCAGGCATCGATGTCTCGGAGATCATCCAGACCCAGCGCCGCTCCTCCCTCGCGCAGCTGCAGGCGCTCAACCGTGCGAAGTACGCGGGGGCGAACCCGGACGGGCCGGAGGAGCTCGCCTGGTCGCTCGTCGTGGACTCGATGATCTTCCAGGCCGAGGCCGAGGTGCGCTGGCTGGACCACACCGAACAGCGCCTGGCCCTGCATCCCGAGCACGCGATGACGCTCCAGCTGTCGACCGAGAAGCCCAAGCGGGGCCGACCTGCGAAGGACGCGCCCCCGGCGCCTCTGCCGTCGGGGACCGTGCGATGACTGACACGGTGCTGCGTCTCATCGGCGTCACGCAGCAGTACGGCACGGGAGCCACCGCGGTCTCCGCCCTCTCGGGTGTGGACTTCGAGGTGCGCCAGGGCGAACTCGTGGCCGTCATGGGCCCCTCGGGATCGGGCAAGTCGACGCTCCTGTCGATCGCGGGCGGCCTCGCGATACCTACCACCGGTGAGGTCGTGATCGAGGGCGCGCACCTCAGCGAGCAGTCCTCGACACAGCTCGCACAGTTGCGACGACGCTCGCTGGGCTTCGTCTTTCAGGACTTCAACCTGATCCCGACGCTCACCGCGATCGAGAATGTGACGCTGCCGCTCGAACTGGACGGGTTCCGCCCGCGCGTCGCCCGCCGCGCGGGCCGAGATGCCCTCGCCTCGGTGGGGCTGGCGGAGAAGGCGGACTCGTACCCCGACGATCTGTCGGGCGGTCAGCAGCAGCGCGTCGCGATCGCCCGCGCCGTGGTCGGTGGGCGACGCCTGATCCTGGCCGACGAGCCGACCGGCGCGCTGGACTCCGTGACCGGCGAGATGGTGCTGAAGATGCTGCGCGCCCGGGTGGATGCCGGAGCCGCCGGCATCCTCGTCACCCACGAGGCCCGCCACGCCGCGTTCGCCGACCGCATCGTGTTCCTGCGCGACGGTCGCATCGTCGACGAATCGCGGCGCGACGGCGTCGACACGCTGTTGGCCGGGAGCTCGCGGTGATCGGTCGGACGGATGCCCGAGCCTCGCTTGGCTCCGCGCCGGCGAGCGCGCGATGACTGGGGTCCAGGAGGCGGCGGAAGTCGTCACGGAGCAACGACCGACCGGTGCCCCGCGTCGGCGCGGCGGATGGTCGCGATGGCGAGTGGCAGTTCGACTGGCGCGTCGGCAGACCTGGCGCGCGAAAGGAGCGAGCGCGCTCGTGGTGATGCTCGTCGCGCTCCCCATCGCCGCGATGAGCGCCTACTCCGTCTGGGCGATGAGCTCCGTCGGCACGGCCGAGGAGCAGGTCACCGTCGAACTCGGCCAGACGCAGGCGTGGGTGGCGCCGGCGGGTGTTCCGGGCGCCGGATTCTGGCAGGCGCCGACGCAGCCGGAATGGAGCGGCTACCCGTTCGACGAGGACGGTGCGGCGGGTGCACCCCCCGAGGGCAGCCCGCTCGACGATCCTCTCGGCGTCCTTCCGCGGGGCACCGAGACCCTCGAGATCACCCACGGCCAGGTCTTCGCGGAAACGCTCGGCGGCACGGCCTCGCTCGAAGCATGGGGCGGCCAGACATGGGATCCGCGCTTGGCCGGCCGGTTCGATCTTCTCGACGGCGAGCGGCCCGACGGTCCGCGTGAGGCGATGGTCACCGATGCTGCGCTCGAGCGACTCGGAATCGACATCGGCGGCACCCTGTCGCTCGCCGACGCGGGGACGCGCTTCACCGTCGTCGGAACACTGGCTGCCGCAACGCTGCCCGACTCCGCGGCCGCGGTGTTCCTCCCCGATCCCGCCCTGGTCGACGGCGAGCGCCGGTGGTATCTCCCCACGCTCGCGCTCGGCTGGGACGACGTCGTTGGGCTGAACGAGGAGGGCGTCGTGGCGTATTCGCGCGAGGTCGTCCTGGATCCACCGGCCGTCACGACGGTCGAAGCGGCCAGCGCTCGGGATGCCTGGCTGAACAGCATCTGGGCGACCGTCACAGTGCTCGCCGTCGCCGGTGTCTTCGCCGCCTACGTGGCGGTGATGCTCGCGGGTGCCGCGTTCGCGGTGTCGGCCAGGCGCCAGCAGCGCTCGCTCGCCGTGGCCGCAAGCGTCGGCGCGCGGCCCCGCGATCTCTCGCGCACGATCGCCCTGCAGGGAACCGTGCTCGGCATCGTCGGCGGAGGCATCGGCGTAGCTGCCGGCATCGGGATCGCGGCGCTCGTGATGCAGCTGACCGCATCCGGCAGCGCGACCCAGTTCTGGGGGTTCCACGTCCCGTGGGCGCTGCTTGCCGGCGTGTTCGCCTTCGCCGTGCTGGTGGGGACGGCTTCGGCGCTCGTTCCGGCGCGGTCGGTGACGCGCAGCGACACGATCAGCGCCCTCCGCGGCGCCCGGCGCCCGCAGACCCCTCGCGCATCGCGTCCGATCTGGGGATCGCTGCTGCTGCTCGTCGGGGTCGGCCTGACACTCATCTCCGGCATCGCCGCCGCGGCAATGACCACGATGGACGATGTCGCGTCCGACTCGCCTCTGCGCGCCATCCCGCCGTTCGGAATCGTGATCGGGCCGATCCTGGTGCAGATCGGCATCCTCATCTCGGGCGCCTGGCTGCTCTGGTGGACCGCGCGCGGCCTCTCGAAGCTCGGCCTGTCGGCCAAGATCGCCTCGCGGGATGCCGCGGCGAACGCTTCGCGCACCGTGCCGGCCTTCGCGGCGATCGCGGCGACGGTCTTCATCGGCGTGTTCGCGATCGGACAGCTGTCGATGCAGACGGCGAACACCGCACGCGAATGGTTCTATCAGGCACCGCTCGGCAGCCTCGCGATCGATATCGAGCCCACCGGAACGGAGGCCGTGACGGCGGCGAATGCGGCTCTGGCCGCCGATGCGGCCGTGGACCTCGCGGACGCGGCAGGAGCCGATCGCGTGGCAGTGACCGGTCGCCAACTGAACGCCTGGTTCAACGGCGGCGCCGCAGATGCTCGCCAGGCCGAGTACGTGATGGCACTGCTCCCCGCGGAGCACCTGCTCGACCCGAGCGTCGTCAACAGCTTCTCGACGATGGGCCAGAGCCCGCAGAACCCCCTCTCCGTCGTCGCGCTGCGCGACCTGGAGACCGCGCTCGGAACGACGCTGTCGCCCGGCGACTTGGCGGCCTATCGCGAGGGCGCCGCGCTCGTCGCCGACCCGCGGTTCGTCACCGACGGCACGATCGACGTCGCCGCCTGGACGGTCGCCGATGTCAGCGAGGGTCGGGCGCCCGACAACATCTGGGACCCCGACAAACGCCCCGACGACTGGGGGCTGCCCGACATCAGCGCCCCGCTGTGGACCGAAGAGCTCGACACCGTCGTGGTCGACCTCCCCCGGCAGCCGATCTCCATCGCGATCTCCCCCGAGACGGCCTCTCGGTTGGGTGTCGTGGCCCAACCGGACAAAGTCATCGGTTCATTCAGCGCACAGCCCTCCACCGTCGACCTCGACCGGCTGATGGAGCAGGCCTCGAACGCGGTGAGCGCCGATTGGGCGCTCGCTCCCCGGTACGAGTCCGGGCCTCCGAGCGATGCCGCCTGGATGGTGCCGCTGCTGGGCGCCGTCGCCGTGCTGGTGCTCGGCGCGAGTGCGGTCGCGCTGGGACTCGCGCGCTACGAACGCCGCCCCGACGATGCGACGCTCACCGCCGTGGGCGGGACTCCGGGGCTGCGCCGACGCATCGGGTTCTGGCAGGGTCTGGTGATCGCCGGGTTCGGAACCCTGGCCGGCACCGCGGCCGGCATCCTGCCGCCGATCGGTTTCGCGATCCAATCCGGGCACGACCTCCGGGTCGCCGACATCCCGTGGGCCGTGCTCGCAGCTCTCGCCGTCGGCCTGCCGCTGGCGATCGCAACGGTGTCGTGGCTCGTCCCGCCGCGGCATCCCGAGCTCACTCGCCGAACAGCGATCACATGAGACGAATCGGGATGTGCCGGACATATACAAGCAGGACCCCTCGAAAGGACACACCATGAACCGCTCCGTGCCCGCCGTCGACCCCGCCGCGATCAGCTTGCCTCCGACCGAGCCGATCGATCTCACCGGACTGATCGCGCAGAACCTCGCGGGCTGACCGCGGGAGGACGCCGCGGTCGACGTATGCCTCGCCTCGGGCGGTCGGAAACGCCCGGGGCCGGCGCATCCTGTCTCCTCTCAGGCGGTACGGACTATCCTGAACTGTGTCTTCTGACGATGTTTCCGCCCCGGTCGAGGCTCCTGTAGAGCCCGCCGCGATGACGTTCTCCGACCTCGGATTGGGCGACGCGGTGCTCAAGGCACTCAGCGACGTCGGGTACGAGACCCCTTCGGCCATTCAGGCCGCCACCATTCCCACGCTTCTGGCCGGACGCGACGTCGTCGGACTCGCCCAGACCGGTACCGGCAAGACGGCCGCGTTCGCGCTCCCGATCCTGGACCGCCTCGACGTCTCGCAGAAGACGCCGCAGGCCCTGGTCCTCGCCCCCACGCGCGAGCTCGCACTGCAGGTCTGCGAGGCGTTCGAGAAGTACGCCGCGCACGTCAAGGGCGTCCACGTCCTCCCCGTCTACGGCGGACAGGGGTACGGCACGCAGCTGTCGGCCCTCCGTCGCGGCGTGCACATCGTCGTCGGCACCCCCGGTCGCATCATGGACCACCTCGACAAGGGCACGCTGGACCTGTCCGAGCTCAAGTTCCTCGTGCTCGACGAGGCCGACGAGATGCTCAAGATGGGCTTCGCCGAGGACGTCGAGACGATCCTCGCCGACACCCCCTCGACCAAGCAGGTCGCACTGTTCTCCGCGACGATGCCGGCCGCCATCCGCCGGATCTCGCAGAAGTACCTGAACGATCCCGAAGAGATCACGGTCAAGACCAAGACGACGACCTCCGCGACGATCACCCAGCGGTACCTGATCGTCTCGTACCAGCAGAAGATCGACGCGCTCACGCGCATCCTCGAGGTCGAGAACTTCGAGGGCATGATCGTCTTCGCCCGCACCAAGAGCGCCACCGAAGAGGTCGCCGAGAAGCTGCGCGCCCGCGGCTACTCCGCTGCCGCCATCAACGGCGACGTCGCTCAGCCCGTCCGCGAGAAGACGGTCAACCAGCTGAAGTCCGGCAAGCTGGACATCCTGGTGGCCACGGATGTCGCGGCCCGAGGCCTCGACGTCGAGCGCATCTCGCACGTGGTCAACTTCGACATCCCGACCGACACCGAGTCGTACGTGCACCGCATCGGCCGCACCGGCCGTGCCGGGCGCACCGGCGACGCGATCAGCTTCGTGACGCCGCGCGAGCGCGGGCTCGTCAACGCGATCGAGCGCGCCACCCGTCAGCAGCTCACGCTGATGCAGCTGCCCACGGCGGAGGACGTCAACGTCACGCGCCTCGCGCGCTTCGACGACCGCATCACGGCGGCGCTCGGTCAGACCGAGCGCATCGACGGCTTCCGCGACGTCATCGCGCACTACGTCCGCAACCATGACGTGCCCGAGGTCGATGTCGCGGCCGCCCTGGCCGTCGTGGCGCAGGGCGAGTCCCCGCTGCTGCTCGAGCCCGAGCCCGCACGCCCGGCGCGCGGTTTCGACGACCGCGGCGACCGTGGCGAGCGCCCGGGTCGCTTCGACCGCGACGACCGCGGCGAGCGCCCCGAGCGCCGTCCGCGCACGAGCAACGCCAACATGGCCACGTACCGCCTCGCCGTCGGCAAGCGCCACCGCGTCGAACCGCGCCAGATCGTCGGCGCGCTCGCCAACGAGGGCGGTCTCAGCCGGGGCGACTTCGGTGCGATCCAGATCCGTCCGGACTTCTCGCTCGTCGAGCTGCCGGCAGACTTGTCGCGCGAGACCCTCGACAAGCTGTCGGGCACGCGCATCTCGGGTCAGCTGATCCAGATGCGCCTGGACACCGGCGGCCCGAGCCGCTCGGGCTCCGACTTCGCACGCAAGCCGCGCCACAAATCCGGCGACCGCGACTGAGCTTGGGATTCGCTGAGAGTGCGGCCGTCCGGCCGCGCCCTCAGCGAACGAGGCACGGCGGAGCCCGTCGGTCCTCCTAGGATCGAGACATGGCTGGATTCTGGGGCAAACGACGCAAAGAAGAGCAAGCGCAGCAGGATGCCGCTGACGCGGATCTGGATCGTCGCGCGCAGTCCGCTCTGGTCCAGGCCGACGAGCGGATCCGCCTGACGGCCGACGAGCTCATCTTCGCCGAGGCGGAACTCGGACGGGATGCCACAGCGGAAGTACGCTCGGCGCTCGACGCCGTGCGCACCCACATGGCCGAGGCGTTCCACCTCCACCAGCTGAACCACGACGAGATCCCCGACACCCGCGAGGAGCTGCGCACCCGCAACGCGCGGATCGTGCAGCTGTGCGAGTGGGCGACCGACCTGCTCGAGGACCGCACGTCAGCCCTGGAGAGCCGGATCGCGACCGTGCGCCGCGCGCCCGAGATCCTTGCCGGCGTCCGCACCGACGCCGCCCGGCTGCGCACCCGCCTTCCGGAGGCCCGTTCCGTCATCGCGCGCGTATCCGAGCGATACAGCACGGATGCCGTGCACCAGATCGCCGCCAACGCCGACGAGGCCGAGCAGCTGCTCGACTTCGCCGAGCATGGTGCCGACGTGTCGGAGCGACGCCGCGAGGCCGGTCAGCGCGAGCAGGCGCTGCTGGCCCTGGAGACTTCCACCGAGGCGGTGCGGCGCGCCGCGTCGCTGTTCGACGCCGTCGACGACTTCGAGGTCGAGGCGCTGCGCGCGCAGTCCACGCTCGCCGATGTGGTGGCCGACTCGCGTCAGGACATCGTCGCCGCCCGGACGGCACCGCGCACCCCCGCTGTCAGCGCCGCCGTCACCGCGCTCGAGCAGGCCCTCGCCGCACTCCCCGGAGCAGGGGTCAAGCCCGACCCGTTCGCCGAGCTCACCCAGCTGCGCGAGGCCAACAGCGCACTGGATGCCGCGATCGCCAAGGCCCGCGAGCGCGAGGCGCGCCCGCTGCCCACTCCCGACCAGATCCGTCACGCCGTCGATGACGCCGACCGGCAGCTGGCAGTCGCACGCAGCGTGATCGCCGGGCACCGCGGCTGGATCGGCGCCGACGCCCGTACCCGCCTGGCCGAGGCCGAGCGACTGCGGGCCGACATCGAGCGTCTTCCCACCGGCGAAGACTCCCTCGAGGAATCCCTGCAGATGGCGCGTCGCGCAGGGATGCTCGCCAGCGAGGCCCTGCAGCTCGCTCAGCGCGATATCGACTCGTCCCGCCCGCAGGACCCGGGTGGGTGGACCGGCGGCCCTGCACGCGGTCGTGGCGGCAACGATGCCATGACCGGCATCCTCGGCGGCCTCGTCATCGGCAGCCTCCTCGGCGACTTCTTCGACTGAATCGACGCGAACGCCCCCGGGATGCTCGGCATCCCGGGGGCGTTCGTCCGTCTATCGGATGTCCCGGTCTAGGAGGCGAGCTCCTCGACCAGCGGCGGTGCGAGCGCCGTCAGCGAGATCACGCCGTAGTCCCAGCCCTTGCGGCGGTACACGACGCTCGGGTGATCGGTGCGGGCATCGATGAAGAGGAAGAAGTCGTGGCCGACGAGCTCCATGCGGTCGACGGCCTCCTCCACCGGCATCCATTCGGCGTCGAAGTTCTTGGTGCGGATGACGACCGGTGTGTACGCCTCTTCGTCCTCGGGACCGGTGACGATGGGGACTTCGCCGGTCCGCACGGCGTGCAGTACCTCGGCGCTGGCCGGGCGGATGTCGATGCCCTCGAGCTGGCCGCTCCCCTTCTCGAACTTGGCCCCCCGCGGGTGGTTGCGCGCGTCGACCCGCTTGTCCTTGGCACGACGGAGCTGCTCCGTCATCTTGTCGACCGCGAGGTCGAGAGCGGCGAACTTGTCGCCGTCGACGGCCTCGGCCCGGACCACGGGGCCCTTGCCGGTGAGCGTGAGCTCGACCGTCTCGTCTTCGACGCGACCGTTGTGGTACGCGCGATGGGTGACCTTGACCTCGAGGGTCTGCGCCCGAGGCGCGAGGAGTTCGATACGGGCGGCCTTCTCTTCGACCACCGAGCGGAAACGATCAGTGATCCCCACGCCCACGCCGACGATGCTGGTATCCATCCTTGACCTCCTTGTTCCGGGTCCACCCGGTCAAGGGCGGACCACGAGTCGCCTTGTCCTCTCCACGCTAGCCACCGGACACCGCCCTGTCACCTACCAGTTTCCAATGAGTCATCCGCCGGCCTTGTTCGGCGCGGTGTGGAGGCGATCGTGGCCGCCCCCACAACCGTCGCACCACCCGCCCGCAGGGCACGCGCAGCCTCGAGAAGCGTCGCTCCGGTCGTGACGACGTCGTCCAGGATCACCACGCGCAGACCCGCCGCATCCGTCGCCCGCAGGCTGCCCGAGACATTGCTGCGGCGTTGCTCGCGCCCGAGCGCGCGCTGGTCGGACGTGCGCCGGGCCGGCAGCAGCAGCCGCGCGCCGGGCAGGTCCGCGCGCCGGGCGACCGTATCCACGACGCGGTAGCCCCGGCGCCGGAACGCCGCACGGGAGGTCGGTATCGGCACCAGGACTGCGTCGCCCGCGTCGGCGGCGTCGACGGCGGCGCGCAGCAGCGGAGCCAGGTCACGCGCCAGGCCGAGCCGGCCGTCCTCCTTGAGGGAGCGGATCACGCGTGCGCAGACGCCGTCGAAGGTGACACCGCTGAGCACCGCCAGCCCGGGCTCCAGGACGCGCGAGGTCACGCGGGGCGCCAGAGCGGTCCGGCAGGGCGCGCACAGCGCGACGTCCTCCGCGCCGCACCCCGCGCAGTCGACAGGGAACGCGAGCACGAGGGCATCGGCAAGGGCCTCGCGGACGAGGACGGGAAGCGACATGGACCGATGCTCGCCGAGCATGACGCGCCCGCAGCCGGGGGCCGCGGCATCCGTGGATCACTCGCTCCCCGCCGTGGTCTGTGCAGGAGTCGGCGAACCGGACATACCCACCCGAGCACGGCGCTACTGCTGCGGCGTGCCCTGCTGGGTGGCGAGGAGACGGATGCCGGTGGCCAACGGCTGCCAGTTCGTCCCGCGCTTGACGTACAGCGTGTCGTCGGATCCGCGCAGCCGCACGGTGGTGGCCTGGTTCGACCCGGCGATGGTGGCCGAGCTGGCCGGAGCGTCCGTCTCGATCGAAGGTCCGCCGATCGGCTGCTCCAGCACGATGGGCTCACTGCCGGACGATCCGAGCACGCCGACCGTCGCACCGTCGAGCCACGCGACCCCGCCTGCTGCGGCCAGCGACTCGCTGAGCACGATCGGCACGCCGACGCTCTGCGGCACCCCGTCGGCGTTGCGCACGACCGCCGCGACCCACACCGAGGTGCGCCCGCCGCCGGTCAGCAGCGCGACCAGGCGGGTCCCGTCGCGGGAGAGGGCCATCGCGGAGATCTGCGTCGCGTTGGACCACGCCGTCGGGAAGTCGATGTGCACGCCGGTCGGGTCGTACGCCGACAACCCCGAGGGGCTGTCTCTGGGCACGCTCCACGTGTAGCCGAACGCATCCACGGTGGGATCGATGAGTCCGGCGCGCGTGTCCAGCGGCACGACGTCGCCGCGCGCCTCGACGCGAGACACCCCGCCACCCTCGAGCCGCACCGCCGCGAAGTCGCGGTCTGGGGACATCTGGGCTGACACGGGCGCGGGCGTGACCGACATCATCGCATCGGACAGCCCCGGGATCGGGACGAGCGCGTCGCCGCCGAGGAAGCCGAAGTCGGTCTCGGTCAGCACGAGCGGAGCCGCGGCGACCGTGGTCGAGCGGACCGGGACGATCGAGGCGGTCAGCGGCACCCCATCGGCCGACATCCGCACCTCGGAGACCCCGGCGGCGGCCAGACTCGCGGTGAGCTGCGTCTGCATGCGGTCGATGGTCTCGGTGTCCAGGGTCTGCGCGTCGACGCTCAGGGCCACATCCGCGACGTTCGAGGTGACCACCGATGAAGTGACCAGGGTGCCGTCGGTGAAGCCGGACCCCACGGCGCCGGTCAGCCACTCCGCCGGCCCCGCCGCGAGCTGGGTCGCGATCGTGCTGGCGACTTTCACCCGGGGGAACCACCGCACGTCGGGGACGAGGAACTGCCACGTCGGATCGAAGAACATCAGCGAGTAGTGCCGGTAGACGGTGGTGAAGAGGTTCTGATCCAGCACCACGCCGTCGGGGGCCTCGGTGATGCGCCATTCGCCGTCCGGCTGCTTCTCCAGCTGGAACGGGAGCGTCGAGGCGACGACCGACTCGGACGGGCTGTACACCCCCCGGTTGTCGACGTTCGCGACGGGGGTGATCTCGGCTGTGACGGTGCTGTGCGTGTCGTCGGGCGAGGCCGTCGCCGGTTCGACCTCGACGACCTCGCGCGAGCCCTGTACGTCGACGGTGACGGTCGCCCAGGGGTCCCACTCGGCGCCCGGAGCGAGGAAGAGGTTCGCCCTGGCCCATTCGCCCGCGGGCCCCGAACCGGCGCGGATGAATCCGTCGACGATCTGCTCGGGCGTCGCGCCCGGCTGGGGACGGTCCGGGATGAACGAGAAGTCGGGCGATTCGACCTGCTCGGCCGCGTCCCGCCCGGCGTACACCTGGCCGCTGGTGGGCAGCCCCGTGCAGGCCGCCAGCACGAGCACCGCCGCGGCCATCACCACGGCCACGAGACTGCGGCGGACGCTCATGTGCGACCCCCCTTCGACGTGGACGAGGCATCCTTCGGCACGATGATCGGCTGGGTCAGACCCAGCGCGTCGACCGCGGAGATGTCGTCCTCGCCGGGATCCGCCGGGATGGGCGAGGCGCCCTCGATCCGGCCGTTCTGACGCGGCAGGGTCAGCACGAAGTGCGTGCCGCGTCCGAGCTCCGACCACACCGCGAGTTCACCGCCGTGCAGGCGTGCGTCACCGAGGGAGATCGAGAGCCCCAGCCCCGTGCCGCCGATGGTGCGCTTGCGCGAAGGGTCGGCGCGCCAGAAGCGGTCGAACACCCGGTCCACGTCGTCGGGCTTCATGCCGAGCCCGTAGTCGCGCACGCCGATCGCGACGCTCTGCTGGTCGCTGTCCACGGTCACCACGATCGGCCGCCCCTCGCCGTGCTCGATCGCATTGCCGAGCAGGTTGCGCACCACGCGGCGCACGCGCCGGGGGTCCATCTCCACCGGGGAGTACCCGCCCGGAGCGACGAGCCGCACGTCGGTGTGGTGCTGATCGGCGAGCTGCTGCATCGATCCGATGACGTCCTCCGCGAGATGTGCCAGGCTCGTGGGCTCCAGCTCGAGCTGCACCGAGCCGGCGTCGTAGCGGCTGATCTCGAGCAGGTCGGTCAGCAGCGTCTCGAACCGCTGCACCTGGGCGTTCAGCAGCTCCGCGGCGCGCGCCGTGCCGGGCTCGAAGTCGTCGCGGTGGTCGTTGATCATGTCGGCCGCGAGCCGGATGGTCGTCAGCGGCGTGCGCAGTTCGTGCGAGACGTCCGAAACGAAGCGCTGCTGCACGAGCGATAGGTCGGCGAGCTCCTTGATCTGCGACTCCAGGCTGTCGGCCATCGCGTTGAACGAACGGCCCAGCGTGGCGAACTCGTCCTCGCCGCGCACCGGGAGCCGCACGCCGAGATCGCCCGCCGCCAGGCGCGCACTGGTCTCGGCCGCCTCGCCGATCGGCGTCGTGACCGAGCGCAGCACGAACCAGGCGATGGCGCCGATGAGCAGGATGAGCCCGATCCCGACCACCCACAGGGTGCCTTGGATGAAGCCGAGGGTCTGCGGGGCGCTCCCGAGGTCGTAGGCGAAGTACAGCTCGTAAGGGCCGACGCTCGGCAGCTGCAGCTGCTGACCGACAACGATGCCCGGCTCGACGCCGCCGTCCGACAGCGGCAGCGCCACCGATTGCCACCACTGCTTGGACGCGTCGTCGCGCACGGCGCTGCGCAGCGACTCCGAGATGAGGTCGACGCTCTCCAGCGCCCCCGAGGTGAAGTTCTGCGGAGCGATCGCGGACGGCGTCTGGTCGATGCGGAACGCGGCGATCGAGTTCGTCGAGGAGCGCTCGCCGAGCGTGCGCTGCACACTGGACCACAGCAGCTGGGTCTGGGCGGCATCGCCCTGCACCGCCGCGTTGTCCAACTGCAGCTGGGCCGCCTGGGTCGCACGCTGCGAGTCGTCCAGCACCTGATCCCGGCGCGACGTGAACAGGTCGTTCTGAATGGTCACCGCCATCCAGATGCACGCCACCAGGATCGCCAGCGCGGTGAGCGCCAACGTGATGAGGATCGTGCGGAACCGCAGCGATCGGCGCCACAGCGACGCGAGGTTCTCCGGCCAGGAACGCCAATCGCGCCAAACCGCCATCTTCGGACGGGATGCCGCGACCGCCGCCGTCGCCGGACCCATGGCGTGCTCTAGACCACGGCGCCGGCGCGGTAGCCCACGCCGCGGACCGTGGTGACGATCTTGGGGTTGTCGGGGTCGAGCTCGACCTTGGCGCGCAGCCGCTGGACGTGCACGTTGACGAGGCGCGTGTCGGCCTTGTAGTGGTAGCCCCACACCTGCTCGAGCAGCATCTCGCGGGAGAAGACCTGCTGCGGCTTGGCGGCGAGCGCGACGAGCAGCTCGAACTCGAGCGGCGTCAGGGCGATCGCGTCATCGCCGCGTCGCACCTCATGGGCCGCGACGTCCACGGTGAGATCGCCGATGCGCAGCACCTCGCTCGCCGGCTGCGCGGACGGACGCAGACGGGTGCGGATGCGGGCGACCAGCTCCTTCGGGTTGAAGGGCTTGACGATGTAGTCGTCGGCGCCGACCTCGAGGCCGCGGACGACGTCGGCCGTGTCGGTGCGCGCGGTCAGCATGATGATCGGGATGCCGGATTCCGCGCGGATCCGCGTGCAGATCTCGATGCCGTCCATGCCCGGCAGCATCAGATCCAGCAGGATCAGATCGGGTCGCTCGGAGCGCCAGATGTCGACCGCCTTGGCGCCGTCGGCACAGAACACCGTCTCGAATCCCTCGGTGCGCAGGACGATGCCGATCATCTCTGCGAGGGCGGTGTCGTCGTCGACAACCAGAATGCGTGAAGTCATATGAACGCGTCGTCCTTTGCGTCGTGCCGGGGTCGCAGCGGTGCGCGCTTCCCCCGTGCGTTCTCCACAGAGTAATCGACCAGGGCTGGACACACGCTCAGCTTGTTCGGTGGCGTGTGACACGATAGTGACGAGTCTGAGCACGAGGAGGCCCCGTGACCGCGTATCCGGCCTGGACACCGGCATCCCGTCCCGGGATCATCCCCCTCCATCCGCTCACGTTCGGCACCATCCTGGGACGCTCGTTCGTCGCGCTGCGGCACAACCCACGGGTCCTGCTCGGGTTCGCGCTCGGCATCCAGGCGCTGGCGTACACCCTGATGATCGTCGGCATCGGCGGCGTCGCCTGGCTGACGTTCTCCCGGCTCGACACGGTCCGCCCCGGCTCGGACGAGTTCGAGGCCATCATGGCCGGTTCCATCGCGCTGACCGCGGTCACCGGGTTCGTCCTGGGACTGCTGACCGGAGTGCTCAGCACTCTCGTGCAAGGTGTCGTGGTGAGCGAGGTCGCGCACGCCGTCGTGGCCGAGAAGCTCACGCTGCGGATGATCTGGCAGCGGGTCAAGCCGGTCGTGTGGCGGCTGATCGGCTATTCGCTGCTGCTGACGCTCGCCGTCGTGCTGCTGGTCGCCGTGGTCGTCGGCGCCCTGGTGGCGATCGGGTTCGCGGCACTGCCCGTGGCGATCGGGCTGACGGTGGTAGTCATCCTGACCGCCATCCCGCTGACCCTCTGGATCTCCACGAAGCTCCTGCTCGTGCCGGCGACGATCATCATCGAGCACGCCACGATCTTCGGCGCGATCGCCCGCGCCTGGCGCCTCATCCGCGGACGCTTCTGGCCCGCACTGGGCATCATCGTGCTGATCTCCTTCCTGTTCGGCGCCATCGCGCAGGCTGTCAGCATCCCGCTGTCCCTGCTCTCCAGCGGCCTCACCACGGTGATCTCGCCGACCGGCGACCCGGAGCCGGGTACGCTCATCGCGATCCTCATCGGCGCCCTGCTGACCCAGATCATCACGTTCGCAATCCAGGCCGTCGCCGTCGTAGTCCAGGCCACGGCCACCTCCCTCATCTACATCGACTGCCGCATGCGGCGCGAAGGCCTCGACCTCGACCTGCTCGCGTACGTGGAGAAGCGGGATGCCGGGGCCACGAGCCTGCCCGATCCGTACCGCGAGCACGTCGGACGCGAGCTCGCCCCCCGCCTCGGCACGCCGGTGCCCCCGCCGTATCCGACCTACCCGCCCGCGTACACCGGCTATCCGCCCGCGCCGGGGTATGCCCCCGCACCGGGCTACCCGCAGCCCGGTCCCGGCTATCCCCCGCCGGCCCCCGGCTATGCCGCTCCCCCGCCCGGCTACGGTCCGCCCGCGCCTGCGTACCCACCCGCACCACCTGCACCGCCCGCCGCGCCGAGCACGGACGCTCCGCCCACGCCGACGCGCTGGACCGCGCCCGGCACCGACGGCATCGACCCCGAGTCGCCGTGGGCGTGAGCCGCGTGCTGGCGTCCGTGCCGCTTCCGACACCCGACGGCGACGAGGCCCGTCGTTGGGCAGAGCAGGAGCTGTCCGACCCCGTCTACACGGCGGCCCAGCCGACGCCGCTGGACCTGATCGCGCGGGCGATCGGCGACTTCCTCGCGAGCCTGTTCGGCACCCAGCTGTCCGGCGGCTGGGCGCCGATCCTGGCCGTCGTGGCCGCCGTCGTCGTGATCGTCATCATCGTCGTCGCCCTGTTGATCTGGGGTCGCCCGCGCGCACTCCGCCGATCGCGCGTCGCCACGGCGGAGCTGTTCGGCACGGCCGAGCGGCGCACCGCCGACGAACTGCGCCGCGCTGCGGCATCCCACGCCTCCCGTGACGAATGGGATGCGGCGATCGTGCTGCGGTTCCGGGCGCTGGCCCGCGGTCTCGACGAGCGCGGCGCCGTCGAAGCCCCACCGGGCGCGACCGTGCACGCCTTCGCCCGCGCCGCCGGCCGAGCCTTCCCGGCATCCGCTGTCGATCTGGATGAGGCGGCGAGCGCCTTCGACGACGTGCGCTACCTGCGACGTCCCGGAACGCCTGAGCTGTACCGCCGCGTCGTGACCGTCGACGATGCCGTCCGCTCCCAGACCTCCGTCGCCCAGGCTCTGCTCGAGGCGGCGCCCCTGTGACGGTCACCATCGCGGATCCGGTCCGCCCGCCCTCGCGCCGTCGCGGCCTGCTCGGCTGGGCGGCGATCGTGGTCGCGCTCGTCGTCGTGGGCGTCGCCGGGGCCCTGCTGTCCGGCGCCGGCCAATGGGCTCAGCGCGATGTGCTCGACCCCGACTCCGCCGGGCCGCAGGGCACGCGCGCACTGGCGCAGATCCTGCGCGACCAGGGCATCGAGGTCGAGGTCGTCCGCGACCGCGAGGCCGTGCTGGAGGCCCTTGCGGCGGGGCCGGCGACCCTGGCTCTCGCCGACAGTCCCCTGCTGTCCGACGACGCTCTGGAAACGGTGATGGATGCCGCGACCGATGTCGTGCTCATCGACCCGCGTGCGCGGGGGCTGCGCCTGCTGTTCCCCGACGCGCTGCCCGGCGGTGCCGCCCCGCTCGGGGGCGTCGACCCGTCGTGCTCCGCGGAGGTCGCGGATCGCGCCGGCCCGGCCACGATCGGCACGGTATTCCTCCCGGGCGACGGCACGAAGGGCTGCTACCCCGTCGACGAGGCATTCGGGCTGCTCCTCGGCGACGGCAGCGCGGCCGTGGACGGGCGCGCGGTCCTCACGAACGAGCACCTCGCCGAAGAGGGCAACGCGGCCCTCGGCGTCGGACTGCTCGGCAGCCGGCCCCGTCTCGTCTGGTACGTGCCCGGTCTCGGCGACGTCGATCCCGTGGAGGGCGCCGCTTCGCTCGGAGAGCTCACCCCGCCGTGGGTCAGCCCCGCGATCGTGCTCCTGCTGGGTGCCGCGCTGGCGGCCGCGATCTGGAAGGGCCGCCGGTTCGGCCCGCTCGTGGCCGAGCGGCTCCCCGTCACCGTGCGGGCGTCCGAGACGACCGAGGGACGCGCGCGCCTGTACGCCCGCGCCCGCGATGCCGTGCACGCCGCGGATCAGCTGCGGATCGGCACGCTGGAGCGGATCGCACGGATGCTGGGACTCGGTCCGGTCGCCTCCGCCGGTGAGATCGCCGATGCCGCCGCCGACCGGGTGGGTGCCGATCCGCGCGTGGTGCGCGGCATCCTCCTCGATGACCTGCCCACCACCGACGCCCAGCTGGTCGCGCTCAGCGACCGCCTGCACGAACTCGAGACCGCCGTGCGCAACGCCGTCCGGCCGGAAAGGAACCGTCCATGACCGAGCCCGGCTCCCCCGCCCTGCCCGACGACGCCGCACTGCGGGAGGCGATGAATCGCGTCCGCATCGAGGTCGGCAAGGCCGTCATCGGACAGGACGGTGCCGTCACGGGACTACTCATCGCCCTCCTCGCCGGCGGCCACGTGCTACTGGAGGGCGTGCCCGGTGTAGCCAAGACCCTCCTGGTGCGCTCGTTCAGCCGGGCGCTGGGCCTGGACACGAAGCGCATCCAGTTCACGCCAGACCTGATGCCGGGCGATGTGTCCGGCTCGCTCGTCTACGACGCACGGACCGGCGAGTTCGAGTTCCGTGAGGGACCGGTCTTCACCAACATCGTGCTGGCCGACGAGATCAACCGCACGCCGCCCAAGACCCAGGCGGCGCTGCTCGAGGCGATGGAGGAGCACCAGGTCTCCACTGACGGTGTGACGCGGGAGCTGCCCGACCCGTTCCTGGTCGCTGCCACCCAGAACCCGATCGAGCACGAGGGCACCTACTCGCTCCCTGAGGCGCAGCTGGACCGGTTCCTGCTCAAGCTGCTCATCGAGGTGCCGACCCGCGAGGCCGAGATCGCCGTGCTGCGTCGCCACGCCACCGGCTTCGACCCGCGCGAGCTGCGGGGCCTCGAGCGCGTGGTGACGGCCGACGACATCCGCGCCGCACGCCGGGCCGCAGCATCCGTCACCGTCGCCGACGACGTGCTCGCATACGTGGTCGATCTCGCCCGCGCCACCCGGCAGAGCCCGTCGGTGCAGCTCGGTGTGAGCCCGCGCGCCGCGACCGCGCTGCTCGCGGCGGCGAAGGCCTGGGCGTGGCTCGGCGGCTACCCGGCGATCACGCCCGACCATGTGCAGACCATGGTCGTGCCGGCGTGGCGCCACCGCATCCGGCTGCGCACGGAGGCGGAGCTCGAGGGCGTCTCGGTCGACGCGGTCCTCGGCTCGGTGCTGCAGCAGACCCGCGTGCCCATCTAGGTCGTCGTGTACCTCACCGGTCGTCTTCCCCTCCTCGTCGGTCTCGGCGTGGTGCCCGTCATCCTGCTCTCCCTCGCGGGTGCGGATGCATGGCTGACCGCGCTGGCGTGGCTGCTCGTGTGCCTGGGCGTCGCACTCGCCGACGCAGCGGCGGCCGCCGACCCGCGCCAGATGCGGATCGAGCGGTCGATCCCGCGCCGCGCCAGGCTGGGCGAGCGGGTGGAGACGATCGTGCGGGTGCACAACCCGACGCACCGCCGCCTGCACGGCTTGCTGCGCGATGCCTGGCAGCCCACCGCCGGAGCAGCGCCCGCACGCATCCCCCTCGACGTGCCGGCCGGCGAGAACCGTCGTGTGACGGTCCCGCTGCTCCCGCGGCGGCGCGGCGAACTGTCCAGCGACTTCGTGGTGATCCGCTCCGACGGTCCACTCCGCCTGGCCGGTCGCCAGGCCCGGATCGTCGCACCCGGGGCGATCCGCGTCCTGCCGCCGTTCGCCTCCCGCCGCCATCTCCCCTCCCGCCTGGCGCGGCTGCGCGAGCTGGACGGCAACACCAGCGTGCAGGTGCGCGGGCAGGGCACCGAGTTCGATTCGCTGCGCGAGTACGTGCGCGGGGACGACGTGCGCTCGATCGACTGGCGGGCGAGCGCGCGGGCCGGCAGCACGATGCTGCGCACCTGGCGCCCCGAGCGCGACCGGCACGTCGTGATCCTCATCGACACCGGCCGCACCTCCGCCGCGCGCGTAGGCGACGCCGTGCGTCTGGATGCCGCGATGGAGGCCGCGCTCCTCCTCTCCGCCCTCGCGACCCGCGCCGGCGACCACGTGCATCTCGTGATGTTCGATCGCGTCGTGCGCGCGCGGGTCACCGGCGTCGACGGCGCCGCCCTCCTGCCGGCGCTCGTGGACGCGATGGCGCCCGTCGAGCCGCAGCTGATCGACACGGATTGGGATGCCGCGTTCGCCCAGGTGCGCGCGCTCACCTCCCGCCCATCGCTGGTCGTTCTCCTGACCGCACAGGACGCGGCGGACTCGGCCCGCGGGCTGCTCGGATCGCTGCCGCAGCTCACCCGCCGCGCGCACGTGCTGGTGGGCAGCGCGACCGATACGGCGCTGCACGAGATCGCCGCACAGCGCACCACCTCCGACGAGGTGTACCGCGCGGCATCCGCCGAGCGCACGCTCCGCGATGCCGCGCTCCTGGCCGCCGCGATCGGGCGCGCCGGGGGCGAAGCCATCGCCGACACGCCCGAGTCGCTGCCTCCCCGCATCGCCGACCGCTACATCGCTCTGAAGGCCGCCGGACGCCTCTGATCCGCGCATGGCCGGCGGCGGCACGACACGCCAACTCTGAGGGAATTCTCAGGACACACGACTCATAGCGTCCGCACAGCGCAATCGTGGCGATACAGTCGCGACGATGAAAGGAGTCCGCGATGTCGGATAACACCACCCCGAGCACGGCGAACAAGCTCGTCGCCGAAGCACTCGGCACGTTCGTCCTCGTTTTCGGATCGATCAGCACAGCCCTCTTCGCCTCAGATTTCGGAGCCAGCGCGAACGGGACCTCTCTCGGTGTCGGATTCGTGGGCGTCGCCCTCGCGTTCGGCCTCACCCTGATGGCCGGTATCTACGCGTGGGGCCCGATCTCGGGCGGCCACTTCAACCCCGCCGTGACCTTCGGTCTTGCCGCCGCAGGCAGGTTCGCCTGGAAGGACGTCCCGGGCTACCTGGTCGCCCAGATCGTCGGTGGCGCCGTCGGTACGACCCTGATCGTCCTGATCGGCCTCTTCGGTACCGACGGCTGGCTCGCCAACGCGCAGGACAGCGGATTCGCGAGCAACGGCTACGGCGAGCACTCGCCCGGCGGTTTCGGTCTCGGATCGGCGATCATCGCGGAAATCCTCTTCACGGCGGTCTTCATCCTCGTGATCCTCGGAGTCACCCACGCGCGGCGCGGCGCGACCGGCTTCGCAGGCATCTCGATCGGCCTCACGCTGACGTTCATCCACCTCGCCTCCATCCCGATCGACAACACGTCGGTCAACCCGGCCCGTTCGATCGCGACCGCGATCTACGGCGGCGGCGATGCGCTGGCGCAGCTCTGGGTCTTCATCCTGTTCCCGCTCGTCGGCGGTCTGCTGGCCGGCCTCCTGCACCGCGGACTGTTCGAGCCGACCCCGGCTCAGCCGCTGCAGGCCGAGGCCCGCACCAAGTAGTACCCGGTACGACAGAACGCCCCGCCTCTTTCGAGGCGGGGCGTTCTGCATGTGTGAGCGTCAGACGAGGTCGAAGCGGTCCAGCTCCGTGACCTTGCCCCACGCGGCGACGAAGTCGCGGACGAACTTCTCGTTCGCGTCGTCGCTCGCGTACACCTCGGCGACGGCGCGCAGCTCCGAGTTGGAGCCGAACAGCAGGTCGACGCGCGTGCCGGTGCCGAGGGCGGCGCCAGTCGCGTCATCCGTCGCGCGGAACGCGTGCGATCCCGGATCCAGCGGCTTCCACGTGGTGCCCAGGTCGAGCAGGTTCACGAAGAAGTCGTTCGTCAGGACGCCCGGACGATCGGTCAGCACGCCGTAGGACGAGTCGTCCCAGTTGGCGCCGAGGACGCGCAGTCCACCGATCAGCACTGTCATCTCCGGCGCGGTCAGCGTGAGCAGGTTCGCCTTGTCGATTAGCAGGTGCTCGGCGGGCAGCGGTGAGGACATCGCCGCGGCGCCGAGGTAGTTGCGGAATCCGTCGGCGGCCGGCTCCAGGTAGCCGAAGGACTCGACATCCGTCTGCTCCTGCGATGCGTCGGTGCGGCCCGCGTGGAACGGCACCTCGACATCGACACCGGCGGCCTTGGCGGCCTGCTCGACACCCGCGTTGCCCGCGAGGACGATCAGGTCGGCCAACGAGACCTTCTTGCCGCCGGCCTGTGCCGCGTCGAAGGACGCCTTGACGCCCTCGAGCACTGCGATCACCTTGGCCAGCTCGGCCGGCTTGTTGACGGCCCAGTCCCGCTGCGGAGCGAGACGGATGCGGGCGCCGTTGACGCCGCCGCGCTTGTCGCTGCCGCGGAAGGTGGATGCCGCGGCCCACGTGGTCGAGACCAGCTGCGGGCCGGTCAGGCCCGTGGCGAGGATCTGCTCCTTGAGCGCTGCCGCGTCGGCCGCGTCGATCAGGTCGTGATCGACGGCCGGCACCGGGTCCTGCCAGAGGAGCTCCTCAGCGGGCACCTCGGGGCCGAGGTAGCGGTCGATGGGACCCATGTCGCGGTGCGTCAGCTTGAACCACGCGCGGGCGAACGCATCGGCGAACGCGTCCGGGTCGTCGGCGAACTTGCGCGAGATCGGACCGTAGATCGGGTCCTCGCGCAGCGCGATGTCGCTGGTGAGCATGCGCGGCTCGCGGCGGGTCGCCGGGTCGTGGGCCATCGGCACCATGTCCGAGCCCGCGCCGCCCTTGGGGCGCCACTGGTGCGCTCCGGCCGGGCTCTGGAACAGCTCCCAGTCGTACGCGAACAGGATGTGGAAGAACTCGTTGTCCCAGCGGGTCGGGTGGTAGGTCCAGGTGACCTCCAGACCGCTGGAGATCGTGTCGTCACCGTGGCCGGTGCCGTACGAGCTCTTCCAGCCGAGACCCTGCTCCTCGAGGGGAGCGGCTTCGGGGTTGTCGCCGACGTTGTCGGCAGGTCCCGCGCCGTGGGTCTTGCCGAAGGTGTGGCCGCCGGCGATCAGTGCGACGGTCTCTTCGTCGTCCATCGCCATGCGGGCGAACGTCTCGCGGATGTCGCGGGCCGAGGCCAGCGGGTCCGGGTTGCCGTTGGGGCCTTCGGGGTTGACATAGATGAGGCCCATCTGGACGGCCGCGAGGGGCTTCTCCAGGTCGCGGTCGCCCGTGTAGCGCTGGTCGTCGAGCCACGTGGTCTCGGGTCCCCAGTACACATCCTCGTCGGGCTCCCACACATCGGCGCGGCCGCCGCCGAAGCCGAAGGTCTTGAAGCCCATCGACTCGAGCGCGACGTTGCCGGCGAGGATCATGAGGTCGGCCCAGGAGATGCTCTGGCCGTACTTCTTCTTGACCGGCCAGAGCAGACGGCGGGCCTTGTCGAGGTTGACGTTGTCGGGCCAGCTGTTCAGCGGCGCGAAGCGCTGCTGACCGCTGCCGGCGCCGCCGCGGCCGTCCATGACGCGGTAGGTGCCCGCACCGTGCCACGCCATGCGGACGATGAGCGGACCGTAGTGACCGAAGTCGGCGGGCCACCAGGCCTGCGACGTGGTGAGGGTCTCCTCGATGTCCTTCTTCAGGGCATCCAGATCGAGGCTCTCGAACGCGGCCGCATAGTCGAAGTCCGAGCGGAGCGGGTTGGACGCAGCGGTGTGCTTGGCGAGCACCTTGAGGTTCAGCTGGTTCGGCCACCAGACATTGTTGGCCGACCCGGCGGTGGGGTGCGGCTGCGCGTGGATGACGGGGCACTTCCCGGACTGGGCCTCGGCCTCGGCCTCATCGGTCTCGATGACGAGCGTCGACTGATCGATGTCGTTGGCGGGCTCGCCGATGGGAGGCACGCTGTCGTTGGTGTCGGTCATGGTCTTCCTTCCGTTTCAGGTGGGCTGGGAGTCAGGAGGCGGCGCAGGTGGGGCACACGCCCCAGAACGTCACTTCCGCGACAGTGATCGTGAAGCCGTGGGTGTCGGCGGGATCCAGGCAGGGGGCCGCGCCGTGGGCGCAGTCGACGTCCTGGACCGCGCCGCACCGGGAGCAGACGACGTGGTGGTGGTTGTCATCCACGCGCAGCTCGAACAGACCGGGTCGGCCGGCGGGCTCGATGCGACGCACGAGTCCGGCATCCACGAAGTCGGCGAGCGCGTTGTAGACGGACTGCAGACTGGTCTGCGGAACCGACAGCGCGACGGTGCGGTACAGCTCGTCGGCGCTCGCGTGCGGGCGCTGGTGCAGTGCCTCCACGACTGCCCTGCGCGAGTCGGTCACCCGGAGCCCGGCGGCGCGGATCCGCTCGGCGGCATCCATCCCCTCGAGGGGCAGAGCGCGGCCGGACGTCATGCTCTCATCCTAGCTTGTTTTGAATGACTCAAACTGGCGGATGCAGCGCCTCAGCCCGCGACGAGAGTGGGGGTTCCCGACTCGTACTCGGTCAGGTCGCCGGTCTCCCCACGGCGTGCAGCGCGTCCGCCGACGACCAGCATGTAGACCAGGAACGCCGCCAACGCCAACGCGCCGATGCCGATCTTCACCGGCCACGGCCAGGGCTGTGCCGTGACGAAGCCCTCGACGATGCCGGACAGCGCGAGTGCGAACACGAGGCCGATCGCGACCGTCGCGAGCGATCGTCCAGCGGCTGCGAGCGACTCGCCGCGCGTGCGCCTGCCCGGGGCGACCCAGGCCCAGAAGATGTGCAGCCCGGCCGCGCCGGCCACGAAGATGCTGGTGAGTTCGAGCAGGCCGTGCGGGAGGATGTAGAGCAGGAACACGTCGCCGCGTCCGTGCGCGAGCATGATCGCCGCGGCCGTGCCCACCCCGATGGCGTTCTGCACCAGCACCATCACCGGCCAGAACCCGGTGATGCCGAACAGCACGCACTGCGCGGCGATCCAGGCGTTGTTGGTCCACACCGTGCCCGCGAACACGGCGGCGGGATTCTCGCTGTAGTAGTCGGTGAAGTTGTTCTCGGCGTACTCCTCGAGCTGCGCCTCGGAACCGAGCGTCGCGACCAGGGCAGGGTCCCCCGAGATCCAGAACGCGACCAGGCTCCCCACCGCGATGAATGCGATCGCGATCACGAGCGTCGTCCAGCGGAGGCGGTACAGCGCCGCGGGCAGCTGGTAGGCGAAGAAGCGCGGCACCTGACGCACCACGTTCTCGCTGCTGCCCGTCAGCCGCAGGCGTGCGCGGGACAGGAGGGTGGAGACATGGTCGCCCTGGACCGTCCGCCCGGCGGACGTCTTGATGTCAGCCAGATCCGCGGAGGCCGAGCGGTAGCGCGCCACCAGCTCGTCGACCTCGTCGCCGGTGAGGCGACGCGTACGGCTGAGTTCGTGGAGCCGGGCCCACTCGTCCCGCCGCGCGGCGGTGAGAGCGTCGAGATCCATTTGATTTACTGTACCCATGCCCCTGGACGCGCCCCAGCCCACACTCGAGGTGCGTCGCGTCGAGATCCACCAGGACGAGGTGCTCACCGGCGAAGCCGTCGCTCTGGACGTCCAGCCGCTCGGCTATTTCCTCCGCGCCCTCGGCGCCGCCATCGATGTGGCGGCCGGTGTCGCGGTCTTCGTGATCCTCGGACTCGTCGCCTCCTGGCTAATGGGTCAGAACATCCTGATGTCCGAGCTGTTCCCCCTCCTGTCGGTGGCGATGTTCGTCCTGGTCGCCGTCGTCATCCCCACCACGGTCGAGACGGCCACCCGCGGACGCAGCCTCGGCAAGCTCGCCACCGGCGGGCGCATCGTCCGTGCCGACGGTGGCGCCGCAGGCTTCCGCCAGGCGTTCATCCGGGCGTTCGTCGGCGTGCTCGAGATCTGGCTGACCTTCGGCTCCGTCGCGGCCATCGTCGGCGCCTTCACCCCGCGCGCCCAGCGCCTCGGCGATGTGCTGGCCGGCACCTACTCCGAGCGCACGCGCGCCCCTCGACTGCCCGCTCCCGCGCCGCCGGCCCCGCCTGTGCTGGCCGGGTGGGTCGCCGTCGCCGACGTGGCACGTCTTCCCGACCGGCTCGCCCGGCGCATCGCCCAGTTCGTGCAGCAGGCCGAGAACATGCAGCCCGCTGCACGGCAGCGGATCGCCGCGTCCTTGGCCGCCGAGGCCGCGCCGTTCGTCGCGCCCGTACCGGCGGTCGACCCGGAGACGCTGCTGCGCGGCGTCGCCGCGGTGCGGCGCGACCGCGAGCTGCACGCGCTGCAGCTCGAGGCGCAGCGCGTGGCGCGCCTCACCTCGGTCGACACCGGCGCACCCCGAGGGTTCCCGCAGCGCTGACCAGCCGCATCCGCTCGGTGTACGTCAGTAGCGGTAGTGATCCAGCTTGTACGGGCCGTCCACCGGCACGCCGATGTACGACGCCTGCGCGGGGGTGAGCTGCGTCAGCTGCACGCCGAGCGCGGGAAGGTGCAGGCGGGCGACCTTCTCATCGAGTGCCTTGGGCAGCACGTACACGCCGACCGGGTAGGCCTCGAGGTTCGTGAACAGCTCGAGCTGCGCGAGGACCTGGTTGGTGAAGGAGGCGCTCATCACGAACGAGGGATGCCCCGTCGCGTTGCCGAGGTTCATCAGGCGTCCCTCGCTGAGCACGAGGACGCTGCGGCCGCTCGGCATCCGCCACTCGTGCACCTGCGGCTTGATCTCGACGGAGACGGCGCCCTCGAGCGCGGCGAGACCGGCCATGTCGATCTCGTTGTCGAAGTGGCCGACGTTGGCGACGATCGCGAGGTGCTTCATTCCCTGCAGGTGCGCGACGGTGACGACGTCCTTGTTGCCGGTGCCGGTCACGACGATGTCGACATCGCCGATGACGGAGTCCAGCGTTGCGACCTGGAAGCCGTCCATGGCCGCCTGCAGCGCGCAGATCGGGTCGACCTCGCCGACGATGACGCGAGCGCCCTGGCCACGCAGGGCCTCGGCGGCGCCCTTGCCCACGTCGCCGTAGCCGACGACGAACACGACCTTGCCGCCGATCAGCACGTCGGTGGCGCGGTTCAGGCCGTCCGGCAGCGAGTGGCGGATGCCGTACTTGTTGTCGAACTTCGACTTGGTGACCGAGTCGTTGACGTTGATCGCGGGGAAGAGCAGATCGGCGGATGCCGCGAGCTCATAGAGGCGGTGCACACCGGTGGTGGTCTCCTCGGTGACACCGAGCAGTCCCTGCGCCATGCGCGTCCAGCGCTGCGGGTCGGCCGCGAGGCTCGCACGAAGCAGGTCCAGGATGACCGCGTACTCGTGACTGTCGTCCGCCGTGGCGTCGGGCACAGCGCCGGCGGCCTCGAACTCGACGCCCTTGTGCACGAGCAGCGTGGCATCGCCGCCGTCGTCGAGGATCAGGTTCGGGCCGTCGAAGCCCGTGCCGGTCCAGTCGAAGATGCGGTCGGCGCACTCCCAGTACTCCTCGAGCGACTCGCCCTTCCAGGCGAACACGGGGACGCCCTGCGGTGCCTCCGGCGTGCCGGCGCCGACCACGATCGCGGCGGCGGCCTCGTCCTGCGTGGAGAAGATGTTGCAGCTGGCCCAGCGCACCCGCGCGCCGAGCGCGACGAGGGTCTCGATCAGCACGGCGGTCTGCACCGTCATGTGCAGCGAGCCCGCGATGCGCGCGCCCTGCAGCGGCTGCGACGGCCCGAACTCCTCGCGCAGGGCCATGAGCCCGGGCATCTCGTTCTCGGCGAGGCGGATCTGGTGGCGACCCGCTTCGGCGAGCTGGAGGTCGGCGACGGCGAAGTCGAGCGCGGCGGAAGTGCTGACGGTGAGAGGCATCCGGCCATTCTTCCACGCCCGCCGATCCCCTGCGGCGGCGTCGCCCGGGACCGGAAGCCGGCCGCCGGGCGAGCCCGCCTCAGAACCGGATCGCGTCGATCGGCTTCACCCGCACGGCCACCATCGCGGGGATCAGCCCCGCGATCGCGCCGACCGCCGCGGCGGCGATCAGCCCGGTCATCGCGGCGGAGAACGGGAACGGCGGCACGTCCGAGAGTCCCGGCGCGAGGGCGTTGACGACGAACTTCTGCTGCATCAGCACGACGATCGCGATGATGCCCACAACACCCGCCACCACTGTCGCCACGACGCTCTCCAGCATCACGGAGAAGAAGATCCGCCCGCCGGTCGCGCCGAAGCTGCGGCGCACCCCGATCTCGCGGATCCGCTGCCGCATCGCCACCAGCTGAATGTTCACCAGGCTCAGTCCGCCCAGCAGCAGCACGATGCCGGCGATCGCACCGGTGATCAGGGTGAAGATCAGCATCGGATCACCCTGCATCTGCGCGGCGAAGTCGCTTCGATTGACCGTCACCTCGTACCCCTCGGAGAGACCGGCGCGCAGGTCCTGGCCCAGCAGCGGCCCGATCGTGTCGGCATCCGCCGGCGAGACCCACACCTCGGTCGAGACCATGACGTCGTCCGGCACGGCCTCGACCCGATCGCGGAACGCATCGAACAGCATGTCGACACGCATCTCCTGGTCCCATTCGCCGGCCTTCGGGGTCACCCCGATCAGTCGATAGGTGCCGGCCCACGGACCGCCCAGCGTGATCACGGGATTCGTGGACAGCGCGGGCATCCCCAGCTGCTGCCAGAGGGGCCCGGAGATCACGACGGGCGGAGCGAGCAGGTCCGCATCGGACGGCACGAACCACCGACCCTGGTCGAGCACCACGCGGTGGATCGTCCCGAAGGCCGGATCCACCAGCCGTGCCTGCACCGGCGACACTCCGTCGGGGAACTGCACCGGCACCTGCGCCTGGCCGCTGCGCGTCGTGTGCGAGAACCCGTACCGGTCGAAGACCCGCTCCACGTGCGCATTCCACGAGTCCCAGTCGACCGGTTCGGTGCCGGTCGGGGTGATGTTGATCGCGATGGTGGCCTCGCGGCCGCCCCAGCGGTCGTTCTGCTCGGAGATGTACTGCCGTTGCAGCTCGCCGATGGCGACGACGGCGGTGAGGGATGCCACGGCCACGGCGACGCCGATCAGGCTGAGCAGCACGCGCAGCTTGTGCACGCGCAGCTCGTCCCAGGCCTCACGGACGGCTCCGGCGACGGGGGCGAACGACGGCGCCGCCATCAGTCCGCCACCTCCTGCGCGAGCTCGAACGCCGGCTCTGCGGCGGGGTGCCGGGCGACCGTGCTCGCGGCGAACGCGGCATCGAGGTCGGCGACAGTGAGGACGCCGGCATCCAGCCGGTAGTGCCGCCGGGCGCGCGCCGCGACGTGCAGGTCGTGGGTGATCGTGATGAGGGCCGCACCGGACTCGGTGGCGACCTCGTCGAGCAGCTCCATCACCACGCCACCGGTCTCGACATCGAGGGCGCCGGTCGGTTCGTCGGCCAGGATGATCCGCGGCCGACGGACCAGTGCCCGGGCGATCGCGACGCGCTGCTGCTCACCACCGGAGAGGCGGTCGGGCTTGCTGTTCAGCCGGTGGCCGAGTCCGACCCGCTCGAGCATCGCCGTGGCGATGGCGGTGCGGTTCCAGAACGTGCGCCCGCGGCTGTACATCAGCGGCATGACGACGTTCTCCAGCGCCGTGCGGCCGGCGAGCAGGTTGAACTGCTGGAAGACGAAGCCGATGTCGCGCCCGCGCGCCCGATCGCGCGCACCGCCGCCCAGGTCCTTGGCGTTCTTCCCCTCGAACAGCACGGTGCCTCCGGTGGGGTCGTCCAGCAGCCCGAGGATGTTCAGCAGCGTCGTCTTACCCGAACCGCTGCGTCCGACGATGGACACGTGATCGCCGCCGTCGACGCTGAGATCGATGCCCGTCAGGATGTCGAGAGTCGTGTCGTCGGGCAGCAGCACGCTCTTGGCGACGCCCTCGAGACTCAGCAGATTCACCACTGCACGACGCTCTCGCAGAACTCGCCACCCATGCCGTCCGGGTAGCACATCTGCTCGGCCTCCTTCTCGACGCCGGGCACGAACTGGCGGATCTGCTCGCCTTCCTCGAGACCCTCGAGGACCTCGATCGTGACGCCGTCGCTGATGCCGAGCGTGACCGTGCGCTCCTCGGCGGTGCCGTCGGCATCCACCCAGACGATGCCGCTGCCGGCGCCGCCGCGCACGGCCGTGGTGGGCACGACCAGCGCGTCTTCGACGGTTCCGACCGTGATCCCGATGGTGGCGGGGAGTCCGGCGAACACGGTCTGGTCGGCCGGAACGGCGCAGCGCACGCTGGTCGCGGCATCCTGCGCCACCTGGACAGTCAGTCCGGTGCACGTGAACGGAGCCGGTCCGCCGGTGATGGTGACGGTCGCATCGGTCGGGGCATTGATCAGGCGGTACAGCTGCACCGGTTCGATCGTGCCCAGCACGTGGAAGGTGTTCGGGGTGATCTTCGTGAACTCGGTTCCCACACTGGTGGCCTGGTTCTTGACCAGCGCGACCTCGCTCAGCTCGCCGGCGAACGGAGCCGTGAACACGACGTACCGCACCGGGTCGGAGAGCTTGATCTTGAAGAGCGCCTGACCCGCCTCCACGCGCGCGCCCTCGCCGACGTACGCCTCGGAGACGACTCCGTCCACGTCCGAGCGCAGCGGTACGGCTTCATCCCGCGCGACGGTGCCGGTGACATCCAGCTGATTGACGATGGAACCGCGCTCGACCGGCACGACCGGGTCGGTCACCTGCCCGATGGGCACCTCGGCCGCGGCCTGCTGATCCGGGAAGAACGCCACCTTCACCAGGGATGCGGCGATCAAGCCGAAGACCACCACCATCAGGATCGGGAAGATCCATCGACGCCAGACCACCATGTCTCGTCCTTTCGGCGGCGCACGCCAATGGCGCCGCTGTCTGCAAACTCACTCAGTATTCGTATACCGAGTATGCATTACTCGCGGGGATCCGACGAACGCCGACCCCCTCGACCGTCAGTGTCACGGGGGCGCGCATCGTCTCAACATCGACCCGCGCTAGACGCGCAGAGTCTCGTGACGGACGACGACCCAGCCCTTCGGGACAGAGAGCCGGTCGGTGTGGATCGCGCACAGATCGTGCGCGTGCGGGTCCCCTCCACCGCCCAGCGGCCCGAGCGCGGCCATCTGATCGCCGTAGTCGAACGTCAGCGTCGCCACGGCCTCGCGGGCGCAGGCCACCTTGGAGCAGAGTCTCTCTCGCATCCTCGTCATGCTATCCACGGGCGAGGATCGCACTCGGATGCCGCGCCGCACAGCCGCGCAGCCGCCGATGCCGCAGATCCGCACGCCGCCGACGGGCTTGGGGCACGATCCATCCGTTGGGGCGCACGAATCACGCCCCGACGGACGAAATCCGCCCCAGCGCCGCGCCCCGCGCACCGCGCAGCCTCAGATCTGCCTGCCACTGACGGGGTTGGGGCGCGATCCGTCCGTCCCTGGCAGGAGAGGGGGTGCTGTGCGCCCATAGGGGCATGTCCTGCCTCTCGCCGACGGGTATGGGGCACGTCTTGCCCGTAGCGGACGGGTTGGGGGCACGTCTTGCCCGTAGCGGACGGGTTGGGGCACGATCCATCCGTTGGGGCGCACGAATCACGCCCCGACGGACGAAATCCGCCCCAGCGCCTCGCCCCCGCCCCCGCACACCCGCCCCGCCCCCGCACACCCGCAACCCGCACGACACAGCCCCACCGCGCACTCGGGTGCCGCGCCGCACAGCCGCACCTAGGATGGGCTCATGCCATGGCGACGGACGACGAGCTCATCCGCTCCGGTGCGCCGACCGGCCCGGCACGGGCGGCACGGCCGCGAGGACCGCAGTCCCGTGGTGCGCCCGCCACTGCCGCCTCTCGACACGCGTGTCGAGAGATTCGACCTCGCCGTGGGCACCGCAGCGGAGTTCCTCCGCTCCGCGTGGCCCGAGCTCGAGCACGTGAGCTTCGAGATCGGGGACATGCCTGCCGCGCCCGACGAGGACGGCATCCCCCGCTGGCAGGTGCTCGCCGACGAGAAGCGGATCATCCTGTACCGCGTCCCGATCGAGCGGCTCAGCCACCTGCACCGCGACGACGAGCTGCACCGCCGCATGATGGTGGAGGGCTGCGTCTTCCGCGCCGCCGCCGAGTACCTCGACCGCGACCCCTGGGACCTCGGTCCGGAGCGGTTCCGCTACTTCTGAGTCCCGCCCTACGGGTAGACCACGATCGGCGCTGCCGCGCCATCCGACGGCCACACCGGGAAGGCGGCCAGCGCGCCGTCTCCGGCGAACGAGAGCCCGGCGCGCAGCGCACCGGCGCCCTCCCCCGGGTCGAGCCGGAAGATCGACTGCGACGCGAGCTTCAGCGCCCCCGCCTCGCCCGGGGCGATCGTCACGGACTGCGGCCGGTCGCCGTCCACCGACGTGACCGTCACCGTCGCCGCTCTCGGACCGGAGTTGAGGATCGTCAAGACGCCCTCGGGTCCGGCGGGCGTGGCGAACAGGGTGGGACCGCCGAGCGTCGGTGCGGCGGAGTACCACGCGAAGTCCGCGGCCTCACCGGAGCCGGCCGACTGCCACACCGCGGCGACGAGCGGGGACTCGGCTTCGACCTGCACGACGTACTGCCCGACCGGCAGGCCGCCGAGCTGGATCTCGGACGGGAGTCCGGCCGTCAGCGGCACGACGGACGGCTCCACGACGGGGTCGGTACCGCCGACCAGGGTCACCGTGACGGTTGCCGCGGCATCGGCGTCCGGCGACAGCATCCGCACCACCGTCGCCGCGTCCGAGGCGCCCTCGGCACCCGGCGCGACCGTCACCGCGACGCCCGGAATCGTCACCGTCTGCTCGGGCGCGGCGATGGCGGTGATCTGGTCGACGCCGACCGGCAGGAGCGTACGAGTGAGCGAGGTCTGCAGCGAGGCCTGGATCGGCGCGCCCATCGAGGTCACGCGCACGACGGGGCTCTCCTGCCCAGGGGCGAGCCCCGCGAGGGGGATCACGGTCTGGGTGCCGGCAGCCACCACGACCGCGTCGCCGCCGGGCGGCACCTGCGCGCCGCCGGTGCCGTACACGGTCAGCTGCACGGTCGCGGGCACGACCCCCGGGTTGGCCAGCAGGACGAGATCCGCCGCGCCGGTGGTGCTGGCGCCGCCGACGAGCCACGACTCCATCAGCGCGGGATGGCAGGCGGATGCCGCGAAGCCGCGAAGATCCTCGGCGCTCACGACGGCGGAACCGGATGCCGCGACATCCGCCCGCTCGCCACGCTCCGGCGGCACGGTGAACACCATCGGGCTGCTCTCGGGCACGCCCGAGACGGACAGCTCGCTCTCGGCCGGTCGCGAGGACCCGTCCACGGAACCGGCGGTCGTCCCCTGCGGGGCGGCCACGGCGAGCTGCGACGCGCTGCCCGCCTGGCGACCCAGCATCAGCAGACCGCCGGTGCACGAGACGACGCTCGCAGACGGGGCGGGTGTCGCCTCCTCCTTCAGCGGTTCGTGGGCGATGGTCGGCCACGGGGCGGCGACGGCGGTCACCACGGCGACGACGAACGCGACGGCGACGAGGGTCCCGACGAGCAGGCGGACGCTCGTCGTGGCCCAGCGGAATGCGCGGCGATCGCTCATCGCCCCTCCTGCCAGTAGGGTCCCACGATGCGCGACGCGCGGCGGGCTTCTCGACGAGAGGCGCGAGTCGGCACGGCCAGCAGCAGCGCCGCCGCGATGACCGCGAGCTGTGCGATGGCGATCCAGCGGGCGAGATCGCGGACGGATGCCTCGGCCTGGGCGCGCGGCTCGATCGGCTGCGTGACCCGCCACAGGTCGCCCTTCGAGGTCTCTCCGACCGCGTCCAGTCCGTCGCGCTGGTTCAGCGCCGTGGCGGCGGAGAGCCGCAGCGCGCGGGCGGCAGAGGACTCCGGCGCATCGGCGGGCGCGAGCAGGACGAAGCGGACGCCGGCGGCGGCGAGGCGTTCCACGACATTATCGGCACTCGTGGTGACGAGGTCGGCCGTCAGCGCCGCGACCTCGTGATCCTGCGCCGTCGGGCTGGTGCGGGTGGAGGAGATCGTCGACCAGCTGCCGATCGTCTCGCTGCCGCCCCACACGATGCGCGTCGCGACGCCGCCCTCGTTCTGCGGAGTGAGCGTGATGGTGCCGACATCCTGGTTCTCGCGGCCCTCGGCGGCGACGTACGCCGGCAGGGTGCTGCGCGGGCCGTTCGTCAGCACCGAAGCCGTCTCGTCGACATCCGGGTCGACACCGACCATCCGATCGAGCGCGGGGACCGCGAGCACGACGATGGCGACCATCACGAGGAACGCGGTCGCCGAGCGGGCGATGGCGAGGCGCGGGGCGAAGCCCGTGTCGAGCGCGACCAGCGCGCCTCCGACGACGCCGAGCCAGGCGAGGCTCAATCCCGCGCCGGGCCACAGCGCGACCACCTCGGATTGGTCGAACGATACGGCGATGCCGACTGCGGCGAAGGCGGTGCCTATGCCGACGGCCGCCACGACGAGCAGCACGACGCCGGCGAGCCACCGCTGCGTGAGGGCGGCGGCGAGCGCGAGCACGGCCACCGGCGCCACGAGCAGGGGCACCCACCAGACCGGCAGCGCCATCTGCCCGAGCAGGACGGTCCAGCCCCCGAGGTCGGGGGTCGGGAAGCCCGCGGCCAGCAGCGCGCGGCCGGCCGGGTCGGCGGCGACCTGAGGACCCGCCCACACGACTCCGGGATCGGCCAGCAGCTCCCAGAAGCTCCCCGAGCGGATGCGGGTCCACACGAGCGGCGCGAAGGCTGCGATGGCCGGGACGAGCAGCCAGATCAGCCGGCTGACCCCGCGACCGCCGCGCAGTGCGACAGCGAGGATGACGGCGATCAGCCACAGGATCAGCAGCGCGGGAGCCAGCGACGGCGCGCACGCGACGACCGCGGCGAAGAGGAGGGATGCCGCGCCCGCGGCCGCCCAGGATCGGTGCGCGACGCTGCCGGCGTAGAACAGCCACGGCAGCAGGAGGTGCACGAGCACGCCGGTGGGGCGTCCCTGGCTCAGCGCCGCGAGGAACGTCGGTGCCAGCATCCAGAGCACGCCGCCGGTGATCCGCAGCAGCGGCCGCGCGGTGACGCGTGTGGCCACGAACCAGCCGCCCAGAGCGGCGAGGGGCAGCGCGGCGAGCCACAGCAGCACCATCGCGCGCGACGGGTCGCCGGGCCAGAGGCTGCCGACGACCGCGATCACGGCTGCGAAGGGATCGGCCGGGCCGATCGTCGCGAGCCCGGTGGCGCGCAGGCCGTAGGCGGCGTCCCCCCACAGCTGTGCGACGGTCGCACGCAGCGGCTCGAGCGCCCCGCCACCGAGCACCGGCCATGCGAGCAGCGCGGGGAAGGCGACGATCGAGACCACGAGCGCGGCCAGTACCAGCCAGGCGCCGCCACCGGCGAAGAACCGCAGCTCGCCCCGGGTGTCCGGCCCCTCGTTCGCGCCGCCGTCCGAATCGCCGTCGAAGCGCTCGTGCAGCTGCGCACGGGTGACGCGCAACGGCGCGATCTGCGTCCAGGGGGTGCGGCGCGCCGCGCGGATGCGTGCCCGCGAGCGGCCGATGGCGCCGACGCGCACGAACGCCACCGCGGATGCGGCCCATTCGACCCCGACGAGCGAGGGATGCTTCGCCACGAGGTGCAGGACGGTGCGCACCAGGGCGGTCGGCAGCAGCGCCAGCCAGACGAAGGGCAGGGCAAGCGGGTGCGCGTAGGCGAGGCGGCGGTGCAGCTGAGCGGTCCGCTCGGCGAACGCGCGGCGACGTTCGCGCTGCGGGCTGAGCAGGCTCGGCATCCCGGCGACGCCGTCACCCGCCACGGCGACCAGCGCCGAGGGCACCAGGGAGATCCGCGCACCTGCGAGGCGGGCGCGGATGCCGAGATCGAGGCCTTCGTCGGCGCCGACGAGCGCCGGGTCGAGGCCGCCGAGCTCGCGCCACGCGTCGGTGCGCACGAGCAGTCCGCGCACGTCTGCGGCCAGGATGTCCTCGACGGCGTCGTGCTGCCCCTGATCGAGCTGGCCGTCGGCCATGCCCACGGCACGGCCGAGGGTGGTCATGCTGACGCCGAGCGAGACGATCTGGGTGCGGTCGTCCCACCGCACGAGCTTCGGCGCGACGAAAGCCACCGACGGCGCGAGTTCGAGCGCTCCGGCCAGGCGAGTGAGCGCATCCGTCTCCGGAGCGGTGTCCTGCGCCAGCAGCCAGACGGCGTCGCCGGTGAGGCCGGGGGTGGCCATGGCCGCGGCGGCGGCGAACCTCGTATGCGCCGGTGCGGTGATCACCATGTCGGCGCCGGAGGCGGTCGCCATCTCGGTCAGGGCCTTGTCCGGGCCGCACAGGACCACGGTGAGCGCGTCGATGCGGCGCTGCTGATCGTCCAGCGCCGCGAGCGTGCGCTTCAGATGCAACGTCGCGGGGGTGCGCCCATCCGGGCGCACAACGAGGATGGCGTGAACTCGAGCGGGCATGACCTGGTCAGCCTAGGCGGGTCGCGACGGCGAGAGCGGCGCACGCGCCGGGCGCACCAGAACGGAGTGCCCGGCGTCGTGTGCGTCCCGCCTCAAGCGGATCAGGCGCGGCGCTTGAGCTTGCGACGTTCGCGCTCGCTCAATCCGCCCCATATGCCGAAGCGCTCGTCGTTCTGCAGTGCGTATTCCAGGCATTCCCCGCGGACATCGCAGGTCGTGCAGATTCGCTTCGCATCACGCGTCGATCCTCCCTTTTCAGGGAAGAACGCCTCCGGATCCGTCTGTGCGCACAGCGCATCGGTCTGCCAGGCGAGCGGGTTGTCGTCGATCCCCTCAACGGGACGACGCACCCCCGGAACACCGAGCTGTACCGGATCGACGAACCAATTGTCGGGAACGCCTGAACGGTAACCCGTCATCTCGTTCTCCCACCTCGTAGCCCCCCACGCGGTTCACGTGTATGCATAATTACACCCGTGTAGTTCGCTCGGGTCAAGTCGCAGATACTAAAGCCTCACCCCAGACTTGAACCTTCACGACGCGCCGTCGGCGTGTCGCACTTCGATCACGGTCGCTGCGCGGCCCATCGATCGAGTGTCAGTGGGGCTTAGATTCCCGACTGGGCGACGAAGACTTCGCCCGCCCCCACCACCTGGAGCGGCGACTCCGCCGGGGTCGCCAGCAGCGCCTGTCCCGGGCGGAGCACGATCGGATCCGCAGTGACCGCGCCGCGCACGGCCACCTCGCCGGCGGTGGCCAGCACGATGGCGGTGCCGGTCGTCTCGACCACCCGCGGGCTGGTGGAGACGGACTCCACGCGCAGCAGCGCGAAGTCGGGGATGCCGGGCGCGAACCGTTCGACCCCCTCCCCCGCCGGTTCGGGCTGCAGCAGCGCGACCGCGCCCGCCGATTCGTCCAGCACGGCCAGCAGCTCGGGCACATCGATGGGCTTGGGCGTCAGGCCGCCGCGCATCACGTTGTCGCTCGCGGCCATGAGCTCGACGCCGAGCCCGGCGAGGTAGGCGTGCAGCACGCCCGCGCCGACATAGACGCCCTCGCCGCGGCACAGCGTGACGACGTTCATGAGCAGGGCCACCACGACCCCCGGGTCGCCCGGGTAGGCGGTGGCAAGGCGACGGGAGACCTCGAGCTCGAACCCGAACTCGTCCGACTCTGCGGTGGTCGCGGCGGCGATCACGGCGTCGACGATGTCCTGCGCGTCGCCGGAGAGGAGCCACCCGACCGTGCCGCCGACGCCGTCCGTGTCGAGGCGCTGCTGCACCGGTGCCGCGGCGTCCCCCAGCGCCTTCAGCAGCCGCCTCGTCGCAGCGAGGTCGCGCACACCCACGAGCGCCTCGAACCGCTCACTGAGCGCGACGATGAGCTCGGGCTTGTGGTTGTCGTCCCGGTAGCTGCGGTGCGCGGCATCCATCGGGATCCCGGCCGCCTCCTCCCGCGCGAACGCCGCCTCGGCGTGCGCCTTCGACGGGTGCGCCTGGATCGAGAGAGTGGATGCCGCGGCGAGCAGCTTCAGCAGATAGGGCAGCCGCGGCGGCGTCCCGGATTCCGCGTCCTGCGCCGCGAGCCACTGATCGAGCGTGCGACCGGTGCCGTCCAGCACCGCAGAAGGAGAGGCGGGGTGGTCGCCGAACCACACCTCGGCCTCCGGCGCACCGGTGGGCTCGCGCCCCTCCAGCTCGGCGATGAGGGTGGGGGATCCCCAGGCGGAGTCGCGCGGCGCGTTGGAGATTCCGATCAGCATGCATCCAGCCTAGGCCGGTGCCCCGGGGTACCCTGAGTGCACGATGGCCGTCTACACGAAGCATCCGGTGTCGGCGCCGCCGGCAGCCCCGGTCCGGGAGAAGACCGGGCTGCTGATGCTGCGCGCGTGGTGCATCTTCGTCCTCTTCATGGCGCTCAGCGGCGTCGCATGGGTCAACGCCATCGGCGCCACCGCGGCCAGCGTGATCACCATCCTCGGCGGGCTGCTGTCGGTCGGCCTCTGGTTCCGCATCCGTCCGCCCGTGCAGTGGCGGCGCCTCCCCTGGTTCATCGTCGGCTACGTCGCGTGGGCGGGCCTGTCGATGGCGTGGTCGGCCTGGGTCGGGGCATCCGCTCTCACCTGGCTGCTGCTGGTTATCACGAGCGTGCAGGCATTGTTCGTGGCGAGCGTCCTGACCTGGCGGGAGATCGTCCGCGCCATCGCCTCGGCGCTGAAGTGGGCGATGGCGCTGTCGATCCTGTTCGAGCTCGCAGTCTCGCTGTTCGTCCAGGGACCGCTGCTGCCCGGCTTCGTGCGCCCGACCGAGAAGATGGACCCGATCCTCTACTGGTCCCGCGACAACCTCTTCGACGGCGGGCGCATCCAGGGGATCTGGGGCAACTCGAATCTCCTCGCCGCGGTCGCCCTTCTCGCGATCATCGTCTTCGCCATCCGCTTCGCCGCGGGGGCACCCCGACGGGGGCTGCTGATCGGCTGGATCGTGCTGTCCGCCTATCTGATGTACCGCGCCGCCTCCGCGACGACGTACATGGCCGCCGCCGCCGTCGTGGTCGTCCTTGCCACGGTGCTGCTGATGCGCACCGCCCGCAAACCCGGCGAGCGCACCCGGTACTACATCGGCTACGTCGTGGTCGGGGTCGGCGGTGCCGCCGCCCTGTGGATCTGGCGCGACGCGATCTTCACGGCTCTCGGCCGCAGTGCCGACCTCACCGGTCGCGAGGGCATCTGGGAGCAGGTCCTCGAGCGGGCGAACCAGCACCCGGTCGTCGGCTGGGGCTTCGCGACGCCGTGGCTCGTCACCGACCCGTCCTTCGACATCCGGATCATGGACCACGGTGAGCGGGTCATGCAGGCCCACAACATGTGGATCGACGTGTACCTGCAGCTCGGCGCCATCGGGCTCACGCTGATGATCCTCACCTATCTCGCGTTCGTCTGGCGCGCCTGGTTCTTCGCGGTCGACCGTCCCCGCTGGGACCTCCGCGACGACCGCCCGTACTCGCCGCTGACACTGCTGCCGACGCTCGTGGGCGCCATCCTCCTCGTACAGGGCCTCGCCGAGTCCGGACCGCTGCTGCTGTGGGGTTGGATGTTCCTGGTCATGTTCGCGTTCAAGATCAAGCAGTCCCCGCACATCGGTGTCGGGCCCGCCGAGGCCCGCATCGCGATCGAACGCGGCGAACCGACGAAGCACCGCTCGTGACCGACGCTCACGCCGGAGCGTCGCGACTTCACAGCATCGGGGCTCTGCTCGCGTCCGCCGACATGGCGCGCGCGTTCACCATCGCCGCGCTCGGCACCGTCTTCAGCAGCTATGCGATCGAGCGCATCGCAGGCGAGGTCGCCTACATCGCGATGATCGCGGGACTGTGCGTCGTCGGAATCGGGATGCTGGTGGCCCGCCGCCGCGAGATCTCGTTCCTGCGGCTCGTCCCCACGACGCTCCTGGTGTTCCTGCTGTGGGCGCTGGTGAGCCTCTTCTGGACCCAGGACACCTCCAGCACCGTCGCCGGCTGGACCTCGACCGCCGGCCTGGCCCTGCTCGCGATCGTCATCGGACACGTCCGCGACACGCTGCAGACCGTGCGCGCGCTCGGCGACGTGATGCGCTGGGTGCTCACCGCCTCGCTCGCGCTCGAGATCCTGTCCGGCATCCTGCTGGACACTCCGTTCGTGCTGCTGGGCATCCAGGGCAGGATCGCCGAGCTCGGTCCGATCCAGGGCCTCTTCGGTACCCGCAACCTGCTCGGCCTGGCCACAGTGCTGGCGCTCATCACCTTCTTCGTCGAGTACCGCACGCAGTCGATCCGCCTCGGCGTCGCGGTGTACTCGATCGTGCTGGCCGGTTCGCTCGCCGCTCTGTCGGATTCGCCCACCGTCTTCGTGCTCGCGATCGCCGTCGGCGCGGCCGCGGCCGCCCTCGGCCTCGTGCGCCACACGCGTCCCGAGCACCGCAGTGCCCTGCAGTGGAGCCTGGGGGCGGTCGTCACGATCGGACTCGTCGTCGCCTATGCACTGCGGCATCCGATCATCGCGTGGCTGGGTGCGGGCAGCGACTTCTCGATGCGCGCGACGCTGTGGAACAAGATCCTGGACTTCGTCCGCTTCGACCCGGTCATCGGATTCGGGTGGTTCGGCGCGTGGGAGAAGAGCGAGTTCCCGTTCAACTCGATCAACTACCTGCTGCGCCCGGCCAACCACGCATCGGCACTGAACGCCTACTTCGACGTGCTGCTGCAGGTGGGCTGGATCGGACTGATCCTGTTCTCCATCTTCTGCGGCATCGCCCTGGTGCGGGCATGGCTCGTCGCCAGCGACCGCCGGTCGATCGTCTACGCGTGGACGCCGCTCATCCTCGTCGCGCTCCTGGTCGACTCGATGTTCGAGAGCTTCACCCTCACCGGATTCGGATGGGTGATGCTCGTGATCTGCGCCGTGCGCGCCGGGCAGTCCCGCTCGTGGCGGGATCGGATCGATCTGATGGACACCGGGCCGGTGCTCCCCCACGTCCAGGAACCGCCCGGTCTGTCACGGTAGGATGCTGAGGCCATGCCCCTTGCCGCAGACACCCCCCAGATGACCTCGACGACTCCCTTCGACCCCGCCAGCGCGACGATCGCGGTCGTCACTTACAACCGCTCGGCGCTGCTGACGCGACTGCTCGAGAGCATCATCGTGATGGACCCCAAGCCGGGCCATCTGGTGATCGTCGACAACGCGTCCACCGACGACACGACCGAGCTCGTGGAGTCCTACCGCGACAAGGTCGGCACCGAGATCGTCTACCGCCGCCTCGACACCAACACGGGCGGCTCCGGCGGCTTCAGCGAGGGCATGCGCGTCGCCTACGAGCTCGGATCGCAGTGGATCTGGCTGATGGACGACGACGTCGAGATCATCCCCGACGGCCTCGCCCGCATGGGCGACTGGGCACCGCGGTTCAAGAGCATCCAGGGCCGTCGCTACGATTACGACGGCAGCGAGTTCTACTGGCAGTACCGGATCGCCGAGCCGCTCGGCATCCCGATCCCCTTCGCCCCCGCCGGCTTCGATGAGTCCGGCTACAAGCCGATGAACTCCGGCTGCTTCGAAGGCATGTTCATCCACCGCGACATCGTGGAGCAGATCGGCCTGCCCGACCCGCGCTTCTTCATCTACTGGGACGACCAGATGTACGGCTGGCTCGCCTCGCGCAAGACCGCCTCGGTGATCGTCAACGAGTTCGTCCTGCGCCGCACCCGCGAGATCAAGCAGTGGGACATGGGCATCCGCCACTTCAACGCCTCGAGCAACGCGTACCGGTACTACATCATGCGCAACCGCGCGCACATCAAGCAGTACTACCGTTCGCTCGGCGTCTACAACCCGATCCTGTTCGGGGCCGGCACCACGCTGACGTTCATGAAGGAACTGATGCGGCTCGTCTTCGTCGAGCGCACCGTTCGAGGAACGTCGAACCTGTTCCGCGGCCTCCGCGACGGCCGCAAGATCGCGAACGACGCCTCGTGGCAGCCGATGCCGCCGCTGGGGACTGTCGCAGCTTCCTAGGGCGACTCCCGGTCGAAGCCTCAGCCGGCGTTGTAGTCCGCGTTGTAACGGTCGAGTACCTCGGCGATCGGGGCATCCATCGCGAGCTGCCCCTTGTCGAGGTAGAGACCGCGCGTGCAGAAGCGGCGCAGGTCCCGCTCGTTGTGAGAGACGAAGAACAGCGTGCGCCCTTCGGCCAGCAGCTCGTCGATGCGCTTGTAGCACTTGTCGCGGAACGCCTTGTCGCCGACGGCGAGCACCTCGTCCACCAGCAGGATCGGCTCGTCCAGCTGCGAGACGACAGCGAATGCCAGGCGCACCTTCATGCCGTTCGACAGGTGCTTGTACGGCGTGTCGACGAAGTCGCGGATCTCGGCGAAGTCGATGATGCCGTCGAAACGGCTGCTCACCTCGGCCCGCGACATCCCGTGCAGGCCCGCGGTCAGCCGAACGTTCTCGCGCACCGTCAGGTCGCCCACGAAGCCGCCGGTGATCTCGATCAGGGGCGCGACCCCACCGTGCACGATAACTCGGCCCTCGTCCGGGATGAGCACGCCGGCGACGAGGCGCAGAAGCGTCGACTTGCCTTGTCCATTGCGCCCGACGACGCCGATGGACTCGCCAGGCTCCACTGTGAACGACACGTCGCGCAACGCCCAGAACTCGCTGGGCTTGGTGCGTCGAGATGAGCCGGCGAACAGATCCTTGAAGCTGCGGCGACCGCGGCGGTTGCGGCGGAAGCGGATGCCGAGACCATCGACCTCGATGGCGAGGGACTCCCCCATCACAGCTCCTTCAGCACGGCGCGCTCGAGGCGACCGAAGACGAGAAGACCCAGCGCGAGGAATGCGAGGCTCATGATCACGCCCACCAGAACGGTGAAGGTGTCCCACTGGTCCGGGAAGAAGCCCACCCTGTAGAGCGTGAAGATGCCGGACAGCGGGTTGAACGCCGCGAGCTGCGAGAACGGGGCCGGCAGATCGGAGACTCCGTAGATCACCGGTGACGCGTAGAACAGTGCCCGCAGGATCAGCCTGGTCGTGCGCTCCAGGTCGCCGTACAGCACACACAGTGGCGCAACGAGGAGGCCGAGGCCGATGAGCAGCGCCAGCTGCACGAGGACTCCGACAGGGAACCAGAGGATGCCCCACCCGACGGTCGCGCCCGAGAAGATCGCGAAGAGCACCAGCACCGGGATCGAGAACAGGAATTCGATGCCCTTGCTCAACACGATGCGGTTGACCCAGATCGACCGCGGGATCGAGGTCGATCGGACCAATCGCGAGTCCTTGTTGAACGCCTTCGTGAAGTCCGAGACGGCGGAGTTGAACCACACCCATGGGAGGAGCGCGACGATGAGGAAGGTGATGTAGGGCTGCTCACCGACTGTGCGCTCGAACACCTGGGTGAAGACGAACCAGTAGATCACGCTCATCACGAGCGGATCGAGCACCGACCACAGATACCCCAGGGCACTCGTGGAGTACCGCACGCGAAGGTCTCGCGCCGAGAGCAGCCACAGGGAGTGCACGTAGCGCCGCGGGGAGCCGGGGGCGCCGACGGCTGCGGTGGTCACGTGGACGAGTCTAGAGCGCTCGACTGAAGATGCCGGACCGGCCGGGAGGTTCCGGCGCCAGCGACCGATCAGACCTGCCAATCGACCTCGTCGCGCAGGTGCGACCGGCCGCTCGCGAGCGCCGCGACATCGTGATCGACCATGATTTGGGCAAGGCGCGGTGTCGTCACTGCCGGGGTCCATCCAAGTTCCCGCTGAGCCAAGGAGAAGTCGCCGACAAGCGCATCGACCTCGGTGGGGCGCAGATAGCGCTCGTCGAACTTCACGAACTTCTCCCAATCGAGTCCGACGTGCCGGAAGGAGAACTCGAGGAAGTCGCGCACCGTATAGGCCGTGTTCGTCGCAACCACGTAGTCCTGGGGGGTGTCATGCTGGAGCATCCGCCACATTGCCTCGACGTACTCCGGTGCGTAGCCCCAGTCACGTACGGCGTCGAGATTGCCCATGTAGAGCTCGCTCTGCTCTCCTGCCGCGATCCGGGCGACAGCACGGGTGATCTTGCGCGTCACGAAGGTCTCGCCTCGACGCGGCGACTCGTGGTTGAAGAGAATGCCGTTCACGGCGAACAGGCCGAACGCCTCGCGATAGTTCTTGGTGATCCAGTAGGAGTAGACCTTCGCGGCGCCGTACGGCGACCGGGGATAGAAGGGCGTCGTCTCATCCTGCGGCGGTGGAGTGGCACCGAACATTTCGGAGCTGCTGGCCTGGTAGTAGCGGCAGTCGATGCCGGCGAGGCGGACCGCCTCCAGCAAGCGCACCGAGCCCAGCCCTGTCGAGTCGCCGGTGTACTCAGGCTCGTCGAAGCTCACGCGCACATGCGACTGCGCAGCGAGGTTGTACACCTCATCCGGGCGGATCGTGCTGAGCAGTGTGACCAGGCGCGACCCGTCCGTGAGATCGCCGTAGTGCAGGGTCAGGCGGTGACCCGGTGCATGCGGATCCTCGAAGAGGTGGTCGATCCGGACGGTGTTGAAGGTCGAGGCGCGACGAATCAGACCGTGCACCTCGTAGCCCTTCGAGAGAAGGAGCTCTGCGAGGTAGCTCCCATCCTGGCCGGTGATGCCCGTGATGAATGCTCGCTTCGGCGCGGTCGCGGTCATGTGTGGATCGGTGCTTTCTCTAGTGCTTGTGGCGGGCTGCGTCCGCGTGGAGGAGTGGGTGTCTCAGACGCGATCGAACACGGACGCGAGGAGGTCGATCTGCGCGTCGATCAGGTAGTGGTGGTTGCCGACGAATAATCCGTCGTCGTGGATACGATCTGCGGCGGGAAGCTCGTCGGGAACGATCGCGTCCAAGTGCTGCATCACGGGGTTCCTGGTGAAGTTGCCCGCGACGATCGGGCGCACTTCGACGCCGGCGGCGGTGAGCGCGTGGACCACGTCATGTCGTCGGCCGGCAAGCCGGCCCTCGAGGAGGAGCGAGAATCCGAACCAGCTACTCTCACCGTTCTCTCGCTGGATGCGGACATCATCGCGACCGGCGAATCTCTCGACGAACACGGCGGCGTTGCGGCGACGCCCTTCGATCAGGCCGGGGAGCTTCTTGACCTGCTCGCGACCGAGGGCACCGGACATCTCCAGCGGTCGCACGTTGTAGCCGGGGAGGACGAATCGGAAGAGATCGTCGAACGGTTCGCCGGACTTCGGGTGGATCAGGTTGTCGTCGGGGAGCTCGCGCGTCCAGCCGTGCGCGCGGAGCGACACGGCCGCCTGATAGGTGTACTCGTCGTCGGTCGTGACGAGTCCGCCTTCCATCGTCGAGATGTGATGCGAGAAGAACGCGCTGTACGTGCCGGCCAGGCCGTACGTTCCGGCCTGACGGCCGTTGAGCGTTGCACCCAGCGACTCGCAGTTGTCCTCGAGTAGCACCAGATCGTGCACGCGTGCAAGCTCGGTGAGCGCCACGAGGTCGGCGGGGTTTCCCAGCAGGTTGACCGCGAAGATTGCCTTCGTGGCGGGCGAGATAGCCGCTGCCACTTTCTCGACGTCGATGTTCAACGTGTCAAGATCCACGTCGACAAAGCGAAGACGCAGGCCGAGCTGGTGGACCGGGTAGAAGGTCGTCGCCCACGAGACTGCGGGAACGATGACCTCGTCACCCGGGTTGAGATCGACATCGGGGTTCACAACGGCTGCCGCGAGCGCGACGAGGTTCGCGCTGCTTCCTGAGTTGACCATGACGGCATACTTCGCGCCGACGGCCTCGGCGAACTCACGCTCGAATGCGCGAACCTCGGGTCCCATCGTGAACCGACCGCTCGCGATCACCGTCTGCAGCGCCGCGTACTCGGCGTCATCCCATGTCGTCGTTGCAAGAGGGTATTGAATCGCCATCTCAGATCTCCGTCGTCGACTCGGCGAGCTGGCCGAGATATGCCTGGTAGGACTCATGCATGCCCTCAGCGAGGTCCGTCGCCGGACGCCATCCGAACTGGGCCGCCAAGGACGAATCCATGAGCTTCTGCTTCATCCCAGACGGCTTGCTCGGATCCGTCACGAGCTCGCATCGGTAGCCGACCGTTTCGAGAGCGGCTTCGTAGTAGTCCAGCACGCTGTGGTCTTCACCTTTCCCCACATTCATGAGGGTCGGCCATGCCGAGAGGCCGTCGAGGTTCTCGACCAGCCAGTCGGCGAGGTCGCCGACGTAGGTGAACTCGCGACGTGCCGTCCCGTCGCCCCACACGTCGATCGATGTCGCGCCCTCCGCCTTCGCCCGATGCGCCTTCGCAATCGTCGCAGCGACAAGGTGACCGCGATCGAGCGAAAAGTCGTCGTGAGGGCCGTAGAGGTTCGAGGGGATGATGACGCGGTAATCGAAACCGAATTGCCGTGCAACGTATTCGCAATAGCGCGCCGATGTGATCTTGGAAAGGGCGTAGCCCTCGTTTGTCGGCTCGAGCGGCGCAGCGAGCACATCGGTCTCGACCAGGGGCTGCCGGTAGTCCCTGGGATACATACACGAGCTGCCGAAGTACACGAACTTTCGGATGCCTGCGCGCATCGAGGCCGAGAGGATGTTGGCGTCGATCTGAACGTTGTCCAACAGGAACCCTGTGGGATCCGCCACATTCGCGGCGATACCGCCGACTCGGGCAGCGGCATGGATGATGAGATCCGGCGCGATCCGTTCCACCATCGCGTGCACAGCCGCCTGGTCGCGGAGGTCCGCGTCGGCGCGCGTGACCGGCACGAGATCGTCGGTACGACCCGCGCTCTTCCAGGCACGACCGACCGCTTGCGCCAGCATGCCGTTGCCGCCGGTCAGAAGTACCCGCATTCGCTTCCTCACTCGTCGATGGGCGCGCCAACAACACCATGTCGAGAGCCAAGCCCGCGCCGAGTTTAGTCGATCCGGCTGGGCGACCCGACCTCTGGTCGATTTCCTGATTGATAGTCTGGTGTGTCGGGTCTCACGAGCTGAGTGCCGAGATGGTCGTGTGCACCGCGCACGAGTCCCGTACGGGCGACTTTGGAGACCAGCGGATTGCGTGATGGCTGAACAAGACGACGAGCGCGAGCCGAAAGCGGTTAGGGACGCCGATGGACTGGGTGGGCATTTCCGCTCGCACGCGCGCGGGCTGTCGGCGGTCGCGATCGCGAGCATCATCGGAATGCTTGCCGCGTTCGGGTTCCAGATCGGCAGCGCGCGCTATCTTGCCCCGGCGGATTTCGGACTGCTCTCGGCATTCCTTGTAATCGTCAGCGTCGCGGCGATCGGAAGCTCGTCACTCCAGAACATCGTGACCGTCCAGACCGCCGCTGAAATCGCCCTGCACGCTGCTGCACCCAAGAGGCGTCGGGTACCGTGGGAGGCGATCACCATCGGGGTCGTCGGAGGTGCACTTGTCGCCGTCATCTCGCCGTGGCTCGCGCGTGCCCTGGACACGACGCCGGTCGTCGTCCTCGCAGCGGCCGTGTGTATCCCGCTGAGCTTCCTGTTCGCGGATGCGCTCGGGCTGCTCCAGGGCGCGGGCGACGTGGCCCGCGCTGTCTGGTGGTCGACGCTCTCGCTCGTCTTCCGCGTCGTCGCACTCGTCATCGTCGCCGTCGCCGCGGCCGGCCTCGTCGGCGTCATCGGCGCCGTCGTCCTCGCGACCGCCCTCGCCGTCGTCGGCGCGGCCTGGTCCGCCCGGCGTATACCCCGTCCCACCGGCGGCATCTTCACCGTCACCGGTCTCACGATCGTCCTTCTGACCGTCTCGTTCGCCTGGCTGATCTCCTCGGATGTCCTCTTTCTCCGAGCGGGCGCGGCGGAGACCGTCGCTGGCAACTACGCTGCCGTGACAGTGCTCGTCAAAGCCGGCTTCCTCATCCCGTCCACCCTGTCCCTCTACCTGTTGCCGCGCTTCGTCCGCAATCGTGACAATCCCGCACTGTCGCGGGTGGGAGTCTTCGTGACGCTCGGCGCCTCCTGCGCCACAAGCATCGCCATGATCGCCTTCTTCGCGCTCTTCGGAAGCTGGCTGACCGCGTTGCTCTACGGCCCGGCCTTCCAACAAGCCGCAGGACTACTCGTCCCCGTCTCGCTCGCCTACCTGCCGTGGATGGCTGCCCAGGGCATGCTGATCAAGATGACTTCCTACGGGTCCCGCGGCGGTGCGATCGTGCTCGTCGCCGCTGTCATCGCGCAGTGGATCGCGTTCACCATTACCATCCCCGACATCACGGCGATGCTCTGGTGGCTCGGCGGCATCGGCGTCGCCGTGCTCGCCTCGTTCCTTGTACTGGACAGTTGGGCAACGCGACGGCGCGTCGCGGAGAGGACAATCCAATGAACATTATTCGAGACGGTGTCTGCGGGTACGTCATGGGGGGTCTCGGCAACCAGATCTTCATCCTCGCCGCTGCGTGGGAGCAGGCGCGACGCCTGGATGTCCCGCTCTACCTCGACGCCTCGCATTTCAGCGTCGGCGGGACCTTCCGCTATGGGCTCGACGCCATCGATCATCCTGGGCGGCTCCTCGGCCCGAAGGAGAGTCCGTGGAGGTCCGTCCGGATCAATCGTGAGCGGGTGCTGCCATTCCCCCGACGACCGTGGGGGCACATCTTCCTCGAGCGGGATGGCGACCGCTATCAGCCCGCGATCGAGCAGATCACCTCCGGTACGACGCTCGTCGGATACTTCCAGTCGCCGCGATACTTCCCGAATGTCCGCGACCAGCTGATCGCCTCGATGCTCGATACGGCCGACACCGAGGCGGAGGCATCCCGCCTTCGCGAGTATGACCGGACGCCCGCGATATCGCTTCATCTTCGACGCGGGGACTACCTCGCGGTGTCCGCGGATCGGCAGTTCATCGCCTCCGTCGCCTATGCGGTGCGCTCGGTGAAACTGCTGCGCGCGATGGGGATCGATCTTCCCGTACGGGTCTTCTCCGACTCGGTCGATCTGGTCAAGGATGAGCTCCGCGGTGTCGAGGGCGACTTCGACTTCGTCGAGGACGACGGGGCTCTCGGCACCTGGGCGACGCTCAAAGCTATGTCAGCCGGCCACGCGATGATCATGAGCAACTCCAGTTTCAGTTGGTGGGCAGCAGAACTGATGCACCGACGCTCTGGCGGACGCGCGCCCGTCATCGCCCCCCGCCCCTGGACTCAGACGGGAACCGCGAAGTCGGATCTCCTGCACGCCGATTGGATCACGCTCGACGCTCGTTGAGCGGGCTCCGGCTCAGCGAACGGACTCCGGGCTCATCGGCGAGCAGGCGATCGTCAACCCTCGGCCGCGAAGCCCCGCTCGATAAGGTCGGCGACGATGATCTCGGACGGGGAGTTCTCGTCCGAGCCTGTCTCGGCTCGGAGCGTCCCATAGGTGCGGAGGAAATTCTCCACCACTACACCATCCCAGCGCGACAGCACGGCGCTGGACCCGATGCCCTCCGACCTCTCGGTCGCCATACGATGGATCAGGGTGGGGATCCCGAACTCCGCCGACTCCTCCTGAATGCCACCGGAGTCCGTTACGACGAACGACGCCGCGCGGAGCAGCCTGACGAACTCGGCGTGCTCGACCTTCGGCACGATCGAGAACCGAGTCAAGCCGAGCTCAGCGATCGTTTGCGTGATCGCGTCCCTCGAGTAGGAATCGACGACCACCCGCATGGGCAGCGGACTCGACTCCTCGAGGCGTTGCAGAGTCTCCTGTACGAGTGCCGGCTCGGAGATGAACTCGTATCGGTGGAGCAGGATGAGACCGTACTCCTCCCCAATGATCCCGCTGTCTCCGCCCGCCGTATCGCGCACCGCATCGCGGACGGTGTTGCCGTGGGTGAAGACGACGTTCGAGCGCCCGGCGAGGTTTTCCACCGCTTCGAGCGACGGCGCGTAGTGCACGTGGGCCAACCTGCCGACAATGCGACGGTCGAGCTCCTCCGGAAATGGATGACGCCAATCCCCCGACCGCAGCCCCGCCTCCACGTGAGCCACCGTGCATCCGTACAGCCTGCCGATGAATGTGCCGAGGACGGTGGTGACGGTGTCGCCGTGGACGACGACGACGCGAGGAGTGGGGAGCGCGCGTCGGGCGGGACGCATGTTGCGAAGCGTCCAACCCGCGACATCGAACATCCAGCCGAGCATCTGCAGAGGGGTCTTCAGCGGATTGCCCCGCCAACCGTTCGCAATCACCCGATCGGGTTCGGGCAGGCCGAGCTCGGGCAGCGCGCGCCGCAGGGCGTCGGTGTGCTGTTGGGTGATCCACTGCTGGAAACGAATCCCACGGTCCTGCAACCGCCGTGCGATCGGCGCGATCTTGATTGCCTCCGCGGTTGTTCCATAGACGAAGATGATCACGGGGCTTCCCCTTCAGCGCGGGACGACGACGGACGAACGAACGCCCGCCGATGCAGGACGATGCCGCGCACGAGGCCCCGCCAGAACGGTCCGATGAAGATCGGCAGGCATACGACGAACGCCAGCAGACCTCGCGGAGAGCATCGGTTGATCGCCGCCGGAATGAGCGGGCTCAGGGCCAGGACGACAAGCGCGGCCACCGCCTTCAGCGCCGCGGCACCGCGGCCCACAGCGACGAGCGCGATCAGCACGGCGATCGCGACGGCCGGCAGAACGACCAGCGTGACTATGACGGCGGACCGCGCGGGCGTCGTCCCGGCATAGCTGTCGACGAACAGCGTGCCACGGTCGTATGAATGGTCGACGAACGCCCGCACGGTCGTGCGGGGGCGATAGGTTGCCGAGAAACCCGGGTCGAGTCGAATCGTGTGCACGTCCGCGATCCGCCGCAGCACCTTGGTGTCATCGGACACGAGCTTCGCATCGCCCTCTGGCCAGGCGGACCGGAAGGCGTCCTCGAAAACCGGCTTCGATGCGAGGAACATCGTCGTGCCCTTCGGAGCCGAATCGAATGTCGCGCTCGTCAGATCGAACGGACGAGGTGCGCGGAGGAACCGCCCCCAGAATACGTGCGTCGGTACTTCCCAGAACATTCCGACGAGTGGCGCTTTCGGATCTGTTTCCACGAATGCGTTCCACGCGACCCTGGTCGGGTCGGCGGCAATCTCCCTCAACACGTAGTCGATCGCAGTGGGATGGATCAGGACTCTGGAATCGAGAAGGAGCACATGATCGGCGCGTGAACGCGCCAGTCCTTCCCACCTGGCCAGGAAACGCCCCTTGTTCTCCTGAACAACGAGCTGAAGCGTCCCGGGAAACGACTCGGCGAGCGCCTCCACCACGCCGGGAGTCGCATCCGTGGACCCGTCGTCCACGACGATGACCTCCACATCCGTGGAGGCGACCCGCACCGCATCAGCGAGCGCCGCGATCGTCGTCGGCAGCCATTGTGCGGAGTTATAGGACGGGATGACGACGCTCAGCGCGGGCTGCGGCGCGTCCGCTCCCTCTGGCCTCATCACTCGTGCCCTTCGCTGACAGCTACATCCGGCTCACGCTGGGGGGAGAACGGGGTGTCGTCGCCGCCTCGGTACGATGGTTGCCGACGGGAAGTCACCCCACCAGCCTAACCGGGCGGTCGGCGTGATGCGTTCGAGCAGTGACGTGAACCAAGAGCAGATCGACGAAGAGAGACCGAAGCCCCGATGAGTCGACGCCGCTACACCAGGATCATCCCTGCAGTACTCGTACCCCTTGCCATGCTCATCGCGCTGCTGGCATGGGGTGTATCGTCTCCGCCAGGATCGGGCCCGGATGACGATTACCACATGGCCAGCATCTGGTGCGCGGGCGGCGACGTCGAAGGGCGCTGCGAAGCGACCTCCTCCCCCGATTACATGATGCTTCCGGGCGAAATCGTCAAGGGCTCAAAGTGCTTCGCGTTCTACCCCGAGCAGTCCGCGTCCTGCCCTCTGCCCGACCGGATGATTCGCACCGACCGGGGCAACTGGCTCGACCACTCCTATCCGCCGTACTTCTACTCGGTCATGAGTGTATTCGTGACAGATGACCTCGAGACGTCGATCGTCCTCATGCGCTCGTTCAACGCCCTTCTCTACGTGGGAGTGCTCACCGCCCTGTTCTTCCTGTTGCCACGACGAATGCGACCTCTCGTCGTGTGGACATCCGCGATATCCGTGGTGCCGCTCGGCATGTTCCTCATCGCAAGCGTCAACCCCAGCGGTTGGGCCGTACTGTCTGCCACCGGACTCTGGTTGGCGATGTGGGGGTACTTCACACAGAGCGGGGCCCGCAAGTGGATGCTCGCCGGGCTCTCCCTGCTCCTGCTCCTGCTCGGCGCCGGCGCGCGCGCCGACTCAGCGGTCTACGGAGCATTCGCGGTGATTGTCGCCGCCGTCCTGGCGTTTCGTCGTGATCGCCGATTCGCCCTCGATCTCCTCCTGCCCGCCGGGCTGTTGGTAGTCGCTGTGCTCCTCTTCTTCAGCGGAGGCCAGTCAGACATCGTCGCAGGGGACACGGCCGTCGAAGATCGACCTCTCGCCCTCTCCTCGCTGATATTCGTCAACGCGAAGCTGCTCCCTCAGCTGTGGGCCGGCGTGTTCGGACTGTGGGGCCTCGGCTGGCTCGACACGACCATGCCCGGCATCGTTTGGATCACAACACTGACGGTCTTCGTCGCGTTGTGCTTCATAGGCCTGCGCGCAGGCGACTGGCGCAAGCGCCTCGCTCTCGCGGGCGCTGCGGCGGCTCTCGTGGTCGTGCCGATGTACATCCTGATCCACGACGCTGTGATCGTCGGCTCCTACGTTCAGCCCCGCTACATCTATCCGCTCATCATCATCTTCGGCGGGGTTGCGCTCGTCGGGTTCACACGCGCAGGCCTCGGGCTCAATCGACTCCAGTTCGTCGTCGTCGGCGCGGGGCTCGTCATCGCGAACAGCATCGCCCTGCACGTCAACCTGAGACGGTACATCTCAGGGCTCGACGTACAGAATCTCAACCTCAACTGGCCGCTCGAATGGTGGTGGAACACGCCCATCACGCCCATGATCGTGTGGGCCGCGGGCTCACTAGCGTTCGCCGTCGTGATCGCTTTGCTCGTGTGGATCGTGTGGGATCAGCGCCCGGCACCAGTCGAGGCCGCTGCTCAACCCTCGGACTCCTCCGTCGGCTGACTCTCTTCCAACTCCGTCAGCCTCAATTCGAGCAGCGCCGTACGCTCCGCGAGAACGCGGGTCTCGCCTTCGAGGTCGGTCAGTTCGGCGCTGTGCTGAATGCACACGAGGACAAGGATGGCGATGCTGACGAAGAACACCAGGTTGGTCGGGAGGACGACACCGAAGACGGATGCCGCCCATACGAGCAAGTCGGGGAAGACGCCGGCGATGAGCGCGAGGAAAGTCGCTAGCAGCCACCAGATCGCGTGACGCTCGCGTAGACGACCTCGCCGGAGGAGTTCGACGACGACGACGAATGTCAGGATCGCCGCCGCAACGCCGAGGATGTACCCGGTCGGCGTCATATTGCGCTCCCGTCGTTGACCGTCCGCGCCGGACGGAGGTAGGCAAATGCCAGTGCCACGAACGCACGCATGAGGTACAGAGTGGACTTCAGCGGATTGTGCGAGGGCCGTCCGCCCGCACGGACCCGCATCGCGACGGGAACCTGCACGATTCGACACCCCGCCTTCGCTGCGATGACGAGGGCCTCGATCGTGTCGCCGAGATACTCGGCGGGGTAATTCTCGGCGAACAGCGCGACGGCTCTCGGCCCGGATGCCTTGAAGCCCGACGTCGTGTCGGTCAGCGTCGTCTTGGCGGTCCGGCTGAGAACCTTCGCGATGACCACCATCGCAAATCGTCGAAGGCCGCGCGCCTTGTACTCTCCCACGCCGGCAAACCGAGCGCCGATGACGATGTCGGCATCATCGAGGCGCTCGAGCAACGCGGGCACCGCGGCGGGATCGTGCTGGCCGTCGGCGTCGATCTGCACGACGACGTCGAAACCGTTCTCCAGCGCGTACTTGAAGCCGAGACGCATGGCCCCACCCACTCCGAGATTGAAAGGCAGGCGGAGCACCTTCGCGCCGGCGGCGTTCGCCACGCGCGCCGTCGAGTCCTTTGATCCGTCGTCGACCACCAGGCACGACACGGTAGGCAGGGTCCGTCGGACCTCATCGATGACAGCACCGATCGCCTCTTCCTCGTTGAACGCCGGAAGCACGATGAGCACGCGGCTATCGGAGGAAGACATGACTTCGATCATAATCGTCGACCTCGCCCGAACACGTCGGTGTCGGCGGGCGACGAGGCTACGCGGGGGTCTTCCCGAGATAGTGCTCGATGACGTATCCGGCGATCGCGAGCGAGCTCGTCGCGGCGGGAGAGGGGGCATTGCGCAGAAGGGTGACGGGTCCGACCTGGTCAACGGCGAAATCGTCGAGCAGCTCCCCGCCCCGCGCCCAGGCTTGCGCACGTACGCCGGCGCCGTGCTTGCCCGCGAGATCGGACATGCGCAGCTCCGGAATGAAGCGCTGAGCCTTCTTGAAATAGAGCGGCTTCACGAGCGACGCGCTGATCTCGTCGACACCCATGCGCCAATGTCGCTTCGCGAGCGGCCAAGCGCCGGGCCAGGCAAGGGATTCCCAGGTGTCCTTGGGTGAGATCCGCAACCACTTGTACCCCTCCCTCGCGAGAGCGGGGACGGCGTTGGGTCCGACGTGGACGTTGTCGTAGACACCGCGCGTGAAATGGACCCCCAAGAATGGGAAGCGCGGGTCCGGGACGGGGTAGATCATGCCCTTCACCAGGTCGGTGCGCTCGGACGCCAGCTCCCAGTACTCACCGCGAAACGGCAGGATCTTTGGGGACGGGTCGGCTCCGACGAACCGGGCGACGACGTCCGACTGAAGTCCTGCGCAGACGACGACGCGGTCGAACGCATGCTCTGATACCGGTGTGGTGACGCGCACGATGCCGTTCTCGATCGAGATGGCGGTGACCGCGTGGCCGAGCAGCACAGATCCGCCGAGGACACGGACATCCTGTGCCATGGCCTCGGTGATAGACGCGTAGTCCACGACGGCCGTCTGCGGAGAGTGGACGGCGGCGATGCCCGCAACATGAGGTTCGATCTCACGCAGCCGCGCGACGTCGTCTATGCGTGCGAGATCTGGCACACCGTTCTCGATCGAGCGGCGCTCGATCTCAGCAAGGGCGGGCAGTTCGGTCTCGTCGACGGCGACCACAAGCTTTCCCACCGGTCGGAAAGGCAGCCCCTTCTCCTCGCAGAACTCGCGGATCAGGACACGTCCGGCTCCGCAGAGCGTGGCCTTGAGGGAGCCGGGCTTGTAGTACAGCCCGGCGTGCACGACACCGGAATTGTGCCCCGTCTGATGTTGCGAGAGCCGCGACTCCTTCTCCAGCACCGTCACCAGGTCGCCGCGCTGAGCGAGAGCGCGTGCGATAGCGACTCCGACGATGCCGCCGCCGATGATTCCGACCCGCTCTGTCACTCGTCCGCCCTGATCCCCTGAGAACTCGCACTCATGCGAGCTGGTTGTTCCACATAGACAACGCGGAGCCGATCGCCATGTGCATGTCGAGGTACTGGTACGTGCCGAGACGCCCGCCGAACAGCACGTCCTTCTCGCCCTTGCCGAGGGCCCTGTAGGCCAGCAGCCCGGCACGGTCGTCCGCCGTGTTGACCGGGTAGTACGGTTCGTCATCGCGCGTCGCGAAGCGCGAGAACTCACGCATGATGACGGTCTTGTCGGTGGGATACCGGTCTGCTCGCTCTGGGTGGAAGTGGCGGAACTCGTGGATACGCGTGTAGGGCACGTCGGCATCGGCGTAGTTCATGACCGAGGTCCCCTGGAAGTCACCGGTGGGCAATACTTCCTGCTCGAGGTCGATCGTGCGCCAACTCAGCGCGCCCTCCGCGTACTCAAAGTACCGGTCGACAGGGCCGGTGTACACGATCGGCAGTTGTCCGACCGTGGCCTTCTTGTTGAACGGCTGCGACTCGTCGAAGAAGTCGGTCGACAGCTTCACCTCGATGTTCGGGTGATCCGCCATCCGCTCGATCCACGAGGTGTACCCATCGACGGGCAGACCCTCCCACGTGTCATTGAAGTAGCGGTTGTCGTAGGTGTAGCGGACCGGCAGGCGGCTGATGATCTCCGCTGGAAGGTCCCTCGGATCGGTCTGCCACTGCTTAGCCGTATAGTCGCGGATGAACGCTTCATACAGTGGGCGGCCGATCAGACCGATGCCGCGCTCTTCCAGGTTCTGTGCGGTCTTCGCGTCGAACTCGCCTGCAAGCTCGTGCACCAGGGCGCGTGCCTCGTCGGGGCTGTGCGCCGCCCGGAAGAACTGATTGATCGTGCCGAGGTTGATCGGCAGGGGGAACACCACGCCCTGATGGTTCGTGTAGACGCGGTGCACGTAATTCGTGAACGACGTGAAGCGGTTGACGTACTCCCACACCGTGGGGTTCGACGTGTGGAAAAGGTGCGCGCCGTAGCGGTGCACCTCGATGCCCGTCTCAGGCTCGTCCTCGCTGTACGCATTCCCGCCGATGTGGTGACGGCGGTCGATGACGGTGACCTTGCGACCGGACGCCGCGGCCCGCTCGGCGATCGTGAGGCCGAAGAAGCCGGAGCCGACGATGAGGAGATCCATGCCGTTCCCCTCAGGAATCCAATGGCGAGAACGCTCGCGCGATGGCATCGGGAAGGTGGACACCCGTGAGATCGACCGTCGACCCCGTCGAGTACGCGTCATGCAGCATTGCCACGACTTCGGCGTCGATACCCGAGCGCTCGAGTCCGATCCGATTCGCGCCGCGGATGGTCGCAGGGGTGCCGAACGCGAGCACGAAGGGTGGCATGTCACGAGTGACGACAGCCCCCATCCCGATCATCGCGCCCGCGCCGACCGTGCGGAACTGGTGCACGCTCGCACCGAGACCTAGATTCGCCCCCGAGCCGACGGTGACGTGTCCGGCGAGCAGCACACTCGACGCCATCGTCACGTTGTCACCGATACGGCCGTCGTGCGCGATGTAAACCTGGTTCATGATGAAGCATCCATCACCGATCACAGTGGCGTGCGTCAGACCCTGATGGATCTGCGCGTACTCTCGCACGACGTTGCGCGAGCCAACGACGACCCCCGCGCCGGCGCCCACAGGGTTGGTGCGCGAGTGCTCGAACGAGCGTACTTCGGGATTCGCCCCGATCGTGACGCCCGCACCGAACCAGTTGTCGTCTCCGAGCTCGACCTCACTGGAGATCACAACGAACGGACCGATGTAGTTGCCGTCGCCCATCCGTACGTCGTCGCCGATGATCGCTGTCGGGTGGATCTCATTCATCCTCGGCGGCCTCCTTCGGGGCGCGTGACTCCGCTTCCAACTGCTCGTCGAAGGGCGAGCGCTCGACATCGATCGAACCCTCTGTCGCCAATCGTCGCCGCATCACGAGCACCGCCAACGCCGCTACCCCCGCGCCCGCGAGATCGGCGAGGGTGAACATCATTCGTGAGACCACCGTCATCGCGACGGCCTCGGGGAGCGTCAGCAGCAGGAGCATCGCACCGACGAGCACCGCTTCGCGCGCGCCGATTCCGGACGGGAGCAGGAATGCGACGAGGCCGACGGTGAAGCCGATCGACATCGCCCCTGTGAGAAGAACAAGCGTGCCGAAGTCGGGGTCGACCAGCGAGTTCACCAGCAAGAACAGATGGAGGCCGTAGCAGATGTAGGCGGCCAGCGCGGCGCTGAGTGATCGCACGACGACCATCAACGACACTTCATGGTCGAGGGGCGGTCGACGGAACAGGCGAAGCGCGAGCGAGGCGAGCCACGTCATGACTTTCGGGTGCAGGCACACGAGCCCGATCGGCAGAAGCACGTAGAGCCACAGCAGTTGCGAGTGATCCTGGATCATGAGCGGAAGCGCGAAGGACCCGAGGATGAGCGACGCGACCACCCCGACACCGGCCGCGTAGAGCGCCGTGATGAGGACGCGAGGCCGAGCGACTCCGTACTGGCGTCCGAGCTCCATCTGCATCACGTAGGACCAAACGGAGCCCGGGACGTACTTGCCGAGTTGACCCACGAGGAGGATCTGGGCACCGCGCAGGATCGGCACGCGCGGGCCGAGCCCGTTCAGGATCGCGAGCCAACTGAAGGTCCCGAAGATGAGGCCTGCGACGACGAGCGCGAAGCTCGCGACGAGAGATGCGGGGGCGATGAGCTTCACCGCTTGGGACACTTCGTCCCACTGCGAGATCAGGTAGTAGACAGCGAACCCGATGATCACCGCGAGAAGTGCGTACCGAAGGAGGAGGAGCGCCCACGACCTGGGACTTCGCTTGACTGTGATGGTGCTGGTTCCTTGTCGGCGTCCGTAGGCCCTACGCCCGGCCGGGAGTAGAACTCCCCGCCAGTATGATTGGCGGGTCCCCTTTAAATACAGCTTTGGCAGGTCCAATGATACCCATCACCGTGGTCGAGTTCGGACCCGAAGAGGAGCGCCTCGTTCTCGAAGTCCTCCGATCCGGCCGTATCGCGCAGGGCCCGCTGGTAGCTCGGTTTGAAGAGGACTTCGCCCAGCTCACGGGCGTCAAGCACGCCGTCGCGGTCAACAACGGCACGACGTCCCTCGTCGCCTCCCTGCAGGTGCTGGACCTCAAGCCCGGCGATGAGGTGATCACAAGTCCCTTCACGTTCGCCGCGAGCCTCAACGCGATCCTCGAGGCCGGCGCGACGGCGCGGTTCGCCGACATCTCGGAGGATGACTTCAACGTCGATCCCGCCTCGATCGAGACCAGGTTGAGCGACCGCACGCGCGTACTGATGCCCGTCCACCTCTTCGGCCAGATCGCCGACATGGAGCGCATCTCCGTGATCGCACAGGACCGCGGACTGCACATCCTCGAGGATGCGGCGCAGGCCCACGGCAGCTCCCAGGGCTCCGCGAAGGCCGGAAGCTTCGGCCTGGGCTCGTTCTCCTTCTACGCCACCAAGAACATCACCACCGGAGAGGGCGGCATCATCACCACGGACGATGACGAGCTCGCCGAGCGGCTGCGAATTCTGCGCAATCAGGGTATGCGAGCGCGCTACGAATATGTCATGCAGGGGCACAACTATCGACTGACCGATCTCCAGGCGGCGCTCGCGATCCCCCAGATCGAACGGTACCCCGCGACGGTGCAGCAGCGACAGATCAACGCCGCCGCGATCAGCGACGGACTCGCGGGCGTCACAGGGCTCGTGACTCCGCGCGAGCTGCCCGGGCGCTCGCACGTGTGGCATCAGTACACCGTCCGCGTCACGGAGGATGCCGGCGTCTCTCGCGACGAGTTCGTCGCGAAGCTCGGCGAGGCCGGCGTCGGTGCCGGTGTCTACTACCCGCACCTCGTCTACGACTACGACGCCTACCGCGATCGCGACGACGTCATCATCGAACCGACGCCTGTCGCCGAGCGCATCGCCCGTGAGGTCGTCTCGCTCCCCGTGCACACTCATCTCACGCCGGGTCAGATCACGCACATCGTGGCATCCGTACGCTCGATTCTCGGAGCATCCGAGTGATCAACGTCGCGCTCGTCGGCGCCGGGACCATGGGTTCTTACCACGCACGGGTCGTTTCCAGTTCCGGCCGGGCGAAACTCGCCCGGGTGATCGACGGATACGAACCCGTTGGCCGGTCGGTCGCTGACCGCTACGACGCGGCGTGGAGTCAGTCACTCGGGGATCTCGAAGGCATCGACGCAGTGATCGTCGCGGCCTCGACGGAGGCCCACTACGATCTCGCGAAGCAGGTACTCGAGGCGGGCGTACCACTTCTCGTCGAGAAGCCCGTAGTCAACGACTACGAGAAGTCCCGGGAGATCGTCGCTCTCTCTGCATCGGTCGGGGTTCCCCTCGTATGCGGCCTCCTCGAGCGGTACAACCCCGCCGTGGTGACTGCTCGGGAGATCGTCGAGTCACCGATCCACATCACATCCACGCGCCACTCCCCCTACGCCCCGCGCATCAAAACGGGGGTTGCGTGGGATCTGCTGATCCACGATGTCGACCTCGCGATCAACATGTTCGACGCGGTGCCTGTCTCTACAGGCGGTGCGCTCGGCTACTTCCACCCCGATTCCCAGGTGGGCGCGGAGGACGTCGCTTCGGCCACCATGACGTTCTCGAATGGTCAGGTCGCCCAGCTGTCTGCGAGCAGGATCGGGCAGAAGAAGGACCGGACGATGACGGTCCACGAGCTCGACAAACTCATTGAGATCGATCTTCTGCGTCGAAACGTGACGGTCTACCGACACGTCTTCGCAGATGCCGCGCAGGCCGATGGCCGCGGGTACCGCCAGCAGACGTCGATCGAAATCCCCGAGATCACGAACGCGCGCGAACCGCTCGCTGCTCAGTTCGATCGGTTCGTCGACCTCGCGACCGGCCAAGCAGATGCCGAGGAAGAGCGCCGGTCGATCCTGCCCTCACACGAGGTGATCTCGACCCTCATCGCCACGAGTCGTCTCGAGCAGAGCCGAGCTTAAACGAACTTGGGGTCGCCGGGCTCGTCCAGATCGACGAGCCCGATCTGGCGTGCCGGAACGCCTCCGACAATCGTGCGCGGCGCGACGTCGCGAGTGACGACAGCACCCGCACCGACGACGGACTCGTCGCCGATCGTGACTCCCATGTTGATCACGGCGTTCGCGCCGATGAAGACACGATCGCCGATCTTCACAGGGCGCCGTTCGACCTCGGGGAAGCGTCGTCCAGACACGCAACGGCGCGCACTCGAGTGTGTGTAGATGTGCACACCCGACGAGATGTCGCACCCTTCGCCGATCTCCAAGCCACCTGACGCATCGATGATCGTGAACGCCCCGATCCAGGTGCCCGGCCCGACGACCGGCTCTCCGATGATCCACGCATGCGCGTTGTATGGGTTATCGGGGAAGCCGGCCGTCATGGTCTCAGGAGTTCTGGACCAGTCGGCTCATGCCGTCGTTGACATCGATCTCTGCGGTGAAGCCCAGCACACGCTGCGCACGCTCGATGTCGGCGGCGCGGCGTGACACCAGCACGTCGCGGGGGTTGAACTGCGGCTCGACGTCGCTGCCCACAGCCGCGATCAGAATCCGGGCGAGCTGCTCGACGGTCGTGTCGATGCCGGTTCCGACGTTGATCGGCACGTTCCCCGTTTCCGAGGTCAGTGCGAGCACCACGGCACGTGCGATGTCGGTCACATGGATGAAGTCCATCGACTGCTTGCCTTCACCGTCGATGACGGGGGCCTCGCCGCGCTTGAGGCGGTTGACGAAGTGGTTGATGACCGACGTGTAGTACGCGGTGGTCTTCTGTCCTTCGCCGTAGACGTTGAAGAAGCGCAGCGCGATCCAGGACAAGCCCGAACGACGCTGGTAGTACGCGAGAATGTCCTCGCCGGTGCGCTTGCCGATGCAGTACGGCGTCAGCGGATTGAGCTTGTCGTCCTCATGCATGGGCAGCTTCTCGGGGTCGCCGTATACCGAGGCACTGGACGCCTGGACGATGCGCTTGACCCCGAGTGATGCCGCGGATGCGACGACGTTGTGGGTACCGACGACGTTGATGTCGAAGGAGGAGAAGGGGTCCGCGACGCTCTTGTTGATCGAGTCGGCGGCGAGGTTGATGACGTAGTCATAGCCCTTCATCGCCGCAAGGACGGCTGCACCATTGCGGATGTCCTGATCGACCACGTCCACGCGTCCGGTCGCGACCAGCTCGTTCGCACGGTCGCGGTCGCCTCGCACCATGTTGTCGAAGATGCGAACGGTCCATCCCTCATCGAGCAGCCGTTCGACCACGTGCAGGCCGATGAAACCCGCTCCGCCGACGACGAAAACCTTCTTTTCAGTCATGATCTCTCTCTTGTGAATGCGTCAGCGTGCTGCCGCGACGGCGCCTGTAAGAACTTCGACGACGCGATCGACATCGCGCTCCTCGAGGTTGGCGTGCATGGGGATTGCCAGGTGGCGTCGGAAGAGGTCCGCCGAAACCGGCAGAGCCCCTTCGAAGCCGTACACCGGCTGAATGTGCGAGGCGTACGTGCCGAAGTTGCACTGCACTCCATTGCCACGCAATCGCTGCACGACGATCCCACGGTCGATGTCCGGGTCGAGCGTCACGACGTACGACTGCCACGGGTGGACGCGATCGTCGAGCGCGATGGGTGCGTGCACACCCTCGAGGGCCGCGAGCCGCTCATGATACGCGTCGGCGATCTCGCCGCGACGGGCGACCAGGCCCTCCAGACGGTCGAGTTGCGCGAGCATGATGCCCGCAGCGACGTCCGACATCCGGTAGTTGTAGCCGGCTTCGTCGAAGGAGGGAATGGGAAGGTCCGTGCTGCCTTCGCGCGAGAGCGCCGGAGCGATGCCGTAGGTGTGGAGCTTGCGTGCGTGATCGGCCAACGATGCGTCGTCGGTCGTCAGAGCGCCGCCCTCCCCCGCAGTGATCCCCTTGCGACCGTGGAAACTGAAGGTGGCGATGTCCGCCAGGCTGCCGGCGGGACGGCCATGGTACGACGCACCGGCGGAACATGCCGCGTCCTCCATGAGCCACAGACCGTGCTTGTCGGCGATCGCACGCAGCTCGTCGTAGTCGGCGGACTGTCCGAAGACATCGACCGCGAGGATACCGACGGTACGCGGCGTGATCGCGGCCTCGACGGCGGCAGGATCGACCGTCCAGATGTCGGGGCGGATGTCGGCGAAGACGGGAGTTGCACCCGTCCACATGACCGAGTGGCCGGTCGCGGGGAACGTGTAGTCCCCGACAATCACCTCGTCGCCGGCGCCCGCGCCGAGTACAGAAAGCCCGAGGTGAAGGGCGGACCCGCAATTGCTCGTTGCCAGCGCGTGCTGCGTCCCGGCAACCGCGGCGAACCGCTCCTCGAATTCACGGCAGGTCGGGCCCGCTCCTGACAGCCATCCGGATGCGAACACGCGGCTCACCGCGTCGAGCTCCGCTTGGCCTACCGTCGGCTCACCGAGCGCTACCGTGTGCGGCATCGAATGCCTTTCTTTCCGAGGGGCGCGACGACAGAGTGATTCGTGCTCGTCCATGCTATCCGACGGCCCAGTCCTGCCTCCGAGCGCTACTCCTGATCTACGGAGTAGAAGTGCATCGTGGTGGGACCGCTCGTGACGGTCGACACAAGCGTGACGCACGACTGATCGAGGGAAGACTCCGACATGACCCATTGCACATTGTCCTGAGCGAAGTCGCCGCACGAGTCGAACGTGAGTTGGATCTGATCGGGCGCAGGGTTGCGCGGCTCGGGATCGCCGTCACCGGCGACCCATGTGACGTTGGCGAGACGGTTCCAGACCCATACCGCTTCGTTGCCGGGGTCGATCTCGCTCCACATCTCCGGTGATGGAGCGCTCTGGAAGCCGTTGAACGACGGCACAGCCGTCTCGATCAGGAGCATCGTCGGCAGCGGCGTCGCGGAGATCCCCACCCATGCGCCCGGATCGTCGGCGTTGAGGCGCTCTATCTCTTGGGCGATGTCGGTCTTCCGCAGATCGAGGACTCCCCGGTAGACCGGATTGACAAGTCCCGCAGAAGCGAGCGAGAGGATCAACAGAAGCGCGGAGCCCCACACGATGACGCCTCGCCCGAGGAGATAGACGCAGGTGACGAAGAGGACGATGACGACAACAGCGGCGGCGAGCGCGACGGGACCGAGCTGGTCCATGATGGCGTCAGCACCGAAGGCGTCCAGCGCGAGCCATGTGACGCGCACGGCCACAAGTGTCGCGGCTCCGGCCGCGATCGCGCCCACCCACCATGGGATCCGTGGGAGCCCATCGCGAGCGCGCTCGTCGGCCCGCACTGCGACGACGATCACGATCACAAGGCTGAGGAGTCCCCATCCGAGCCTCATCCGCCCGTAGGTGGCTCGATCAAGGAGAAGGGCATGTGCGATCACGTCCCACCCGGGAACGAACATGAACGCGAACATGATGCCGGCGAGTGCCAGAAGCGCCACCGAAAGCCAGTCGCCGCGCCGCTGCCTGCGGAACCGATCGACGATCAGCCATACGAGGGTCGCGAAGATGAAGATCCCGACGAGGAGGAAGGTGGATGCTTCGGAGCTGTTCTGCCCGAAGGGCCGCCCTCCCGTGCGCTCCAGGCCCGCGGACAGCACACCGCTGAAGAGTGCGTCGAAGTCGGCGAGCGTGGCCTGGCCCACTCCCTGCAGTCGTTCTCCGGGATAGACCGTGCTCGTGAACCCCACGATCGTCTGCCAACGTGTGAACACCCACACGATGAGGACGCCGACACCCACGGCGCCACCGACGAGGAGCGGGATCATCCGACGCAATCTTGCACCGACGGACTCTGCATCAGCATCGCGTGTCAGCACATACCCGACACCGAACGCGAGGGCGACGAGGACAGCCGGCACGATGAAGGGCACGTAGATGCCGGTGCCCATCGCGATCGTGATGTACGCGGTGAGCGCTGCAAGCACCCACGGACCCCACCGCCCGCGGGACTTGATGGACCAGACGATGGTCGCCATGACGAGGAACGTCCACGCGGCCGGGTAGAACGTGATGGACAGATACCACCATTGGAAAAATGGCGCGAAGAAGAAGCCTGCACCGAGTAAGACCGCGGAGATGGGGCGACGCGGGAGAAGTGCCACGACGAAGAGGTACACGGCAGCCGCGAGCGCAAACCCGGGAAACCACCACTTGACGGCCATCGCCTGGTCGAGCGGGAGGAAAAGAAAACCCATCAGGTGCGGGCGGAACGCCATGGACCAGTCCGAAGACGGCAGGTCATGTTGGACGGTCGCATCCATCCCACCGGGGAAGGTGTCGTTGCGGATGGGCAGACCCTGTTCGACTTGGGAGATCGTCCAGCTCGTCTGGACGTACCATTCGTCGCTCCGCGTCGATTGCGGGTGTCCCGCAAGGAGATCGGGATCGCCGCTGTCACTGATGGTGGAGTGCATGATCCCCGTGGAGGATCCAGTGACACCCAGCGCGACCAGCGCTACGAAGAGCGCCGCAAGGAGCGCCAGTGGGATCGCGACGACGCGCCGGTTCGGAAGGCCGTCCGGTCTCGGTTCCACCCATCTCGACCATGCTCCCCGCACGCGACTGCTGAGGGACGGCTGCGACATGAGCTCATCGCTCACGATGAGACCTTGAGCGGAACCGCTCGCATCTCTTCGAGCACCGCAAGGTGCTTGTCGCCTACCGCCTGGATCGTGAAGTGCTCGTCGATGAGACGGGTGGCGTTGCCTTCGACTCGTTCACGCGCCGCATGAGGATCGTCGAGGACGTGGTTGACCACGACTGCAAGGTCGTCGATGCTCGCTCGCTCGTCGCCTGCCCCGCGGTCGGCGACGATGAACAGATCGAGCTCGTCGCGGAGCGCGACCTCAATGAAATTGTCGGGACGCACGCCCGCGACGACCGGCACGCCGGCCGCCAGCGCCTCGAGGCTCGCAGTGCCGAACCCCTGGCCTTCGAGTTCGTGGACTTCGAGAGCCGCACCTGCTAGCAGGTCGGGGATCTCGGACGAGGGGCGAGCGCCGAGAGCGAGTATCGATTCGCGTACGCCGAGGTGTTCGGCAATGTGAAGGAACTCGTCGTGATAGATGCCGCCCACGACGACGACGAGGGCATCCGGGTGCCGCTCCAGGATCGCGGGGAGGGCCTTCACGAGCGCGATGCGGTTGCGCTGCGGAATGACATGCCCGAGCGAGACGATGAGGGGTCGATCGCCCGTCCCCAGCCGCTCGGCGAGCGCGGAGGGGTCCCCGCCGCGCATGCGCTCGGGATCGATGCCCACGGGGATCGCGACCTTGCCCGAAATTGCCCGAATGTACCGCTTGTCGATGTAGCGGTCCATGAGCCGATCCATCACCACGAGCCGCGGGCGATGCAGACGCATGAGCGGGGCGACGAGGATCGTGTCGGCGGCCGCGTAGACGAACGAGTTGAACTTGCTGAGCGGGCTCTCGAGACGCGTGTGGATGCTCAGGAGCGTGGGCTTGGACCGGCTTCGCGCCCACCATCCAGAGAGCCAGGTCAAGTCGAAGAACTGACCGTGCTGATGGACGACGTCGGGTGCGAAGTCATCGAGCACCTCGAAAACGCGTCGCTTCGCGCGGGGGGAGATGGTGAAGCCGATGTCGAAGTTGGCGGCGAACCGTGTCTTCGGGAGCGTCCACGCGGGAATACGCACGATTGTGATGCCGTCGCGCTCCTCGCGCATCGGGGCGTCGTCGTAGGTCGCGGTCATCACGAGGACCTCGTGGCCCCGCGCGGCATAGTGCTTTGCGAGGTTGTCCGAGAGGTGCGCTGATCCACCGGGGCGGGGCGGGAAGAAGTTGTTGACGACAGCGATTCTCATGGCTTCTGACTGATCGATGGTAGGCGTGCCGGCGGGCTGTTCATCCTATCCGAGCGGTTCTGAATGCTCCCTGAGCCTCGCCGCGGACGGGTTACTCGTGAAGTGTGAGTCAGATGTCGCGGTAGCGGAACCCGTCACGCAGCCCGCGGAAGAAGGCGCGGATCTTCGTGGGACGATCCTTCTCGCAGAAGATCACCTTGATCCAGGCTTTGATCCCGTAGCGGACGTCGTCGCGGAACCATCGACCCATTCCGAAACGACGCGCGACGATGACACGGTTGCGCGACATGTAGTACTGACGAAGCGGCGAGTAGTTCGACAGGTACACCCGACGTCCGAAGAACGAAGCAGGCACGGAGTCCCCGAATCGGTGATCGAGCAGCGTGTCGTAGACCTTCAGATTCGTATACCCCGCCCGACTCGCCCGCAGGCTGATGTCGTGGTCGACGTAGTCGATGAAGAGACCCTCGTCGTGCAGCCCGATCTCCTCGAGGAGTTCTCGCGAGAAAAGCGCACCCGAAGAGATGAGAGCGTCGATGGGCGCACTCCCCTGTCCGCGATCCGCATCGTAGACGTTGCCCGTCTCAGCCGCCCGCAGCGCCGGTCCGACGATGCCTGCACGAAGGTCCGTACGCGACTGCGCGCGCAACAGCGCGGGGAGCATCCCCTCGGTCACAGTGCTGTCCTGATCGAAGATCCACACGAAGTCGAAGCCGTCGGTCAGCGCCGCGCGCATGCCGGCGTTGAATCCGGCGGCGACACCCACGTTGCCGTCCTGGTCGAGGACGGTCACCCGGGGGCGCGCCCGAAGACCGTCGATAATCTCCGCCGAGTGGCTCGGCGAGTTGTTGACCACGAAGACCCACGGCACCTGTGCCAGGAGCAGATCGACGTTCTCAATGACGCCCTCGGGCGGCTGATAGACGAGCACCACCCCTGCCGTCCGTCCGCCGTGATCCTGCTCAGCCATCGGTCGCTTCGATGACGGAGACGGACGCGGCGACCGTGCCGAAGGTCGTGTTGTCCGTGCGAACGGTCAGCATCGCTCCTTGCATGAGACCGTGGCTGCTCGGCTCGCTCACTCCGGCGGCATTCGCGTTGATGTAGTACTGGCCGGGGCCGAAGTACACGTGCTCGATGCGAAGATCCACGTGCGTCGGCCCTGTGATGGGCGCGAGGGTGACGTTGAGCGCCTCGGTGTTCGAAGCGAGGACCATGTGCCCGAGCGGAGTGTCGACGCTGAATCCGACTTCCCACCGTTCGATCGGGCGCAGGGAGTCCACGTGTACGCGAATCGTCAGGGGATCGCCTTCCTCGATGGCGCGAGTCTCGTGACCGTCGCCATCCAGGATCTCGATCTTCTTCACCTGAATCGGGCGGGTGGTGTCCGTTGACTCCGCTTCACCGGCCCGTCGTCCGTCCAGGACGTCGCGTAGTGCGCCGATCGCTTCGTTGGTGTCGCCGTCGTAGACGATGCGCCCATCGCTGAGCACGATCCCGCGGTCGCAGAGTTCGGCGACCTGCTGGGCAGAGTGACTGACGAGGATGATCGTGCGGCCTTCTTCGCGGAACTGCTCGATCCGCTCCATGCACTTGCGCTGGAAGGCTTCGTCGCCGACGGCGAGTACCTCATCGACCAGGAGAATGTCGGGATCCGTGTGCACGGCGACGGCGAATGCCAGCCGCACGTACATGCCCGAGGAGTAGAACTTGACCGCGGTGTCGATGAAGTCGCCGATGCCGCTGAATGCGACGATCGAGTCGAACTGGCTGTCGATCTGCGCTCGGGTCAGTCCGAGGATGGACGCGTTGAGGTAGACGTTCTCGCGACCGCTCAGGTCGGGGTGGAACCCGGCACCGAGCTCGAGCAGAGCGGCCATTCTCCCGCGGGTGTGAACCGTCCCCGTCGTGGGTGACACGATGCCGCCGATCAGCTTCAGCAGGGTGCTCTTGCCGGAGCCGTTGGCGCCCAGGAGGCCTACCGTCGTGCCTGCTTCGATGGTGAGCGTCACATCGTCGACAGCCACAAAGTCGGCGCGGTGTGCCCGGCCGAGCTGGCCCAGGTGGACGATGCGGTCCTTCAGGCTGTTGTCCTTGCGCACGATGAAGTGCTTGGTCACGCCGTTCAGGCGAACGATGTCGGGGCGAGGCTGTGACATGGAGGTGTCCATCAGAGCTCCTGCGCGAAGTTGCCCTGCAGGCGAGTGAACACCCGGTGGGAGATGAAGAGGAGGACAACGCCGATGATGCCCGCGACCAGCATTCGCATCCCGAGGTCCGGGGGGTAGTCCGCGGGCGTGCCCGGCCCCCAGAACGCGCGGTGGAAACCGAGGACCGCGAGCGTCACGGGGTTCGCGGCATAGATCTCGAGCACCCACGAGGGCAGGCCCAACCGTGCGACGGCGTCCGACACCATCTGCCAGGAGTAGACGATCGGAGATGCCCACATCGCCAGCATCATGACCACTTCGGTGAGGTACTGGATGTCGCGAAGGTAGACGTTCAACGCCGCCAGCAGCAGGCCGATCCCGATCCCGTATACCAGGATCAGAAACATCGACGGGAAGAACCAGAGCATCATCACCGGTTCCGGCAGCGCCTGGAACGCGACGGCGGCGACGACGAGCACGACCAGCTGCACCAGGAACATGAAGCTCGCCGCGCCGATCGAAGCGAGCGGGAAGATCTCCCGCGGAAGGTAGATCTTCTTCACCAGCCCGGCATTGCCGATGATGGAGCCGGTCGAGCCGAACACCATGTCACTGAAGAAGGTGAATAGGGTGAGCCCCGAGAAGAGGTAGATCGCGAACTGGTCGATGCCTTCCGCGGCGCGCAGGAACTGCCCCAGCACGATGAAGTACATCAGGAACTGGATGATCGGCCGGATCACCGTCCACAGGAAACCGAGGAAGCTGTCGCGGTAGCGCGCCTGCAGGTCGCGTCGGACCAGGAGCTTGAGCAGCTCGCGGCGGGACAGGATCTCGCGGATCTTTCCCCCCCGGCCTGCCGGGTGCATCCCGCGTGCGTCGACGGTGAGGAACGGCTCCGCAGCGAGCCGTTGATATCGTTCAGAAGTTTCCAAGGGTCCTACTCGCGTCTATGCCCAACCAAGGCACTATATCCGTCCCAGTCAGGGGTTCTGGACCGGCCATCATTTCGAGTTCCGCCGCAGCAGGTTCCGCGCTGAGGCTCGGGGATGCCGGAGGCGGCGTGTCCATCGACCGAGCCACCGGTCGGGCTCGAGCGCCCGACCGACCTTCGCGCCGGTACCCGGATGCCACAACCGCATGTAGATGCGGGCGAAGTCACGAGCGCGCCCGTGCCCGACGTAGCCCGCGAGCTTCAGGAACTCGATCTGCTCGTAGGTGTAGCCGGGGATCGTGGCCGACATCTCGTCGAAGTTGAACTCGAACGTCGTATGGCTGATCGACATGTACTCGAAGTTCGACACCGTCCGGCTGTGGTAACCGAGCTCGCCCGCCGCGTAGCAGGGCATCCGCTCCAGGATGTGCGCGAGCCCGCCGTCGCGGTAGGCTTCCGCGCCACCGAACTTATCGTAGGTCCAGTCCTGCTCGACGAGGACGCGCAATGCCTCTGGCCGCGCGACGAACATCGAACCGTACGGCGCCAGTGGTGAGATCTCGTCCAGCGGCACCTGGATCCCGAATTCGGCCGCGAGCTTCTCGAATCCCGGCTTGTTCGACCACCATCCCCGGCCCATGGTCGGGTATCCGATGTGGATCGTCGGTGGGAACACCAGTCCGAGGCCCGGCTCCTTCTGGAACAGCGCGATCAGGTTCGCGGTGTACCCGGGGCTACTCAGGAGGTTCTCGAACTGCTGCGCCTTGAAGTGGCGGCCGATGTTGTACCCGTCCTGGACCGTCTTCTTGGAGTGGATCTTCACGACGAGGTCGTACGCGCCGCTGAGCAGCACGTCGCGGCATCCGATCAGGAAGGCGCTCTGGTCGCGGCCGTCGTTCGATGCGAGGACCCGCACGTCGACGCTCCCGCGCGTCGTTCCTCGCGCGTCGATGGCCGCCTGGATCGCCGCAGCCCTCGTCGCGTCCGGCGTCGTCACGACGAGGTCGTAGGCACCCGGTAGCGTGTCCGCGCGGTCGAGTATCTCGCCGGTCATCTCCTCATAGAAGATATGCGCGATGACCACCGTGCGGAAGGGCTCGGTCGGGTCGTAGGACACGTCGATCTCCGGGAGCACTTCGAGCATGCACGCATCCGCGTTCAGGTCTCTCGGCGGGACGTTGCGGGCGAGGTTCCGCCAGATGAGCTCCACCGGATAGCCGTATGACGCCGCCTTCTCCAACGTCCACCGGCCGATGACCGCGAAACGGTCGAGATAGGGCGGCCACTGGAAGAACGGACGACGTTTGAGCACGGGGCACCCGTTGTCCAGCAGCGCGTCGGCATTCAACAGCGATGGGTTCTTCGTGTCGTAGTCGAGATGGTTGAAGGCGACGTCTTGGGTGAATCCGAGGGAATCGAAGTGTGCTGTGAAAACAGCTTCGTGCAGCAGCACACCGTCGAAGTGCTCCGCCATCGGCGGCAGTTCGCGCCAGTAGCGCGCCCACTCCTCCGACTGGAGCATCTCGCGTCGCACCGCGATCCAATAGGACTGCAGATGAACGGGGAGCTCGCCCTTCTTCGTGAAGGGATTCGGCACCTCTTTGCCGTGATCGGTCATGCCCCAGAAGTGGGCAGCACGCGCATCCATGCGATCGAACACCGGGCCGAACGGCCGCACAGGACCGAACCAGCTGTCGTTGGTGAGGAGGACCTCGTCGTACTCGGCGATTGCGGTACCGACATGCTCGAGTGCGTCCTTGTGCGCCCAGATATCGAATCCGACGTTCTCGCGCACGAGGATCTCGTCGGCGACGGGTTCGAGCTTGGCCCGTCCCTCGTCCGACAATGACCCATTGATCACGACGAGCATGCGAGTCGCATGATCCCGCAGCGCGGCGAGCGCGTGGGGAACGTAGTCCTCGACGCCGCCCCGCCTGTCGTAGACGACGTAGATGATCAATCGGCTGCCGCCGACCGGGAACACTTCCGCGACGCGCTCAGGCGTCGCCATTGTCGCCGTCATGCGCCCGTCCCATCTGCCGTCGAACCGCCACGCAATCTGCTCTTGATCGCTCGCATCGCGAAGATCCCCCGTCGCGCGATGCCGCCGAGCGGCCTCGTGACTGGGCGCACCGCCTCGGCAAGCCGCGGGTGGTTGAGATTGATGTACATCCGCGTGAGAGCGATGATGCCGCCGTGCCCGGCCCACCCGGCACGGTGAAGGAACTGGATCTGATCCACAGGGTACCCAGGGGTGGTCGCGGACAGCTGGTCGATCTTGTACTCGAGCGAACCGTGACTGATGCCTGCGTGTTCCGCATTCATGATCGTTCGGGAATGGAACCCGAGCTCGCCGGCAGCGAGAGGAATGAGGCGCTCCTGGAGCCGGCCGAGGTCCGACCCCTTCGCGCGCGGCGAAGCCGAATAGTCGGAGAAGCCCCAGTTCGCATCTCTGAGAAGCCGCATCGCGGACGGACGCGCGATCCACATCCCACCGAGGGGGGCCAGGGGGGAAACCCCGTCGAGCGGGACCCGGATTCCGAGCTCAGCGCACAGTTCGACGGCCCGTTCGCGATACAGCAGCCACGCGCGACCCGGGGTCGCATAGCCGAGGTGCAGCATCGGCGGGAAGACGACCCCCAGTCCGGACTCGCGCTGGAAAAGTCCCAGCACGTTCGCGAAGTACCCGGGGCTGCTCAGCAGGTTCTCGACCTCGTAGCGGCGGAAGTAGCGTGCCGTGTTCACGCCGCGCTTCTTGGGTACCCGAGTGTGGACCTTGACGACGAGGTCGTAGGCGTCATCCTCCAGGACATCGCGAGAGCCCACGAAAAAGGCGCTCATGTCGCGACCGCGGCGTGACGGAACGAGCCTGACATCTCGGCGCACCGCCTGCCCCTGTAACGCGTCGATCGTCGCCTGGAGCGACTCGAGTCGATCAGGAGCCGACGTGGTGACGATCAGATCGAACGCCACAGGCAACGCCGCGAGACGGTCGAAGACGTCGCCGAGCTCGTCGCTCCCGCGGACGTGGACGACCGCGGCGACACGCATCGGACGCGTCGGGTCGTAGGACACATCGACGTCAGGGAGCACTTCGAGCATGCCCGCGTCGGTGTTGAGCACCTTCGGCTTGACGTTGCGAGCGAGGTTCTGCCAGATCAGCGCCAGGGGGTAGCCGTAGTCACCGACCTCGGCGAGGATCTGTCGACCGATGACGGCATGGCGGTCCAAGAACGGCGGGTAGTGGAAGAAGGGACGACGCTTCAGGACGGGGCACCCGTCAGCGAGCAGCAGGTCCGGGTTGAACAGCGCGGGGTGATCGGTCGGATAGTCGGCGGAACGATACGCGACATCATGCACGTACCCGGCGTCGCCGAAACGCTCCGTGAAGACCGCTTCATGCTTGAGAACGGCGTCGAAATACGACGGCATCGCGGGGAGCTCCCGCCAATACCGCGCCCATTCCGGCGACAGGAACATCGCTCGCCTGACAGCGATCCAGAACGACTGCAGGTGGTACGGCAGCACACCCTTCTGAGTGAACGGGTTCGGGTCTTCACGAGCGTGATCGGTCATGCCCCAGAAGTGCACCGATCGATCCCCCATACGATCGAGCACCGGACCGAACGGACGCACCGGCCCGAACCAGGTGTCATTCGTCATCACGACTTCGTCGAACTCGGCGATGCCGCTGCCGACGTGGTCGAGGGCTTCCTTGTGAGCCCAGATATCGAAGCCGATGTTGTCGCGGACGATGATCTCGTCCGACACCGGGGCGAGCTTCGCCCGGCCGGCCGCACTGAGCGATCCGTTCACCATCACGAGGATTTTGGAAGCGTGGGCGCGCAGGCCCTCCAGCGCGAACGGGATGAAGTCGTCGACGTCGCCCCGCTGGTCGTACACGACGTAGATGACCAGGCGTTTCCCCTCTTCCGGGAACACCGAGGGAGCCGCGATCGGGCGCGCCGGTTCAGCTTCTGTCATGACTCTCCACATTCGTGTCGCACCAGCCGGATGCAGAGTGCTGCTTCAGGCGTGGTGCGACCGCGTCGATCCTAGACGGCGCGGCCGGGCGCACCCTGTGCGAGCGCCTTGAGGAGATAGGCGCCATACCCGCTCTTGACCAGCGGTTCGGCGCGCTGTCGCAACTCGTCGTCGCTCAGGAACCCCATCCGCCATGCGACCTCTTCGGGGCAGCCGATCGAGAGCCCCTGGCGCTTCTCGACCGTCCGGATGAAGTCCGTCGCCTCGCTCAGGGAGTCGAACGTGCCCGTGTCCAGCCACGCAGTGCCACGCGGCAGGAGCTCCACCTTCAGATCGCCTCGCTGGAGGTACGCCTTGTTGACGTCGGTGATCTCGAGCTCGCCTCGCGGGGAGGGCTCGAGCCCCTTCGCGATCTCCACGACGTCGTTGTCGTAGAAGTACAGTCCTGGCACCGCATAGTTGCTCTTCGGCACAACGGGCTTCTCCTCGAGGGAGACCACTCGTCCCTGGGCGTCGAATTCGACGACGCCGTACGCCGCAGCGTCATCGACCCAGTAGCCGAACACGACACCGCCGGTCAGATCGTTGTACTGGCGGAGGCGTGTGCCCATGCCCTGTCCGTAGAAGATGTTGTCGCCCAGAACGAGCGCGACGGTGTCTGAGCCGATGTGATCCTCGCCGAGGATGAACGCCTGTGCAAGACCGTCCGGAGACGGCTGGCTCACGTACGTGATCGACACGCCGAACTGCGACCCATCGCCCAGCAGACGCTGGAACTGGTCCGCATCCTGAGGCGTCGTGATGATCAGGATGTCTTGGATCCCCGCCAGGATGAGCGTCGAAAGCGGGTAGTAGATCATCGGCTTGTCGTACACCGGGACCAGTTGCTTAGAAATCCCCAGGGTGATGGGGTGGAGCCGCGACCCGGTGCCGCCGGCCAGAATGATGCCACGCATACCCACCAGTGTCCCCGATTGCGACCCCGGCACCAAACGTCGGGACTCGGCGCGCCGAGCCTCGACGGTATCCTCGAGGGATGCAGAGAATCCTCGTGACCGGTGGCGCAGGCTTCATCGGATCGAACTTCGTCCACCACCTCGTGGAGCACACCGACCGCCACGTCACTGTCCTCGATGCCCTGACATACGCGGGAAACCGTGCGTCCCTGGCTGACCTGCCCGCCGATCGCGTGCGGTTCGTGGAGGGCGACATCACGGATGCGGCGCTGGTGGACACACTTTTCTCCGAAGCGGATGCCGTCGTGCACTACGCCGCGGAGTCCCACAACGACAACTCGTTGGACAACCCGCGTCCGTTCCTGGATACGAACATCATCGGCACCTACACACTGCTGGAAGCCGCCCGCCGCCATGGGACGCGGTTCCATCACATCTCGACCGACGAGGTCTACGGCGACCTCGAGCTCGACGATCCCGCCAGATTCACCGAGTCCACGCCGTACAACCCCTCCTCGCCCTACTCGTCGACCAAGGCAGGGTCCGACCTGCTCGTGCGCGCCTGGGTGCGGTCGTTCGGTGTGCAGGCCACCATCTCCAACTGTTCGAACAACTACGGCCCGTACCAGCACGTGGAGAAGTTCATTCCGCGCCAGATCACGAACGTCGTCCGTGACATCCGCCCCAAGCTCTATGGCAAGGGCGAGAACGTCCGCGACTGGATCCACGCCGACGATCATTCCTCCGCAGTGCTGACGATCCTCGACAAGGGCGAGATCGGCGAGACCTACCTGATCGGCGCCGACGGCGAGAAGAACAACAAGGACGTCGTCGAACTCATCCTCGAGCTGATGGGTCAGCCTCGCGACGCCTACGATCACGTCACCGACCGCGCCGGACACGACCTGCGCTATGCGATCGACTCGACGAAGCTGCGCACCGAACTGGGCTGGACCCCCTCGTACGGCGACTTCGAGGCGGGCCTGGCCGCGACGATCCAGTGGTACCGCGACCACGAGTCGTGGTGGGCGCCGGCGAAGGACGGCGTCGAGGCGTTCTACGCGTCCAAGGGCCAGTGATGGCGGAGTTCGGCAAGCCGCTCGCCATCGTCGAGACGCCGATCCCCGGCATGGTCGTCTTCGAGCTCCCCGTGCACGGGGACTCGCGCGGCTGGTTCAAGGAGAACTGGCAGCGCGAGAAGATGACGGCCCTCGGCCTCCCCGACTTCGGGCCGGTCCAGAACAACATCTCGTTCAACGACGCGATCGGCACGACACGGGGCATCCATGCCGAGCCTTGGGACAAGTGGGTCTCGGTGGCAACGGGACGCATCTTCGGTGCATGGGTCGACCTGCGCGAGGGCCCGACCTTCGGCGCCGTCTTCACCACCGAGCTCGACCCCTCTCGCGCGATCTTCGTTCCGCGCGGCGTGGGTAACTCGTACCAGACGCTCGAGGCCGACACCGCGTACACGTACCTCGTCAACGACCATTGGTCGCCGGACGCCGCGTACTCGTTCCTGAACCTAGCCGACGAGACCGCGGCGATCGAGTGGCCGATCCCCCTCAGCGAGGTCGAGATCTCCCCCAAGGACCTCGCCCACCCGCGGCTGGCGGATGTCGCACCGATCCCGCCGAAGAAGATCCTCGTCCTGGGCGCCGGCGGCCAGCTCGGGCTCGCACTGCGCGAGGAGTTCGGGGAGGCGGAGCATATCGAGTACGCCTCCCGTGCCGAACTCGACGTCACGGGAGCGGGGCTGGCGTCGGCCCGGCGGTGGCGCGACTACGCCACGATCGTCAACGCCGCCGCCTATACCGCCGTCGACCTTGCGGAGACCGCCGACGGACGCAGTGCGGCGTGGGCCGCGAACGCGAGGGGGATCGCCGCGCTCGCGGCCGTCGCCGCGGAGAACGGCATCACACTGGTCCACATCTCGAGCGACTATGTCTTCGACGGAAGCGCCGAAGGCGCGTACGCCGAGGACGCGCCCTTCGCACCGCTCGGCGTCTACGGCCAGACGAAGGCTGCGGGCGATGCCGTCGTGGCGACTGTCCCGCGCCACTATGTCGTGCGCACATCCTGGGTGATCGGTGAAGGCAAGAACTTTGTCCGGACGATGGCCTCGCTCGCCGAACGCGGCATCGATCCGAAGGTCGTCGGCGACCAGGTCGGCCGGCTGACCTTCACGAACGACCTGGCACGGGGCATCCGCCATCTGCTGGACGCCCGCGCACCGTTCGGCACCTACAACCTGACAGGCAGTGGCCAGCCCACGAGCTGGGCGGACGTCGCACGTCGGGTCTTCGCGCTCACCGGCCACGATGCTACCCGCGTCACCGACGTCACGACCGACGCGTACTTCGCGTCGGTCACGGGACCGGTGTCTCCTCGGCCACGCAACAGTGTCCTGGAACTTGCGAAGATCATTTCTACTGGGTTCGATCCTGCTGACGTCGAAGAAAGCCTCCGCCGCTACCTCAACGCTTGATTAGGGCACTGTGACGTCGCGGCAGGCAATGAAAGCGTTGCCTCCGGCTCCGTTGTTGATCGCGTACACGCACACACGGTGATTGCCAGGCGACATCGGCAAGGTCTCACCGAAGCCGTGTGTGTTCCCAAGTCCATAGACGGCACCGACGTCTTCGCGAACCTTATTTGCTGAGTACGCGGCGCTCACATCGTCCACATAGATATGAATCTGGATCGGATCACTGGTATCCGGGTCGAGGGCCCAGCCTGAGATTGTGGCACCGCCTGAACTGGGAACCACCGCTTCAAGCGTTCCGAAGGGCGCACGACCCCGATCAACGACCGTGGACGCGACATTCGCGGTACGGCAGCCAAGGAACGCATGGCCGCCCGGACCGGCGTTAATCGCGTAGGCGCACACTTCGGAACGACCCGGCGGTAGCGTCAACTGCTCGCCGAATCCGTGGTTGGGGCCGTACCCAGGGTAGGCACGCTCAACATCCGGGCGAGGCTTGTCCGCCGTGTACTCGGCGCTTCTGGACCCGACGTAGAGATGAATCTTGATCGACTTCGTGGTGTCAGGATCCAATGCCCAACCGGAGGCGATCGCGGTGCTTCCTGTGACAGTCAGGCCTTCGAAGCCTCCGATCGGAGCCCGTCCCAGGTCCGACATCCCCACCATCACGCTTCGGCAGCCGAGAAGAGTGTGTCCGCCTACTCCGTTGTTGATGGCATATACGCATACATCGGACTGGCCATCTGGCAACGTGAGCTGCTCCCCGAAACCATGGTTCGCCCCAGACGCGGGGTAGGCATTCCCTACATCGGTCCGGATCTTGTCAGCCGTGAACGCGGCGCCGACGGAGCCGATGTAGATATGTACGGCGATGGGGCTGGTGGTGTCGGGATCGATCGCCCAACCGCTCGCGACCGCGTTGTTCCCCGACACCGAAAGCCCCTCGAAGACGCCAATCGGCGGGCGGCCGAGATCCACAGTTCCGGGCACGGTCACCGATTTACAGCCAAGTTCGATATGACCGCCTGGACCGACGTTGATGCCATACGCACACACTCTATGAACCCCAGGAGAGGCTTTGATCGTGCCCGAGAACCCGTGCTTGGTTCCATAGGCGGCATACGCCGAGGGAAGATCCGTGCGCGCTACATCCGATTTCATCGCGACGCTGAATGAGTCGACGTAGATGTGCACGTCGATCGGTTCGGCCGTGTCTGGATCGATTGCCCACCCGACGACGTTGACCGTCCCGTCTGTGGCCGTCACGGATCCCAATTCTCCGACCGGAGAGCCGCTCATGGCAAAGCGAGTCACGCAACCCATGAGCACATTCGCGCCTCGTCCGACATTTATCGCGTACACGCACACATTCGTCAGTCCCTCGCCGATCGCGGGAACTCGCGCGGTGAATCCGTGTTTGCTCCCCAGACCGGGATAGGCGCCGGCGACATCGGGGCGCTCAACGTTTGCAGCCACAGCGATGCTGTTGGAACCTGCATACACGTGGACTGAGATCGGCTCGCTCGAATCGGGGTCGATTGCCCAGCCCGAGACGACGAACTCTCCCGGCCGCGCTTCGACGAGCTCGATGTTGCCGAAGGGCAGACCGACCTGGCCGACCGTCGACCCGAACCAGTCATTGAAGTACTGGAAGAAATTGCGGTTGCCGTAACTTGAGCATCCGTCGCCCTCGCCGTATCCCGCTCGGATCGACGCGGCGTTCGGCTGATAGGGCGTGTAGTAGTAGAGGTTCGCCGTCGCCTGGTTCTGGATGCGCACCGGCGAGGAGCCGCAGCTGATCTCCGGGTGGTACCGCACATTCCAGGTCTTGCCCGGCGCATACCAGGTGAAGTACTGACTCGTGCCGGCCGGGTTCGCGTAGCGCTTGAGCTGCCAGGCCGCCCCGTAGACCTGGTTGAAGAAGCCGTAGTAGCGGGTGTCGCACGCGGCAGTGTCGGGGCATCCCTGACCCATCGCGATCGTGTAACGCCAGTCGCTCGGCCACACGTGGCGCACGAGCCCTTGTTCCTTCTCCAGCATCACCAGAATGACCTGCGGGTTGATCCCGCACGCCTTGGCCACCTTGTAGATGATCGCCGACGCGCGCTCGCGCATTCCGCCGGAGTACGCGCCACACATGGCATCTGCACCCGTCACTCGTGAGGTGTCGTACCAGTCCTTCAAACAGACGTACCCTGAGTCGCACCTCGGGACCTTGGCCTCGAGGAAGGCCTGGATCTGGGCTTCGGTCATGGTGCCGCTGTCGAAGAACACCGCATCGCTGATGATCATCCCGGGATCGAACTGCGAGAGGTCAGCGGTCTTGACCGGGCCTCCGACTGCGGACGCGCCACCGGTCGAGGCCTGTGCGCCGTCGGTCGCAACGACCTGCGTATCGGGCTCCACCGCCGCGCTGGCGGTCGTGGCGGTGAGTCCACCGATCAGCACGGCCAGCACAGCGATCCACACACGTGTGGCCATCGTCCAGGACGCGCGCGCGTTCGTCTTCCGTGCGGCCATCATGAAACCAGTGTGACTGAAGTGGCAGGCGAATCACAGGAGGCTCACCGCGAACGACACGCCGAAATCAGAGGATTCGCAGGACGCCTATAGTTCCGCGTGGAGCTGCCAGACCCTCTCGGCGGCTTCACGCCAGGAGAACGCCCGCCCGCGGTCCGCAGACAGCACGGAGGCTTTCTCGACGGCTGCGGCGGAGTCGAGCACCCGCTTCAGCCCTTCACCCAGCATTGCGGCATCCTCACCGGCATCCGTGTCACCGCGCCCACCGGCGCGCACTCCCCCGTCGAGCACGACATCCGCGTGCACGGAGGAGTCGGCGGCGATCACCGGGACCCCCACCGCGAGCGCCTCGACGACGCGCCAGGGGAACGCCGTGCGACGTGACGGCGCGACGAACGCGACCGTGGCCCCGAGCAGCGCACCGCGGTCCGCGGATGACAGCGAACCGCGAACGTGTACAAGGCGCTCCGGGATGCCGGCGGCCGAGGCCAGCTCGACGATCGCCGGTTCCTCACCCTCGGGCGCGTCGATGACCACAATCGGCGTATCGAGCCCTGCGGCCGAGATGGCGCCGAACCCGGTGGCGAGCGCATCGGATGCCGCAGCCCCGCCGGAGAGCAGCACGAAGCCCTCGGGAAGACCGAGCTCACGACGGCGACCGACTTCGTCGGTGGGGACGCCGAAACCAGTGGGCGCAGCGCCGGCGATGATCCGCAAACGGTCTCCCACCTTGGCGAGCTCACTCAGGCGGTCGGCCATGGAATGCGTCGGCACGACGATCGCGTCGGCGTGCTTCACGGCGCGCTTGAGCATCGCGCGGTGCCACGCGACAACGGCGCGCGGCAGCTCGTCGGGCGTTTCCCACGGCTTCAGATCCCAGATCGTGACCACGGTCTGGTCGTTGTCGTGCACCCGGTCGTGCCGTACGAGGGGCGCGAACAGGGTCGGCGAGTGGATCATGCCCCCGCCGATACCCGTGGCCACGCCGAGCTGGAACGCCGTCGCCAACTCGCGGCGGGCCAGCGGCGCCCATCGCACGTCGGCGAGACCCGGCATCCCTTCCGCGACCGCGTCGCGCTGAGCCGCGGGCAGCGAAGGGACGATCGCCTCCACCTCGCATCCGCGCGGAGCCGTCGCGATCAGAGCAAGCGTCAGCTCGCGCGAAGCGTCCGCCAGCATGAGCTCGACCGGATTCGCGACCTGGTCGAGCACGACCCGCAGTGTCGCTGTCATCGCTCAGCTCCCCGGTGTCGGGGTCGGCGTCGGCGGGTGAAGCGTCTGCTGGACGAGCTGATGGATGTACTCGAAGTCGGGCTGGTACTCGTCGATTCCGCCGTCAGGGGTGAGCTCGATCGCGGTGACCGGCTGATCCTTCGCCTTCAGCGCCAGCTCAGCCAGGAAGGGCAGCAGCGACTGCGGCAGATCGGTCTTGATCAGGTCCTGACCGGCGGCCGCGACATCCTGGAACCGGGTCAGGACGACCTGCGGCGTGAACTGCGCGAGGATCGCCTGCTGCAGGATGCGCTGGCGCTTCATCCGGTCGAAGTCCGAGGTCGTGTAGCGCGAGCGTGCGTACCACTGCGCGGTGTCGCCGTCCATATGCTGCGGACCCACCTCGATCCAGCCGATCGCCCACTCGTCCGGGGACTGGCTCGGGTACGCCGGTCCGCCGCCCTTGGGCAGGCGCTCCGTCACGGTGACCTCGACGCCACCGAGGGCGTCGACGAGGGAGGCGAAGCCGTGCATGTCGACGAAGACGTAGTACGGGATCTCGATGCCGAGAATCCCCTCCGCGGCATCCTTGGTCGCCTCGATCGCGGGTTCGGACCCGTTCGCCTCGGCGTCGGGGTACAGGACTGTGCCGTCCTGGCAGACCTCGACCTCGGTGCGAAGCTGGTTGATCCCGCTGCCCCAGCCGCAGTTCGAATCGGCATGGCCGGAGTGGCCGTCGGGGTACTTGTCCTGCATCGGTCCCGCGGAGAACGGGAAGTTGGGCATGTCGCGAGGGATGCCGGTGATCGTCGTCGCGCCGGTCTCGGCGTTGACGGACACCACCGAGATGCTGTCGAAGCGCATCGAGTCGCGGCCCTCGCCGCTGTCTGCACCCAGCAGGAGGATGTTGTAGTAGCCGTCGGACGGATCCACGGCCGGAGCGCTCGCGCCGAAGATCGCACCGAGCGTGTCACGTGTAGTACCGGCGATCTGCGAGGCGTAAACGGCTCCGCCGCCCGCGAGGACCATCAGCACGACGGCGGTGATCGCCACCCCGATACGCGCGAACGGCTTGATCTTGACGAGGCGGACGAGCCGGAGCGTGTCGAACGTCAGCACGACCCACAGCACGGCGTACGCGAGCAGGATCCCCTGCGCGAGGAGCAGCACGAACCAGTTCGTCGCGAGGGTGAACACCAGCGGCTGCCACAGCATCGCGGCCAGGATCAGGAGGATCACCAGGACCCACATCACGATCGTGGCGCCGAGTCCGAAGCGACCGAGCTTCTTGTTGCCGGCCAGCACCTGCGCCGAACCCGGCAGCAGGAAGTTCAAGCCGACGAGCCACCAGCCGCGTCGCGTCATGACCTCGGGCGAGGCGATGTCGGGGTTGCGCAACGGCCGCTCCTCGACGACGCGACCGCCGAGTCCTGGACGCGCATCGCCGCGCGGCCGCGGCGGGCTGGCGACGCTCACAGTGACTCCTTGAGGCGCCTGTTCTTCTCCTCCACCTGCGCCTCGAGGTCGCGTGCGTATGCCTCGATGCGGTCGGCGGTGTCGGAATCCGACGTGCCGAGGATGCGCGCGGCCAGCAGGCCGGCGTTCTTCGCGCCGCCGATCGACACGGTCGCGACAGGGATGCCGCCGGGCATCTGCACGATGCTCAGCAGCGAATCCATGCCGTCCAACGTCGCCAGCGGCACGGGCACACCGATCACCGGCAGCGCGGTCACAGAGGCGAGCATGCCGGGCAGATGCGCGGCACCCCCGGCGCCCGCGATGATGACCTTGAGTCCGCGTGCTCTGGCCTCACGGCCGTAGCGCATCAGCTTGTCGGGCGTGCGATGGGCCGAGACGACCTCGACTTCGTGCGGGATGCCGAAATCGGTCAGGACCTGAGAGGCGTCGCTCATGACGCGCCAGTCCGAGTCGGAGCCCATGACGACGCCGACTACGGGCGCGTCGGAAGAATGCAGCGGCGGAGTCACCTGACAAGGCTAGGGCGAGACCCTGGAAGAACCCCGCAACGGCGCGGCACTACCCGAGTCAGTCCTGAAAGAAGGATGCCGCGGCCCGGGCCTGGTACGCGATCTCGTCGAGGTCGTCCCCCGTGACATTCACGTGTCCGACCTTGCGACCGGGGCGCGGCGCCTTGCCGTAGGTGTGGACCTTGACGTCGGGGTGCGCGGCCATGGCCGCGGCGAAGCGCTCGTCGAGTCCGCCCTCTGCGGGGCCGCCCAGGATGTTCACCATCACCGACCACCCGGCCCGCGGCGACGTGTCGCCGAGCGGCAGGTCGAGCACGGCGCGCAGGTGCTGCTCGAACTGACCCGTGACCGCGCCATCCTGCGACCAGTGCCCGCTGTTGTGCGGACGCATCGCGAGTTCGTTGACCAGCACCCGCTCGTCGGTGGTCTGGAACAGCTCGACAGCGAGCATGCCGGTCGTCTCGAGTCCCTCGGCGATCGCGATGCCGAGCTCCGCGGTCACCGCCGCGAGGCGGTCTCCGGCATGCGGTGCGGGGGCGATGACCTCGGCGCAGACGCCGTCGCGCTGCACGGTCTCCACGATCGGGTAGGCGCGCACCTCGCCGGACGGGCGGCGGGCCACCTGCTGGGCCAGCTCACGCGTGAAGTCGACGAGCTCCTCGGCCAGGAGGGCTCCGCCGTGGGTGTCCTCGGCGAGCGCGGCGAACCAGTCGTCGGCCTCGACGCCGGTCTCCACGACCCGCACCCCCTTGCCGTCGTAGCCGCCCCGCGGGGTCTTGACGACGGCGCGTCCGCCGTGCGCGTCGATGAATTCCTGCAGCTCGGTCGCGTCGGTCACGGCCGCCCACTCCGGCTGCGGCATCCCGAGCTCTGCCAGGCGTGCGCGCATGAGCAGCTTGTCCTGCGCGAAGCGGAGGGCTCCAGGACCGGGCCGCACGGCCACACCCGCGTCCACCAGCGCCGCGAGGACGTCCTGCGGCACGTGCTCGTGGTCGAACGTGATCACGTCGACGTCCCGTGCGAAGGCCAGTACGGTCGCAGCGTCCCGATAATCACCGACCGCGGTGGCGGCGAGGGATGCGGACATCCCCGGTTCTTCAGCGAGCACCCGCAGCTCGATACCGAGCTCGACCGCGGGCGCGATCATCATGCGGGCCAGCTGCCCGCCTCCGACGACTCCGACGCGCAATGCCATGGGGCGCTCCTTCCAACCTCTCCATCCTCGCGCACGCGCGACCGGTGCACGTGCCGCCGGCGGAGAGGTCAGGCGGTCGGCAGGGGCGGAGCGGGAGGAAAGCTCTGCGCGTCGCGGTGAGCGAGGATCTGGTTGACCTCGACCTGATCGACGAGCGTCTCGTGCACGAGCCCGACGCTGGGGATGTTCGCCAGGCGCAACGGCTGGTCCACGCCGTTGGCCAGAGTGAGCGTTCCGGCGCCCCACATCCGCTGCACGATGCCGCGGCGCACCTGGATCGTGTACCCCCGCACGTGCGAGAGCTCACGACGCCGGGTGGAGAAGAGCCCCGACCGCTCGATGACACGGCGAGTGGTGATCGTGAACGTGTGCCCCCACCAGGCGACGAACGGCAGCACCACGAGCAGCACGAGCACGACGCCCGCGGCACTCAACAGCATCCAGTTCTCGAACGGGACCGGCAGGTTGTCGTAGAAGTAGCCGGTGGCCCCGGCCGCGGCGACCAGCACGAGCGCGCTCCAGGCCAGACGACGGGCGTGGGTGCGGAAGCGCGCGATGCGCAGCTCGGGCGTCGGCGCGCCGGGCGCCGGCGTCAGAGGCCGTCCCCCGTACGTCGTCGGCTGAGTCACACCCCTATTGTGCTGTGCGGCGAGGTCCGGTGTCGCGCCCCACGCCGCCACGGCCCGGTCAGCGGACGTGGACAACGTCTCCCGCGGCGACCGTGGTCTCGACATTCCCCGAGACCACGACGAGCCGACCCGACGGATCCAGGCGCTGCGCGCGGCCCTCCAGCAGCGTCCCGTCGGGCATCGAGACCCGTACGTTCGACCCGACGGTGCTGCACAGCGCCTCGATCTCGCCGAGGATCCCGGCGGCCGCGGCATCGCCATGCGATGCGGTCAAAGCCGCGAGCTGCTCATCCACCGCGCCCAGGTAGTCCGCCAGCAACCTGTCCTCGTCGGCCTCGAGTCCGACGGCGGCGAACGAGGTCGCTGTCGTCACGGGAAGGTCGGCGGCGGTCATCCGCGTGTTCACTCCGGCGCCGATCACCACGGCGTCCGGATGCCCGGGCACGGCCTCCGCGAGGATGCCGCACACTTTCGCCCCGTCCAGGAGCACGTCGTTCGGCCACTTCAGCTTCGCGGTGTGTCCGGTGGCGCGAATCTGCGCCGCCACCGCGCGAGTCATCGCGGCTCCCGCGATGAGCGGGATCCACCCCCGCGATTCCGCCGGCACTCCCGCGACACGGACCACGATCGAGACGGCGAGCGCGGTACCGGGCGGCGCGGTCCAGGTGCGATCCAGCCGCCCGCGTCCCGCGCGCTGGTCGTCCGTGAGCAGCACCGACAGATGCGGCCACGACGCGGGATCGGCCGCGACCGCGGCGACGAGATCGGCGTTGGTCGACCCCGTCGAGACGGCGACCTGCAGTCGAGGGCTGATCGCGGCGGAGAGAGGGTAACCATCGACGGGGATCGGCATGCCCACACCCTACGCGGGCCGCACGGGGCCCACGTCATGAGCCGAACCCACAGCGGATACGACAAGCCCTTGTGCTTACCCTCCAACGATGCGGCGATCCCGCTCGCTAGGGTGGAACGGTGACCGATCAGCCCGACCTCTTCACGACCGCCGGAAAGATCGCCGACCTCCGCGAGCGCTACGGCGAAGCCGTTGTGCACCCCGAGGAGAGCGCCCAGCAGAAGCAGCACGCCAAAGGCAAGCTGACCGCCCGCGAACGCATCGCGATGCTCGTGGACCCCGGCAGCTTCGTCGAGTTCGACGAGTACGTGCGCCACCGCACCACGGCCTTCGGCATGGACAAGTCCCGCCCCTTCGGCGACTCGGTCGTCACCGGTGTCGGCACGATCCACGGCCGCACCGTCGCCGTCTACGCACAGGACTTCTCCACGTTCGGCGGGTCGCTCGGCGAGGTCGCCGGCGACAAGATCATCAAGGTCATGGAGTACGCGCTGCGCGGCGGGATGCCGATCATCGGGATGCTGGACTCCGGCGGCGCCCGCATCCAGGAGGGCGTCGTCGCTCTCGGCAAGTACGGCGAGATCTTCCGTCTGAACACCGCAGCGTCCGGCGTCATCCCGCAGATCTCCATCATCATGGGCCCGGCCGCCGGTGGCGCGGTGTACTCCCCCGCCCTCACCGACTTCGTCATCATGGTCGACAAGACCAGCCAGATGTTCGTCACCGGCCCCGACGTGATCAAGACCGTCACGGGCGAGGACGTCGGCATGGAGGAGCTGGGCGGCGCGTACACGCACAACACCCGCTCCGGTGTCGCGCACTACCTCGCCGAAGACGAGGACGACGCGCTGGACTACGCGCGGACGCTCATCAGCTTCCTGCCGGACAACAACATGGCCGAGCTCCCCGTCTACGAGACGAGCTTCGAGTTCGAGACCACCGACTCGGACCGGTCGCTGAACACGATCATCCCCGACTCGCCGAACCAGCCGTACGACATCCACACCGTCATCCGGCACATCGTGGACAGTGAGGACTTCCTCGAGGTCCAGCCGCTGTTCGCACCCAACATCGTGATCGGCTTCGGCCGCATCGAGGGTCGTTCGGTCGGCATCATCGCCAACCAGCCGTCCCAGATGGCCGGCACCCTGAACATCGAGGCCGGCGAGAAGGCGAGCCGCTTCGTCCGGTTCTGCGACGCGTTCTCGATCCCGATCGTCACCCTCGTCGACGTCCCCGGCTACTTGCCGGGCACCGACCAGGAGTGGACCGGCGTCATCCGCCGCGGTGCGAAGCTGCTCTACGCGTACGCCGAGGCCACCGTCCCGCTCGTCACGGTGATCCTGCGCAAGGCCTACGGCGGCGCGTACATCGTGATGGGCTCAAAGCAGCTCGGCGCCGACATCAACCTCGCCTGGCCGACGGCCGAGATCGCGGTGATGGGCGGCCAGGGCGCTGTGAACATCCTCTACCGCGGCGAGATCAAGAAGGCCGAAGAGGCCGGCGAAGACGTCGCCGCAGTGCGCACGCGCCTGGCGAACGAGTACACGTACAACGTGGCATCCCCGTTCCTGGCCGCCGAGCGCGGCGAGCTGGACGGCATCATCGAGCCCGCCGCCACCCGTGTCTCGATCGCGAAGGCATTGCGCTCGCTGCGCGGCAAGCGGGCCACCCTGCCGCCGAAGAAGCACGGCAACATCCCACTATGACCGGGACGCACGTGACGGATGCGGCGGCCCACGGCGAGAACGGGCGGCCGCTGTCGATCGACGTCCGCCGCGGTGATCCGACCTCGGAAGAGCTCGCGGCGCTGATCGCCGTGGTCAGCGAGGCGTACGCGACCGAGGCCGCCGACGCGCTCGCGTCCGATCAGTCCACCCGTTCGGCGTGGAGCGTGTCACAGCGCGCGCTGCGCACGCCTCTGCCGCGCGAACGCGGCTGGTCCCGTTCGGCCTGGTAGCCGCTCGCGGACCGGGATCGCAGGCGGACTGCGGCCTGTCCCCCAAAGTACCTACAGACATCTGCTAGGCGGGGCGCGGATACTTGAGGTGCTGGAACGCTTCATGCGTTCGGTCGACCTGCTCCACTGCAGGGTAGTGGAGCTCAGGTTCGGCCATGCGGACGGTTTTCGGGTAATCGTTCGCTAGGCGAGGGGCCGGCGTATCGCCGCCCCTCGCCTCCTCCCACTCCGCTCCCCGCCCCGGCATCCCTCCCCCGCCGGGACGGGGGGCAGACTCTTTTCCGAGCGTGATGTCAGAGCGTCGAGTATTCGCCGTCGGCGGCGCCGGGGTGGATGATCTCGCGCCACAGGTCCACGGCGTCCTCGTCCGACAGGCCCTCCGCCGATGCGGAGCGTCCCACGACGGTGACGGCGACGCGATCGTGCGGCGACGTGCGGATGTAGAGCCGGTCGGAGTTGGCCGAGCGCAGCGTCTCGGCGAGCTGGGTGCGGATGATGGCGAGGGATGCCTCGTCCAGCCCGTCCAGTCCGCCCTCGTCCAGCACTGTGACGGTGGCACCGCGGCGGCGGGCTGCGTCGAGTTCGGCCCGCACATCGTCATCGAGCAGTCTCGGTCCGCGCAGTTCATCGCGCAGGCGGCCTTCGGCGATCCGCGCCTCGACGCGCTCGCCGGCGCTGAGGGACCCGCCGGAGGCCACAGTCGCGATCAGGACAGGGCCGGCGACGGCCAGCGCGCGCTGCACCTGCACGCGGCGCTCCCGGCGGCGCACCGACTGCGAGGCCTGCCACGCGGATGCCGCGCGCTGCAGCGTGGCCAGGTGGGTGGTGTCGCGTGCCGCACGGTCCATGGAGCGGATCAGCAGCTGCGCCACTCCCACCCAGACGATGGAGCCGACCAGGCCGAGTGCGAGGGCCGCCAGGGCTCCCATCCAGAACATGCACTCCGCGCCCATCACGATGGTGCCGATCCAGGCGACCCAGGGTCGGCGCCGCACCATCACGATCGTCATGAGCGCGCCGATGCCACCGATCACCCAGGTGGCGTAGAGGCTGGTGCGCGCCTCGGAGCCGACGGCGATCGCGATGGCTGTGGGCACGATCACCGCGGCGGTCAGTGCCAGGGCGGACGCCCACACGGGCAGCTTCGCACGGCGCGGCAGGCCGCTCGCGGAGTCCTCGAGGCGGTCGTCGCGGCGCGGCGGCTCCCACAGGATGCACATCCACGTCGTGACCAGGTAGAGACCGAGCGCGCCCAGCACGATACCGGGGTAGGGCACGGTCGTGATCCCGAGCAGGCCGCGCGCGGCGAGATAGGCGGTGAAGGCGAGGCCGAGGCCTACGAGCACATTGCGGACGCTGATCACGATTCCGGATGCCCCCACTCGATCTCGACGGTGGTGCCACCCGTGTGCGAGGTGATCTCGGCGGTCCCGCCGACGGCGGCGACGCGCGCCACGATCGAAGCGCGGATGCCGAGCCTGTCGTCGGGCACGGCATCGACGTCGAAGCCGCCGCCGCTGTCGCGCACCAGGATCCGGACGCCTGCCGGGTCGGCGGTGCCGGTCACCGAGACGTTCAACCCCTGCCCGCCGGCGTGCTGCACGGCGTTGGAGACCGCCTGCGTCGTGGCCAGGACGACCGCACGGGCCACACGTCCCGGGATCGGCGGCGTCCACGGGGAGATGGCCCGTCGCACGAGGATCTCGACACCGAGGTCGCGCGCGTCGTGCTCGATATCGTCGGCGATGCTGACGGCATCCCTCGGCTCATCGCTGCCCTCGCCGGCGTCGCGCTCGGCGTTCGCGAGACGGGTGAGCGCCTCGCGGGCCATGCCCACGGCGAGCGTGCGCTCCCGCGGGGTCTCGGCCCGCTCGGAGGCGATCAGCGCCGCCAGCACGCTGTCGTGCATGAGCGCCGCGACAGCGACGCGCTCGAGCTCCGCGGCATCTGCCGCGGCGGCCTCTGCGTACGAGGAGACCGCACGCGCGCGCGTCTCGTCGACGTTGGCCGCGATCGAGCGGAACAGCCAGCCGAGTGCCAGGATGACGCCGCCGAGGATGAGCGCGAACGAGACGTCGAGCCCGAGCGGGACGAAGAAGTCGCTCGCGAAGCCGCACTGGATCAGCCGGACGAGACCGAACAGCAACGGCGCCAGGATGGTCCAGGCGATCTGCAGCGGCAAGGGGAAGGCGAGAACGGCTGCCAGCGTCGCGACGTTGACGAGGTACCAGATCCACGGTTGGCCGGTCGGATCGGGAGTGGAGCCCACCGTCGCGATCGGCCAGACGGCGAGCGCGAGCACATAGAGCAGCGCGAACGCGCCGGCGTTGATCGCGACGCCGCGTCCGATGAAGCAGGCCAGGATCATGGCGGCCAGCGGCACGAAGGTGACCAGCATGAGCGGGAGGTGCCATCCGGGCAGCTCGTCCCCGGGCGCCAGCGCGGCGAGGAAGGCCTGCGCGCCGAGAGCGAGGGAGCCGAGGCCCGCGACCACCGCGATGATGCGTTCGATACGGCGTCTCGTGAACGAGCCGAGACCTACCGTCGTCTCCCGGGATTGCGGGATGTGTCCCCAGGCCTCGTCCAGAACGGCCCGGTCAGTGTCAGCCGTCACCGGCATCCTCCACGTGAGACACGATCCCGTCCTCCATCGCCCGCCGGAGCAGATCGACCTTCGTCGGCGCGGGACGGCCGACCTCGACGTATTTCACCCGCACCCGGGTGATGTTCTCCTTGGCGGTGGAATACGCGACACCCAGTCGGTCGGCGACGACCTTCAGCGGGAGGCCCGCCGCGTACAGCCGCAGAACGTCCCGCTCGCGGGCGGACAGCTGCGCGTCGGCGAAAGCCCGGTCGCCCTCCACGGCGCTGGCCCACTCCACGTTGTTCAGCGGATCACCGGTCGCGACCGCTTTGATGGCGGCGATGACATCGTCGATGGGGGCTGACTTGCTGACGACGCCCGCAGCGCCGGCGGCGAGGGCCTCGCGCACCGCGATCGGGCGGTCGGCGACGGAGTGGATGATGACGCTGGATCCGTCGTGAATGACACGACTGACGTTCTCACGGACGACCGTCCCGTCACCGAGCATCAGGTCCAGGACGACGACATCCGCAGGTGCGGCCGCGCTGAAGGCGCGCCAGTCGAGGTATGCGGTGACGCTCGCGCCGGAGAAGACCACTGTCTTGTGCGCGCGGGCGCACGCGGCCTCGAGTCCGAGCCGGACGGACTCGTGATCATCGATCAATGCCACTCGGGTCATGAAATCAGCCTAGCCAGCCGACTCGGAGCGCGTGAGCACCGCGACCGCCTCGAGGTGGTGCGAGTGCGGGAAGAGGTCGACGGCCGTCACCCCGCCGAGGGTCTCGTAACCACCGGTGCGGAAGATGGCGAGGTCTCGCGCGAGGGCCACCGGGTCGCACGCCACGTAGACGATCGCGGCGGGGGCGAGCGCGATGAGCCGTTCGACGACCTCACGACCGGCGCCCGAACGCGGCGGGTCGAGCACGACGACGCCGCGTGACAGACGCTCGCGCTCCGTCGCGGAGGCATCGGCCTCGAGTCCGGCCAGGAATCGATCGACCCGGGCCGTCTCGGCGCGTGCCCCGACCCAGGCGGCGAGGTTCTCGCCGGCGTGCTCCGTGGCACGGGGATCGGACTCGACCGAGATCACGCGGGTGCGCGGACCGCCGATCTCGCCGAGGGTGGCCGCGAACAGGCCGACGCCGCCGTACAGGTCCAGGTGCGAGGCATCCGGATCCAAGCCGTTCGGATACAGCCCGGTCACGGCGTTAGAGACGAGCTGCGTCAGCGAGTGCGCCGCGAGACGGTGCACCTGCCAGAACCCGCCGGCGTCGACGCGGAACGACCGGTCGCCCACGGTCTCGACGACGACTTCGGATGCCGCGCGCGCGTCGGCCGGGCGCGGCGCCGAACGCCGCCCCCGCTTGGCACGCCCGGTGGAGGGAGCCTCCGGACGCGCGATGATGCGCACGCGTCCGTCGGAGGGCTGCACGAGGTCGAGTCGTCCGGGGACGCCACCGAACTGCTGCAGGGCGGCGCGCGCGACGGCGGCAGTGGCCAGCGGGTGATCCTCGACCGGGATGACCGTGTGGCTGCGCGCGGCGTACGGCCCGACGTTCCCGTCGGCGTCGACATGCAGGCTGAGTCGCGTGCGCCAGCCGGTGCCGTCGGCGGATTCCTCCGCGACGACGGCTCCGCTCGCGTCGAGCACCGGCAGCGGCGGTCGGATCGTGGTGGCGAGGTCGAGCCCGCCGATGCGGCGCAGGGCGTCGTTCAGGACGTGCAGCTTGAGCTCGCGCTGGTGCTCCAATGCGATGTGCCCGAAGTCGGCACCGCCGGGGCGCCGCTCGGGCGCGACGTCGATGTCCGCCTGCCGCCACACGTGCGCGCGGCGGTGCGGAGAGGCGTCCAACACCTCGAGCGTCTCGCCGCGCCAGAACGCGGCCTTGCCGACATCCGTAAGCCGGACGCGGACCCGCTCCCCCGGAATCGCGTCGGGAACGAACACGACGCGCCCGTCGTGACGGCCGACGAACACCCCGCCGTGCGCCACGTCGGTGATGTCGAGGTCGATGATGTCGCCGGTATCCACGGGTCCGAGCATCCCACACCCGGCACCCCACCACGGCGCCCGCGGCCGATACCGTGGTCTTCATGCGCGTGTGCCTGGCCTCCACCTCCCCTGCTCGACTGATGCTGCTTCGACAGGCCGGCATCGAACCCGAGACCTCGGCACCCCAGGTCGACGAGGACGCCGTGATCGCCGAGGTCGAGGCTGCACGCGGCCGGCTGGCGGCCGATGCCCACGTCCTGCTGCTCGCGCGACGCAAGGCGGCGGACGTCGCGGCCCGCCTGGCCGACGACGATCCCGACTTCGACGGCATCGTGATCGGCGGGGACTCGATGTTCGAGATCGGCGGCGAGATCCTCGGCAAGCCGTACACACCGGAGGCGGCCACCGCGCGGTGGCAGGACATGCGCGGCAAGACCGGGGTGCTCCACTCGGGGCACAGCGTCATCCGCGTCTCGCCCGGCAGACCGGCGGTCGAGGCGCACGCGGTGGCCGAGGCATCCGTCTCCTTCGTCGCCGACATCACCGACGCGGAGATCGCCGCGTACGTCGCCAGCGGCGAGCCACTGCAGGTGGCCGGCGCATTCACCGTCGACAGTCTCGGCGGCGCCTTCATCGAGCGGGTGGACGGCGACCCGTCGACGGTGGTCGGGATGTCGCTGTCGACGGTGCGTCGGCTGGCGCGTGAGGTCGGGGTCGAGTGGCCCGATCTGTGGGCGTCATTGTCGTAGGAAGCCCACGTTTCGGACTGGTTCTTGTATGAACCAGTCAAATCCGATGGGGGTGCGCTCGGTAGGCTGGCATCCATGCCTGAAATCGCCAAGGTCCTGATCGCGAACCGCAGCGAGATCGCCGTCCGAGTCATCCGAGCCGCTCGTGACTCCGGAAAGGCGTCGGTCGCCGTCTACGCCGACCAGGATCGCGACGCGCTCCACGCCCGTCTGGCCGATGAGGCGTACGCCCTCGACGGCGTCACGAGCGCCGAGACCTACCTGTCGATCGAGAAGATCCTCTCGATCGCCCGCCGCTCCGGCGCGGATGCCGTGCACCCCGGCTACGGGTTCCTCGCCGAGAACGCCGAGTTCGCCCGAGCCGTGATCGGCGCAGGGCTGATCTGGATCGGCCCCTCCCCCGACGCCATCGAGTCGCTCGGCGACAAGGTCACCGCGCGCCACGTCGCCGAGAAGGTCGGCGCTCCGCTCGCCCCCGGCACTCCCGGCCCTGTCAACGGCGCCGACGAGGTCATCGCGTTCGCCACCGAGCACGGCCTGCCCATCGCGATCAAGGCCGCGTACGGCGGCGGCGGTCGCGGCCTCAAGGTGGCCCGCGAGTTCGACGAGATCGCCGAGATGTTCGAGTCCGCCACCCGCGAGGCGATCAGCGCCTTCGGCCGTGGCGAGTGCTTCGTGGAGAAGTACCTCGACAAGCCCCGCCACGTGGAGACGCAGTGCCTCGCGGATGCCGCGGGCAACGTCGTCGTCGTCTCCACGCGCGACTGCTCGCTGCAGCGCCGTCACCAGAAGCTCGTCGAAGAGGCTCCGGCGCCGTTCCTGACGGACGAGCAGAACCGCATCCTCTACGAGTCGTCCAAGGCCATCCTCAAGGAGGTCGGCTACGTCGGTGCCGGCACGTGCGAGTTCCTCATCGGCGCCGACGGCACGATCTCGTTCCTCGAGGTCAACACCCGCTTGCAGGTCGAGCACCCGGTGTCCGAAGAGGTCACCGGCATCGACCTCGTGCGCGAGCAGTTCCGCCTCGCCGAGGGCGGCGTGCTCGACTACGACGACCCGGTGCCGCTCGGCCACTCGATCGAGTTCCGCATCAACGGCGAAGACCCCGGCCGCGGATTCCTCCCCCAGCCCGGCCCGATCCACGTCTTCAAGACGTTCGGCGGACCCGGCCTGCGGCTCGACTCCGGCGTCACCGCCGGCGACTCGGTCAGCGGCGCCTTCGACTCTCTCCTCGGCAAGATCATCGTCACCGGCCGCGACCGCGCCGAGGCCCTGGAGCGCTCGCGCCGCGCACTCGACGAATTCGAGGTCGCGGGCCTGCCCACCGTCATCCCGTTCCACCGCAAGGTCGTGCGCGACCCCGCATTCACCGCCGAGGACGGCCACTTCGGCGTGTTCACCCGGTGGATCGAGACGGAGTTCGTCAACGACATCCCGCCGTGGGACGGCGAGCTGGACAGCCCGGCTGCCGCCGCGGCACGCCACACCGTCGTCGTCGAGGTCTCGGGCAAGCGGCTCGAGGTGAGCCTTCCCGACCGGATCGTCGGCGCTCCCGCCGCAGCCGGACGCCCGGCCGCGGTGCCGCCGTCGCGCCGCTCGCACGCGCCCGTCGCCAACGCCGGGGCATCCGGCGATGCGGTCAAGTCTCCGATGCAGGCCACCATCGTCAAGCTCGCGGTCGAAGACGGCCAGCAGGTCGTCAAGGGCGACCTCGTGGTCGTGCTCGAGGCGATGAAGATGGAGCAGCCCATCCAGGCGCACAAGGACGGCGTGGTCGGCGCGATCAACGCTGCGCCCGGCTCGACCGTGTCGGCCGGCCACCAACTGCTCACCATCTCCTAGGCCGGCCCGCCCCGCGACACGCCAGTCCCGCGAGACTGCAACGGGACGTCGAGACTGCGGTCCATACCCTCAGTCTCGACCCGCCACTGCAGTCTCACGGTTCCACAAGGGACGACGCGCGACGAACGAGAGCGGATGCCGCGACCCGCGGCATCCGTCCGGATCAGCCCTCGGGGTAGATGTTGTGGTCGACGACGTGCATCGCGCGGGCGGCGTCGGTGATGCTGCCGGACAGCGACGGGTAGACGGCGAAGACGCGCGACAGCTGATCGACGGTCAGGCGGCGCTCGACGGCGATCGCGATCGGGTAGATCAGCTCCGAGGCACGCGGGCCGACGATGACGCCGCCCACAACGCTGCCGGAGCCCTGACGCGCGATGATCTTGACGAAGCCGTCCTTGATGCCCATCATCTTCGCGCGCGGGTTGGCTGCGAGCGGCAGCTTGTGCACGACCGCGTTGATGTTGCCGTCTGCAATGTCCTTCTCCTGCCAGCCGACAGTCGCGATCTCGGGGGCCGTGAAGATGTTCGAGGTGATGCGGCGGCGCTCCAGCGGGATGACGACGTCGCCGAGCGCGTGGAAGACCGCTGTGCGGCCCTGCATCGACGCCACGGAGGCGAGCGGAACGAAGGTCGTGCAGTCACCCGCGGCGTAGATGTTGGGTACGGAGGTGCGCGCGACGCGGTTGACCTGGATGTGCCCGGATTCGGTCATCTGCACGCCGGCCTCTTCGAGTCCGATGCCGTGAGTGTTCGGCACAGAGCCGACGGCCATGAGGCAGTGGCTGCCCTCCACCGTGCGTCCGTCCGACAGGGTGGCGACCACACGGTCGCCGAGGTTCTCGACCTTGTCGGCGCGGGACTTGGACAGCAGGGTCATGCCGCCGCGCTTGAAGACGCGCTCGAGCACGGCCGCGGCGTCGGAGTCCTCACCAGGCAGCACCTGGTCGCGGCTGGAGATCAGAGTGACCTTCGCCCCGAGGTTCATGTAGGCGCCGGCGAACTCTGCGCCTGTCACACCGGATCCGACGACGATGAGGTGCTCGGGGAGCGCCTTCATGTCGTAGAGCTGGGTCCAGGTCAGGATGCGGACTCCGTCGGGCTTGGCACTGGCCAGCTCCCGCGGCGAGGCCCCGACCGAGACGACGAACGTGTCGGCTTCGATGCGGTCGAAGTCGGTACCGCCCTGGTCGGTCGAGACGACGACGGCGTTGTCGCCCTCGAGACGTCCGTGACCGGAGATGATGCGCACGCCGGCCTCGACCAGGGAGGCGCGCATATCGTCGGACTGCTGCCGCGCGAGGGAGAGCAGGCGCTTGTTGACCGCCGCGAGGTTGATGGCGACCTCGGGCTTGAGGGGCTTGCCCGAGGCGCCCTTGGCGTAGAACTGGACGCCGAGTTCGGAGGCGCCCGAGATGGCCACCGCGGCGTCCGCGGTCGCGATGAGCGACTTGGAGGGCACGACGTCGGTGATGACGGCCGAGCCGCCGACGCCCGCGCGCTCGACGAGGGTGACCTCCGCCCCCAGCTGGGCGGCGGCGAGCGCCGCCTCATAGCCGCCGGGGCCGCCACCGATGATCGCGACGCTCTGTGTGCTCTCGAAGCTCAGTGACATGACATCCATTCTCCCTTGACCATCGGTCCGAGCACGACAGTTCGCGCGACCGATCTTGCGTCGGTGTGGCACCGGGGCCCGCACGTTCCTAGAGTGGGTGCATGTCAGACACCAGCAACCCCCTCGACGACCCCACCGCCGACCCGTTCGCGGTCGCCGCTGAAGCCGCCGCCGACATCGCACGCCTCACCGGCGTCGAGCGTCACGACATCGCCCTGACACTGGGCAGCGGCTGGGGCCGTGCGGCAGAACTCGTCGGCGAGACCACGGCGACGATCCCCGCATCCGAGGTCGCGGGCTTCAGTGCTCCGGCGCTCGAGGGACACGTCGGATCGCTGCGCAGCATCCTGACTCCGCGCGGCAAGCGCGTGCTCGTCATCGGCGCCCGCACGCACTACTACGAGGGACACGGCGTGCGCCGGGTCGTGCACAGCGTGCGCACCGCCGCCGCGACCGGCGCCAAGACGATGGTGCTGACCAACGGCGCCGGCGGCATCCGCCCCTCTTGGAAGCCCGGCACCCCCGTCCTGATCAGCGACCACATCAACCTCACCGGGGACTCGCCACTCGAGGGCGCGACCTTCATCGATCTCACCGACCTGTACTCGATGCGCCTGCGCGACCTCGCGCGCACCATCGACCCCAGCCTCGACGAGGGCGTCTACTGCCAGTTCCGCGGACCCCAGTACGAGACCCCCGCCGAAGTCCAGATGGCGAAGATCATCGGCGGACACATCGTCGGCATGTCCACCGCGCTCGAAGCGATCGCGGCGCGCCAGGCGGGCATGGAGATCCTCGGCTTCTCGCTCATCACGAACATGGCCGCCGGCATCCAGACCACCCCGCTCAGCCACAAAGAGGTGATCGAGGCCGGCCAGCTGGCTGAGCCCGTGATCTCCTCGCTGCTGGCGCGCGTGATCGGAGCGATGTGAGCGAGGCCGGAACGGCTGACGCGCTGCTGCAGCGCGCCGAGGCCTGGCTCGCGCAGGATCCCGACCCGGAGACCCGCGCGGAGCTGGAGGCGATCCTCGCGCAGGCGCAGGAGGGGGATGCCGCATCCCTCGCCGATCTCGCCGACCGATTCGACGGGCGACTGGCGTTCGGCACGGCCGGCCTCCGCGGCGAGCTCGGCGCCGGCAGCAACCGGATGAACCGGGTGCTGATCGCACAGGCGGCCGCCGGCTTCGCGGCGTATCTCCTGGAGAAGGCGCCCGGAGCGGATGCCCCGACCGTGGTCGTCGGCTACGACGGCCGTCGCAACTCCGATGTCTTCGCGCACGACTCCGCCGAGCTGTTCGCGGGCGCAGGACTCCGGGCCATCGTGCTCCCGCGACTGCTGCCCACCCCGGTGCTGGCCTTCGCGGTGCGCCATCTCGGTGCCGCCGCGGGCGTGATGGTCACTGCCAGTCACAACCCGCCGAACGACAACGGCTACAAGGTCTACCTCGGCGGTGAGGACGACGGGTCGCAGATCGTGTCGCCCGCCGACGCCGAGATCGCCGCGCACATCCAGCGCATCGCGGATGCCGGTGACGTCGCGGTGCTGCCGCGCTCGCTCGGCTATGAGACCGCGCAGGAATCGGTCGTCGATGCGTACATCGCCGCCACGGCCGCCGTGGCCCCGGCACCCGCCGGCGCGGAGGGACTGCGCTGGGTCTACACGGCCATGCACGGCGTGGGCTGGGAGACGACGGCGCGCATCCTCGAGGCGGCCGGGTACCCCGCGCCGACTCCGGTCGCCGCGCAGATCGATCCCGACGGCACCTTCCCCACCGTCTCCTTCCCCAACCCCGAAGAGCCCGGGGCGATGGACCTCGCCTACGAGACGGCGCGTGAAACGGATGCCGAGCTCGTCATCGCGAACGACCCCGACGCCGACCGCCTCGCGGTCGCCCTCCCGGATGCCGACGCCGAGGGCGGCTGGCGCCGTTTGAGCGGCAACCAGGTCGGACTGCTCCTGGGCTGGCGAGCGGCGCGTCTGGCGGGTTCGCAGGACGCCGGGAGCGAGGCATCCCTCGCCTGCTCGCTCGTCTCCTCCCCCGGGCTGGAGGCGGTCGCGCAGCACTACGGGCTGGGCTTCCACACCACGCTGACGGGCTTCAAGTGGATCTCCCGCGCCCCCGGCATGATCTACGGGTTCGAAGAGGCCCTCGGGTACCTCGTCAACCCGGAGACCGTCCGCGACAAGGACGGCATCTCGGCCGCGGTGGCGATGCTCGGCATGGTCACCGAGGCGCGCGGTCGGGGCGAATCGCTGGGCGATCTGCTCCGCGATTTCTCCGAGACGTTCGGCTACTTCGACAGCGACCAGATCTCGGTGCGTGTCGAGGACCTCGCCGTGATCGGGAAGATCATGACCGCACTGCGCGAACGGATGCCGGAGCGCCTCGGCGACATCGAGGTCACGCATTCCGACGATCTGCTGGCCGGCGTCGAGGGCTTCCCGCGCGGCGATGTGCTGCGGCTGTGGCTCGCCGACGGATCCCGCGTGATCGTGCGGCCCAGCGGCACCGAGCCCAAGCTCAAGGCGTATCTGGACGTCTCGGGCGACTCTGCGGCCGATGCCCACGAGCGCGTGGTCGCGTTGGCCGCCAGCGTGCGGAGCCTGTTGGAGGAGCTCGGCTGACCCGGCCGGATTGAGGTGTGTCGGAGGGCCGTGCTACCCTCCAGACTCACGATATATCGCGATAGCGCGGTATGCGGACGCTCCACGACGGGAACGAAGGCGATGACGCACAGCACCGACGGCCACGACGCCGGGACATCGGCTGAGGCGTCGAACACCTCGCCCTCCGCCGCTGCACAGTCCGATCCACCGCGCTGGTTCCGCAACACGCTGCTGTTCCTGGGCGGGCAGACCGCCAGTCTGCTCGGGTCGATGCTCGTGCAGTACGCGATCTTCTGGTACCTCACGATCACGTACCAGTCCGGCGTCTACATGATGCTCGCCGCGCTGTTCGGGTTCCTCCCCCAGGCGATCATCTCGATCTTCGGCGGCGTGTGGGCCGACCGCCACAATCGCAAGTTCCTCATCATCGGCGCCGACGCGGCGATCGCGGTGACCACGCTCGCGCTCGCCCTGATCATGCTGACCGGCTACGACGCGGTGTGGCTCATCTTCCTCGTGCTCGCGGTGCGCTCGGCCGGTGCCGGCATCCAGATGCCCGCCGTGTCCGCACTGCTTCCGCAGATCGTCCCGATGCGCAATCTGATCCGCGTCAACGGCATCAACGGTTCCATCCAATCGGCCATGGCCCTGATCGCGCCCGCGGCGGCCGGTGCGATCTACGCATGGGCAGCGATGGAGGATGCCTCGTCCGGGGCGCTCATCCCCATCTTCTTCATCGACGTGGTCACCGCTGCCATCGGGATCGGACTGCTGCTGATGATCCCGGTCAAGGCTGTCCGCCGCGCCGCGGACACCCAGACGGGCTACTTCGCAGACCTCGTCGACGGGGTGAAGTATGTCGCGCACCACGCCTTCGTACGGTGGCTCCTCGTGCTGTTCGCGATCGTGTTCCTGCTGACAGTGGCGCCGACCAACCTCACGCCGCTGATGGCGGTGCGCTCGTTCGACGCCGGCGCGCAGCAGAACGTCATCAACCTCGCGGTGCTCGAGATCTCGTTCAGCATCGGCATGGTGCTCGGTGGCATCCTGATCGCGACGTTCTTCGCCAAGCGCAGCCGCATCGGACTGATCATCGTGTCATCGCTGGTCTTCGGAGCACTGTCGATCGGCATGGGGCTCTCGCCCAACATCTGGGTGTTCTTCGGATTCATGTTCCTGATCGGTCTGGCGGTGCCGTTCTTCTCGACGCCGTCGATGACACTGCTGCAGGAGACCGTCGAGCCCGAACGTCAGGGCCGCGTGTTCGGATTCGTCGGCATCGTGATGGCGCTGGCGATGCCGTTGGGCATGGTGGTGTTCGGCCCGTTGGCCGATCAGGTCCCGATCGAGTGGCTCCTCGTGGGAGCAGGCATCCTGACGTTCGTGGTCGTCGGCGCCGCGATCTGGCTGCCGGCCGGTCGACGCGCCGTGGCAGCCGCACGCGCGGTCGCACAGGCGCACGAGGGTGACCCCGAGCACGCTGCGGAGGCGGTCGAGGCTGTGATGCACCAGAAGGGCGCACCCGAGGCGTAGCGCCGTCGGGTGCGGCGCGTCACTCCAGCACGAAGTGCGCGGGGGTGCGCTCTGCCAGCACGTTGCTGCCTGACTCGTCCGCCGTCGGCTCCGGACGCGTCGCGATCCGCGCGAGGCGCCGGCGGGCTTCTGCCGGCTCGGGCACGAGCATCGCGTCCAGCAGGCGCTGGGTGTACGGATGCAGCGGATTCTCGAAGATCTCGCGCGTGGGTCCGAGCTCGACGATGCGGCCGCGGTTCATCACCGCGGTCCGGGTCGCGATCTCGTTCACCACGGCGAGGTCGTGCGAGATGAACAGATAAGTGAGGTCGAGCTCGCGCTGCAGCTCGGCCAGCAGCTCGGTGACCTGAGCCTGGATCGACATGTCCAGCGCCGACAGCGGCTCGTCGCACACGATGAAGGTCGGGCGCACGGCGATCGCGCGCGCGATGCCGATCCGCTGACGCTGACCGCCGCTGAACGCCCGCGGGTACTTCTCCACCGCATCACCGGTGATCCCCACCGAGTGCAGCGCCTCGATCGCCCGTGAACGGGGGTCGGCCTCGGTGGTGAGCACCGTGAGGGGCTCCATCACGTTCTGCAGCGCCGTGCGGTGCGGATTCAGCGACGAGAACGGATCTTGGAAGATCACCTGCATCGAGCGGTGGAACGGCGCCCGCTGGGCCCGCGGCAAGGCCGTGAGATTCGTGCCCTCATATGACACCGAGCCGCTGGTCGGCGTCTCCATCTGCAGCATGCAGCGGCCGAGCGTGGACTTGCCGCTGCCGGACTCCCCCACGACTGCCAGGGTCTCGCCGCGGTGCACGGTGAGATCGACACCGTCGACGGCGCGCACCTCGCCTTCGCGGCGTCCCCACGCGTTGCGAACGGTGAAGGTCTTGGTCAGCTGCTCGACCCGCAGGAGCTCCCCACGGTCCTCGTTCGCGATGTCGGTCATGACGCACCCCCCGCCAACGCATCGGGTGCGGCATCCAGCAGGGACTTCGTGTAAGGATGCTGCGGCGCACGGAACAGCTCGTCCACCGCTCCGCGCTCCACGATGGCGCCGTCCTTCATCACCATCACGTCATCGCACAGCGCGGCCACGACGCCGAGGTCGTGCGTGACGAGGATCACGGTGAGATCGCGCTCCTCCTGGAGGCGTCGGATCAGTGCGAGGATCTGCGCCTGGATAGTCGCATCCAGCGCCGTCGTGGGCTCGTCGGCGACCAGCAGGCGCGGCTGGACGAGCAGTGCCATCGCGATCATCGCGCGCTGCCGCATGCCGCCGGACAGCTCGTGCGGGTAGCTGCCGAGCACCCGGTCGGGCTCGGGGATGCGCACCGAGACCAGCGCCTCGCGCGCCAGCACCCGCGCCTCGCGCCGGGACACCGGGTGGAATCGCCGCGCGACCTCGGTGAGGTGGGCGCCGATCCGCACCAGCGGGTTGAAGGACGTCATCGGGTCCTGGAAGACCATCGAGACGGGCAGACGGTCCTTCCCGAAGCGCTCGGTGACGTCCTCGCCGTCGAAGTGGATGCCGTTCCAGCTGCGCTGCGCGCCGTCCGGCAGGATGTCCATGATCGAGCGGAGCATCATCGTCTTGCCGGATCCGGACTCGCCGACGATCCCGACGATGCGCCCCTGTGGGATCTCGATCGAGACGTCGTCGAGCACGCGGACGGTACCCCCGGTGCGCGCCGGCAGATCCACCGACAGCCCGTCGATACGCAGCAGCGGTGTCAGGTCGTTCATGACCCACCCCGTTCCGAGACCGTCTGGCGGAGCACGTCTCCGAGCACGTTGAAGGACAGCACGCTGAGCAGGATCAGCAGACCCGGGATCAGCGCGAGATACGGCGCGCTCTGCAGGCTGCCCTGCGCGGTCTCCAGCAGCGAACCCCACGACGCCATCGGCGGCTGGATGCCGAGCCCCAGGAAGCTCAAGGCCGCCTCGGTCAGCATCGCCATCGAGATGCTCGCCGTCGCCGCCACGATGATCGTCGGCGCCGCCTCCGGCAGCACGTGCCGCCACACGATGCGCTCACGCCGCTCGCCGATGTAGCGGGCGTAGCCGACGTAGGTGCGTTCGCGCAGCGACAGCGTCTCGGCGCGTACGAGTCGGGCGGTGCCCATCCAGGAGAACACGCCGATCACGATGATGATCGTCCACAAGCCCGGCTTGAGGAAGACGCTCGCGACGATGACCAGCACCATCCACGGGATGGCGGAGAGGAAGTCGACGAATCGCATCAGCGCGTCATCGATGCGACCGCTGGAGTACCCGGCGATCAGACCGACGACGACGCCGATCACGGTGGCCGCGGTCATCGCGAGGATGCCGACCATCAGCGAGATCCGGCCGCCGTAGATGACCCGGGAGAAGTAGTCGCGCCCGAGTTCGTCGGTGCCGAACAGGTGCGCCGCGCTCGGCGGCTGCGAGCGCACCGCGAGGTCGGTGCTGGTCGGGTCCAGCGGCAGCAGCGGCGCGAGCAGGCACACCAGGCCGATCAGCACGAGGAAGCCGACGGCGAGCCAGCCGGGCACCGATGCCAGCGACCGTCGTCGGGTGGTGAGGAGGCGTACCTCCGAGGCGATGCTCATGCGCGGCCTCCGATCCGGATGCGCGGGTCCGCGACCACGTAGAGGATGTCGGCGATGAGGTTGCCGATGATCACCAGGAACGCGGACAGCAGCAGCACCGCGAGGATGACGGGATAGTCGAGGCTCTTGGTGGCGGTCAGGAAGTACGGACCGACACCCGGCCAGCCGAAGATCGACTCGATCACGATGGCGCCGGTGACGAGGATCGGAAGGGCGAGTCCGAGCTGCGTGATGATCGGCAGCATCACGTTGCGGCTCACGTGCCGGGAGAAGATCTCGCGGCGGGAGGCGCCGAAGCCGCGCTGCACCAGCACGTAGTCCTGCGAGAGCTGGGAGATGGTCGCCGACCTCACATAGCGGGCGATCTCCGGGAAGAACGCGACGATCAGCACCAGCGACGGCATCACGAAGTGCCGGAGGAAGTCGATGGGGTCGCCCTGCTTGCCGACGGAGTGCATGCCGATGATCGGGAACCAGCGCAGCTGATAGCCGAAGACGTAGATGACCAGCAGCGCGAACCAGAAGGCCGGCGTCGCGATGCCGATGCCCGCCAGCCCATCGATCATGCGGTCGATCCAGGTGCCCTTGCGCGACCCGGCCCACAGGCCCAGGACCAGCGCGAGGATGAGCGCCGCGATGTACGAGGGCGCCACCAGGATGACGGTGTTCGGGATGCGGATCAGGAGGTCGTCGGCGATCGAGTGGCGGCTGACCAGCGAATAGCCGAGATCGCCCTGCAGCACGTTGCCGAGCCACAGTCCGTACTGGACGAGGAACGGCTGGTCCAGGCCGTAGCGCTGGCGGACGATCTCGACAGTCTCGGCCGACATGTTCGGGGTCGTGACCGCATCGACGACGTCGTAGGGCGCGAGGTGGATCAGGAAGAAGACGACGAACGTGACCGCGAGCAGCATCGGGATGACCTGCAGCAGCCGTCGGCCGATGTATGCGAGCATGCGCCCTCCTTCCTCAGTTCCGTACACGCGACGACGTCACGGATGCGCCGTGTGGCGCATCCGTGACGTCGAGGGTTCAGCGCTCGGTCAGCAGACCGAAGTTCTCGAAGGTGTAGATCGGCACGGTGCGCGCGTCCTCGACACCGCCGATCCGCGGGTTGACGGCGAGGATCTTCAGGCTATCCGCGAACGGGAAGATCACGGCGTCTTCGGCGATCTGCTTCTGCAGGTCGGCGTAGACGGCCTTGCGGGCGTCCTGGTCCAGCTCCACCGCACCGGCGTCGAACAGCGCATCGGTGGCGGAGTTGGAGTACTGGAAGTAGTTCGCCGAAGCACCGGTGCGGTACAGCAGGCTGTAGGCGTCCGGGTCCTGACCCATGATGTAGCCGCCGAGGAACGCGTCGTACTGGGAGTCGGCGCCCTTCTCGATCTCGGCGTAGACGGCGGCGGGCTCGACACCGGCGAGCTCGACCGTGATTCCGGCGGCCTTGGCCTGCTGCTGGATGAGCGTCGCCTGCGTGGTCTGGGCGGGGTCTGCGCCGGCGTAGGCGAGAGTGATGGTGAGGTCGGACACACCGGCCTCCTTCAGCAGCGCAGCCGAGGCATCCAGGTCCTGGTCGTACTTCTCGACGTCCTCGGTCGCGAACGGGTTGCTCGGCGGGAGGATCGTGTACGCGGGCTGGAAGTACTCCTCGCTGAGGAAGGCGCCGTTGCTGATCTCGTCGCGGTCCAGCGCGAAGAACAGCGCCTGGCGCACCTTCGGGTCGGTGATCTTGGCGAGGTTCAGTCCGAGGTAGGCGACGCGGCCTTCGGCGTACGGGTAGATGTCCAGCCCAGCGCCCTCGAGCTCGCTGATCTGATCGGGCGTGACGAACGAGGCATCCGCTTCACCCGTCTGCAGCGCGGTCTTGACCGTGTCGGCGTTCGAGACGATCTGCAGCGTCAGCTTCGGGATGTTCGGCGCCTCGCCGTAGTAGTTCTCGTTCGCCTCGAAGGTGAGGTACTGGCCGCGCTGGTAGTCGGTCAGGACATACGGTCCGGAGCCGACCGCGAGCGGGTCGAGCTCGGTGACCGAGAAGTCGGTGACGTCGCCGTAGATGTGCTCCGGGATGATGTAGGTCTCGGTCGCGATGTTGCTGAGTGCGGCGGCGCTGATCGACGGGAGCGTGAACACGACCGTGCGGTCGTCGGTGGCTGCGGCCGTGATCGGCTGGTCGCCGACCCAGAGGAGGTCGGCGTTGCCGTTCTCGCGGACCGCCTTGTTCGTGTATGTGAAGACGACGTCATCAGCGGTGAGGGGCTCGCCGTCCGACCAGAGCAGGCCGTCCTTCAGCGTCACGGTGACGGACAGGCCGTCTTCTGCGGGCTCGATACTCTCGGCCAGCTCGTTGACGACGGTGCCGTCGCCCTCGATGCGCGCGAGCGGCGAGTAGACGATGTTCGTGACCGTCAGTCCCCAGCGGTCGCTGACGTTGATCGGGTTCAACGACGACGGGTCGCTGGCGATCACGTAGCTGAGTTCACCGGTGGCCTCCGTCGCGGAGGACTCCTCCGGGGCGGCACCTCCGGCCGCGCAGGCGCTGAGGGCCAGGGCGCCTGCGACGAGCAGGCCCAATGGAGCGAACAGTCTTCTCTTGGGCATTTTTGTTGATCCTCAGCTGTGTGGTGCAGGTCCTGGTGCGACCCGTGCGGCCAGCATAAGCACCTGCTCGAGCTGGGGAAGATTCGAGGGCCTCCAGCATTGCGAACTGTGTCATCGCGCCATGTATTCCGTCTCTCGGGAGACGTCTCCTAGGCTCGACGCATGCTGCTGACCGACCCCGTCGCGCTCGAGAACGAGTACGTGCGCCTGGAACCTCTGACCGCCGCGCACGCCGAGGAGCTCGTCGCCGCCGCCGCCGGCCTCGAGCACACCTGGTACACGTCGGTGCCCACGACGCCCGAGGCGGTGCATGCGGCGATCGGCCAGCGGCTCGCCTGGCACGCCGCCGGTTCGATGAATCCGTGGGCGGTGCGCGACCTGCGCACCGGTCGCGCGGTGGGGATGACGACCTTCTGCAGCATCGACCAGCCCAACCGGCGCGTCGAGATCGGGCACACCTGGCTGGGCCTGGAGGCGCAGCGCACGGCGATCAACTCAGCGGCCAAGCTGCTGCTGCTCGGCCACGCCTTCGACACGTGCGACGCGATCGCCGTGCAGTTCTGCACGCACTGGCACAACCGGCAGTCGCGCGCGGCGATCGAGCGGCTCGGCGCGAAGCTCGACGGCGTGCTGCGCAACCATCGGATCGACCCCGACGGCATCCTGCGCGACACGGTCGTCTATTCGATCCTGCCGACGGAGTGGCCGGCGGTCCGGCGCGGACTGCAGGAGCGTCTGCTGCGCGGCTGAGCCGCCCCAGCATCCGTCCGTCCCTCCGTGTCCGTCCGCCCGTGCGGGGGCTTGCGGGCGTGCGGGCTTGCAGCACGAGCCGTCCGTCCGGGTGGGCGTCCGTCCGGGTGGGTGGGCGTCCGGGTGGGTGGGCGCCCGTCCTCCCGGGTGGGCGTCCGGGCGTTGCGTCCCTGCCGTGTGCGGGCTTGCGTCCCTGCCCGCGTGCGGGCTTGGGGCGCGATCCGTCCGTTGGGGCGCACGAATCACGCCCCAAGGGGCGAAGTACGCCCCAACACCGGGGGTGGGGCCCACGTCGCGCACGGGATCCTCCACGGCGGCAGCGCAAGTGCGATCTGTCCACGGATGCTGGGAGGCACGGCTACTCGGGCCGTGACGGCCGCCAGCGTGTGGGATATGAATCCGCTGCGGCTCTACCGATACGACGATCTGCTGTCGAGGGGCATGTCAGCACGCCGGCGAACCGCGTTGATCCGCGCGAAGAGGTTGGTGTCGGTGCGGCCCGGATTCTTCGCTGACGGTACGGAATGGACGGCGGCCTCACCCGAAGAACGCCTCGTCGCGACTGCCCGGGCTCTCGACCTCATGTCGACGACACGGCCGGTCGTCTCACACGAGACCGCAGCAGCGGTTCACGGCCTGCCGCTGTTCCGCCCGAACGACGGGACTGTGCACGCGATCGTCGCGGCGGAGCGGCCCGGGGCAGCGCGCGGCGTGGTTCGCCACCGTGGAGACCTTTCCGACGACGAGGTCATCGAGGTGAACGGCCTGCTCTGCACGAATCTGGCACGCACTGTCGCCGACGTGGCGCGAACCATGACGTTCGAGCAGGCCGTCACCGTCGCCGACGCCGCGCTGCGTCGAACCTGCGTGCCGCGCGCGGGCGTCTATCTCACCGACAGGCACACAGACTTCCGCAAAACGGTGGCCGAGATCGCCCGGCGCTCTGCGCACGGCGTGGCCCGGGCTCGACGTGTGCTTGCGTTCGCCGATGGGAGGGCACAGCTGCCCGGCGAATCGATCAGTCGCATCAGGCTCTACGAGCTGGGATTTCGCGGCCTCGACCTGCAGGTACGGGTGCCAGGGCCCAAGGGCACGAACTTCTATGTCGATTTCGGCTTCGAAGAACAGACTGCCTTCGGCGAGTTCGACGGGACGATGAAGTACAACGATGGGCGACTCGTCGACGGTCGCACGACCGCAGCGATCTTCGACGCCGAGAAACAACGCGAAGACTGGATCCGCGGAACAACCAACCGCCGCATTGCCAGGTGGGGCTGGCCGCACATCAAGACTGCGACCGCACTGCGTTCCCGCCTCACCGCCTTCGGAGTGGTGCCGACCACGTGAGCACCGGTACCGGCATCCGTCCCCTTCCCGGTTTCCGCCCACCTTCCCGGAGTTCCGCCCACCTTCCCGGGTTTCCACCCACCGTCCCCGATTTGGGGCGTGATTCGTCCGTTGGGGCGCGCCAATCACGCCCCAACGGACGAAATACGCCCCAAACCCGCGGGGCGGTGGATGCTGCGGGTTACAGTCCGCCGTCAACCCCGACTGCAACGCGGCAGAGAGGGGCAGAGTCGACTCCAGCGCGGCGGAGAGCGGCGGAGAGCGGCGGAGCCGACAGCGTGGCGGAGCCGACCTAGCGCCTCACCCGTCGATGACGGCGACGAGCTCGTCGAGGAACGCCGTGAAGTCGGTGCCGCGCCGCACGATGCGCTGCACGCTGTCCCGCTCCGAGAACACCTCGACGAACTGCTCGAACACGGTCTGGAACGCTTCCCGGTCGGTCTCCGAGAACGCCACCATGGCCACCACCTGGACGCGCCCGTCGCCCCACGGGATCGAGGGGTCGGCGATGCCGATGGCGATCGCGGTGCGGGTGGCCGTCATCCCGAGCGCGTGCGGCACGGCCAGCGCGTCCGTGAAGGCGGTCGAGGACAGCTGCTCGCGCTGGATGGTCCGCTCGACGTAGTCCTCGTCGATGACGCCGCGCTCCACGAGCAGGGATCCCAGGCGCCGGATGACGGCATCCGTTCCGGGATCGGCGTCCAGTCCGCGCACGAACGCGTGCGGATCGAAGTAGCGCTCCAATTCGGTGCGCAGGCGCGCGAGGCGGCGGCCTCGCCGGATGCGCCCCGCCGCCGCCTGCACGCGCTCGATGTCGGCGTCGGTGAGGAACGGCTGGATGCGGACGATGCGGTCGCTGGCGGCGCCCGGGTCGATCGTCGTCAGGACGAGGTCGGTGTCGATCGTGTCCCAGTCGGGGTCGACGCGCGTCTCGACCCCGACGACCTCGATCGCCTGGCCGAGCGAGCGGTCGACGCTGGAGCGCAGCAGCTCGTGCAGCTCGTAGTACCCGGGGCACACGATCGTGGCGGTCAGCAGCTGGTCGGCCCGGCGGCTGCGCTCGAGCCGACCTCCGACGTGCATCGCGATGTAGGCGATCTCGTCGTCCAGCAGCGGGATGCCGAGCCGCTCCTGGAGGCCGCTCGCGATGAACACGGCGACCTCGAAGATCATCGGGTAGGTCGACTTGAGCGAGCGGGTGAGCGGGTTGCGCGACCACGCCTGCTCGCGGGAGCGGTGCAGCAGGTTCTGCACGTGCAGCGCGAGGCGCAGGATGAAGTCCTCGTGCGCGATGTCGACCAGGAACTCGGCCGCGGCCCGCTCCACGACCTCGCGCACGGCGCGTTCGACCTCGGGTTCGAGTCGGGCGCGGGCATCGTCCGCCGGAGCGGTGGCCCCCGGTGCGACGACCCGCGTGAGCACGAGCGTGGCCAGATGCTGCCGGTCGCCCGCACCGAGCTGCACCCCGAGGTGGCGCTCGGCGAGGCGGTCGATGATCTCGCCGACGTCGCGGTGCGCGGGCTGCTCCGCGGTGGCGCCGTCCAGGCCCCGCCCGCCGGCGACCCGGTCCGCGGCGATGGCGATGTGCATGACCACGTCGGTGATGCCGAACTCGTTGACGAAGTAGCCGAGGCCGCCGAGCTCGGCGACCAGGTCGGTCTTGAAGGGTCCGAATGCCTGTGCTCCGACGGACCCTTCGCCCAGGGTTCGACGCAGTGCGGCAAGGTCGAACGAGCCCGCCTCCATCTCGTCGTGCGCGAGCCTGCTGAGCAGCCGGCGCTGAGCCATCTCGGTGCCGCGCAGCCTCGCCCGTTCGGCGGAGCGCTCCAGCGTCAGCTCGGTGCCGCCGAGCAGCCCCCGCACCCTCGCCAGGTCGGCGTCGACCGTGGCCGGGCTGACGTGCAGCCGGTCGGCCGTCTCGAACACATCGATCCCGTCGGGGTTGTCGAGCAGGGCACGCACGACCGTGTGCAGGCGATCGCGTGGGGTTCCGGCATCCGCTCCCCCGCCGGCGCGCGCGGCAGCGCCGGCCTCCGCTCCGGCCCGGTAGCCGAGCGCGCCGGATTCCACGGCGGCACCCGAGGGGACACGGGCGTTCAGCGCGGTGACGTACGAGCGGACGCTGCGCGGGGTGACGCCCAGCGCATCGGCGAGGGTCGCGGCGGTGGACCACTGTCCGTCGCGCAGGAGGAGCGCAAGCAGGCGATCCTGGCGCGCTCTGGTCACGTCGTCCTCCCGGGTCCCGCGCTGACCTAGCGCGTGCACCAGTCAACCACGCCGATCCGTCCGGCGGCCGGGAGCGAGCGACCGCCTTCCGCAGGGGCGGAAACAGACCTGGTTGTCCGCTCCCAGGGAATTCACAAGAATGGGCACAGGAGGCGGGTCAATGCGGATCCTTGTGGTGTGCGGTGCCGGTGCGTCCAGCACCTTCGTTGCCCAGCGTGTGCGGCATGCCGCCCACGACCAGGGGTTCGCCTACTCGGCGTTCGCAGGCACCGAGAGGTCGCTTCCGATCGATCTGGACGGCGCGGATGTCGTCCTGGTCGGTCCGCACCTGGCGCACGCGCTGGAGCGGATCGCACAGGATGCCGCGGAGCGCGGCACGACGGTCGTGCTGCTGCCGCCGGACATCTTCACCGATCTGGACGGAACCCGCACGCTGGCCCTGGTGCGCGCCGCCGTGCTCGAGAGCGAAACCCACGACGACCCCGGCGCCTGAGCGCCCACGACCAACCAACGAGAGGAATCGACATGGCTCAGCTCACCCGCACGGTGCGCATCGGCTCGGCGCACGGACTGCACGCCCGCCCGGCGAAGATGTTCGCGCAGGCGGCCAAGGAGTCCGGCATCCCGGTCACCCTTGCCAAGGACGCCGGGAAGCCCGTGAACGCGGCCAGCATCCTCGGCGTGATCGCACTCGGCATCGAGCAGGGCGACTACGTCACGCTGGTCGCCGACGGCGACGGCGCCGAAGCCGTGCTCGACACCCTGAGCGAACTGCTGACCACCGACCATGATGCGGCCTGACGCCATGCCGAGTGAGACGGATCTGAGGAGCGACCATGAGTGAGCTGCGCGGAGTGGGGATCGGCCTGGGCGTCGCACAGGGGCCGGTGGCGCGGATGGCCGAGCCGCTGCCCGCCCCGAGCGATGCGCCCAGCGAGCGGAGCAAGGAGGACGAGGCCGCACGCGTGAAGGATGCCGTGGCCGTCGTGGCCCGCGAGCTGGAGGCTCGAGGGGCGCTGGCCGGGGGCGCGGCGCAGGACGTGCTCGAAGCGCAGGCGATGATGGCGGAGGATCCCAGCCTCGAGGAGGAGGTCGGCGCACGGCTGGCCGAGGGTCACACGGCCGAATGGGCCGTGTTCGATGCGTTCGCCTCGTTCCGCGAGACCCTCACCGCCATGGGCGGCTACCTCGGCGAGCGCGCCGCCGACCTCGACGACGTGGCGCAGCGGGTCATCGCCCGGCTGCGAGGGGTGCCGGCTCCGGGCGTGCCCGACCCGGGGCATCCGTTCGTGCTCGTCGCGAAGGACCTCGCTCCCGCAGACACCGCGCTGCTGGATCTGACCAAGGTGCTCGCGCTCATCACGACCGAGGGCGGCCCCACCTCGCACACGGCGATCCTGGCCCGCGAGAAGTCGATCGTCGCGATCGTCGGAGTGGCCGCAGCCGCGGACCTCACCGAGGGCGAGACCGTGATCGTGGATGCCGCCGGCGGAGTCGTCACGCGGCAGCCCTCGGCCGACGAGCTGGACCGCGCGCAGAACCGGGCTCAGGCACGGGCCTCGGCGGCGACCGCGCCGATCACCCCGGGCGCACTCGCGGACGGCACTCCGGTGCCCCTGCTGGTCAACCTCGGAAGCCCCGACGGCGCCGCCGAGGCGGTCGCCCTCGGCGCCGAGGGCGTCGGGCTGTTCCGCACCGAGTTCCTGTTCCTCTCCTCGAGCAACGCCCCGACCATCGAGCAGCAGCGCGGGTCGTACACGAAGCTCCTCGCGGCTTTCCCGGGCAAGAAGGTCGTCGTCCGGGTGCTGGATGCCGGCGCCGACAAGCCGCTCCCGTTCCTCAACGACGCGCACGAGGAGAACCCCGCACTCGGGCTGCGGGGACTGCGGGCGCTGCGGGCGAGCGAGGACATCCTGCGCGAACAGCTCACGGCCCTGGCCGCCGCGGATGCCGAGGCGCGCAGCATGCCCGGCGGCGGCGCGGACCTGTGGGTCATGGCGCCGATGGTCGCGACCGTCGAGGAGACCGAGTACTTCACCGCGATCGCCCGCGACTACGGCATCCGCACCGCCGGGGTGATGGTCGAGGTGCCGTCCTCGGCGCTGCTGGCCGACCGGGTGCTCGCGCACGCCGACTTCGCGTCGATCGGCACCAACGACCTGACGCAGTACACGCTCGCCGCCGACCGCCTGCTCGGCTCGGTGGCCGCGTTCCAGGACCCGTGGCATCCAGCCGTGCTGCGCCTCATCCGCGAGGTCGGCGATGCCGGCCGTCTGCACGGCAAGCCCGTCGGGATCTGCGGCGAGGCCGCCGCGGACCCGCTGCTCGCCGTCGTGCTCGTCGGTCTGGGCGCGACGAGCCTCTCCATGGCCCCTACGGCTCTCGCCGACGTCCGCGCGAGCCTTCTGCACTACACGGTCGACGACGCCCGGCAGATCGCCGGCGCCGCACTCGCCGCGGATGACGCATCCTCGGCCCGCGACGCGGCACGACAGGCCGCCGCCGCCCTAGAGAAGGAGATGTAGCCATGACAACGTCGTCAGTCCCCGCCACGACCGGCGGAAGCAAGACACGGGTCGGAGTACAGCGCTTCGGCACGTTCCTGTCCGGCATGATCATGCCGAACATCCCAGCCCTGATCGCGTGGGGAATCTTCACGGCCTTCTTCATCGGCGTCGGCTTCACCCCGAATGCCGACCTGGCGACGATCGTGGGTCCGTTCATCCACTATCTGCTGCCGATCATCATCGCCTACACGGGCGGCAACATCGTCTACGGCATCCGCGGCGGTGTGGTCGCCTCGATCGCCACCATGGGCGCGATCGCCGGGTCCGACCTGCTGATCGCAAACATCAACGCGACGCTGCCGGCCGACAACCAGCTCGGCCAGGTGCACATGTTCATCGGTGCGATGATCATGGCGCCGCTGGCCGCGTACACGATGAAGTGGCTCGACAGCCTGTGGGAAGGCAAGATCCGGGCCGGCTTCGAGATGCTCGTGAACATGTTCTCCGCCGGGATCTGGGGCTTCGTCATGGCCGTCGTCGGGTTCTACCCGATCGCGTGGCTCGTCAACGGCCTGATGCAGATCCTCAGCAATGCGGTGAACTGGCTGGTGGAGATGAACCTGCTGCCGCTCACCAGCATCCTGATCGAGCCGGCGAAGGTCCTCTTCCTCAACAACGCGATCAACCACGGCGTGCTGACACCGCTGGGCATCCAGCAGTCGGCGGAGGAGGGATCCTCGATCCTGTTCCTGCTCGAGGCCAACCCCGGCCCCGGTCTGGGCCTCCTGCTGGCGTTCACCTTCTTCGGCATCGGTGCGGCGCGCGCCTCTGCCCCCGGTGCGGCGCTCATCCAGTTCGTCGGCGGTATCCACGAGGTGTACTTCCCGTACGCGCTGATGAAGCCGATCCTGATCCTCGCCCTCATCGGCGGTGGCATGACGGGCGTCACGACGAACATGCTCCTCGGTGGTGCGCTGAGAGCACCGGCTGCCCCGGGCAGCATCATCGCCGTCCTGGCCCAGACAGCGACAGGGAAGTACTTCGCCGTCATCCTGTCCGTGATCCTCTCCGCCGCCGTGACCTTCTTGATCTCGGCGATCATCCTGCGCGCCTCGCGCAAGCGGGACCTGGCGGCGATGGCGGCCACCGACGACGCGTTCGGCGCGGCGATCACGCAGACCGAAGCGGCGAAGGGCAAGTCCTCCGACGCACTCGGCGGCCTGCGCGCGGGTGCGGCGACGGCGCCGGGCGGCGGCATCGAGCCTGCCGTCATGACCGAACGCGAGATCAACAACATCGTGTTCGCATGCGACGCCGGCATGGGCTCCTCCGCAATGGGCGCGAGCGTGCTGCGCAACAAGATCAAGAAGGCGGGCATCGAGGGGGTCACGGTCGTCAACAAGGCGATCGCCAATCTCGATGCATCGGCCGACCTGATCATCACGCAGAACCAGCTCACCGACCGTGCGCGGCAGCAGGCGCCGAACGCGGTGCACGTCTCGGTCGACAACTTCATGAACTCGCCCAAGTACGAGGAAGTCGTAGACCTGGTGCGCGAGCAGCACAAGGATGGTGCGTAAGCGCTGAACCGCTGCGGGGTCGGGCGGCGTGATGCCCCCGACCCCGCAGTCCGCATCCCGTGATGCCGTGGCATCCGACAGAAAGGCCGAAAAATGACACGTGACGTTCTGAGCGTCGGTCAGGTCCGCATCCACTCGGGTGGAGCGACGCGCGAAGAGGCGATGAAGGAAGCCGCCGACATCCTCGAGTCCGCCGGCGCCGTCACCAGCGCCTACTTCGACGCGATGCAGCAGCGCGAGGAGACCGTCTCGACATACATGGGCAACGAGCTGGCGATCCCGCACGGCACGAATGAGACGAAGGCCGCGATCCTCGATTCCGCCCTGTCGGTCGTCCGCTACGACGGTGGCGTGGATTGGGGCGGCGAGCCCGTGACGTTCGTTGTGGGAATCGCGGGCAAGGGCGATGAGCACCTCGAGATCCTGTCGCAGATCGCGATCCTGTTCTCCGATGACGACGAGGTGGAGAAGCTGAAGAAGGCGTCGACGCCGGAAGAGCTGTTCGCACTCGTCTCGGCCGCGGGCGTGTGATGAAGGCCGTCCACTTCGGGGCCGGCAACATCGGACGCGGGTTCGTCGGCCTGCTGCTGCACGAGGGCGGATACGAACTCGTCTTCTCGGATGTCGCGGCCCCGCTCGTCGATGCGATCAACGCGGTCTCGCAGTACACCGTGCACGAGGTCGGCGAGGGCGGGCACGACAAGGTCGTGACCGGCTTCCGCGCGATCAACAGCGCCACGCATCCCGACGAAGTCATCGAGGAGATCGCCGGAGCGAACGTTCTGACCACGGCCGTGGGGCCGACGATCCTGAAGTTCGTCGCACCGCATGTCCTGTCGGGGCTCGCGCTGCGGGATCCCTCCTCTCCGCCGCTGCAGATCATGGCGTGCGAGAACGCGATCAACGCCACCGACCTGCTGCGCGACGAGATCAAGTCCCTCGCCGGCGATGCGTGGGATGCCATCGCCGGTCGCGCTGTGTTCGCCAACACCGCCGTGGACCGCATCGTGCCCGCCCAGCCCGCCGGCGAAGGCGTGGATGTGACGGTCGAGCCGTTCTTCGAGTGGGCGATCGAGCGCACCCCGTTCGGCGATGACCCGCCGAAGATCCCCGGCGCGCACTTCGTCGACGACCTCGCGCCGTACATCGAGCGCAAGCTGTTCACGGTGAACACCGGGCACGCGACCACGGCGTACTTCGGCGCGCAGGCGGGTGCGGAGAAGATCTCCGATGCGCTGGCCGACGATGCCATCGCGGCGCGCGTCGCCGCGACGCTCGAGGAGACCTCGGCGTTGCTGACCGCCAAGCACGACCTCGATCCCGACGACCTCGCCGCCTACCGTGCGACGATCCTGCGGCGCTTCCGCAACCCGGCACTGCCCGACACCGTCTGGCGGGTCGGCCGCCAGCCGCTGCGCAAGCTGTCGCTGCACGAACGGTTCGTGGGGCCCGCGTCCGAGGCCGCCGAGCGCGGCCTGTCCACGACGGCGCTCGTCGCGGCCATGGGCGCGGCCCTCGCATTCGACGACGCCGAGGATCCGCAGTCGGTCGACATGCAGCGGATGCTGCGGGAACAGGATGCCGCGACCTTCACGGCCGCCGTCACCGGGCTCGAGCCGGGGCATCCGCTGTTCTCGAAGGTGCAGGCGGTCGTCGCCGAGCGTCAGGCGGAACTCGCGCGCTGACTCTCAGGTCACGACGAGGGCCACGGAGCCCGACGTCGTCCGCTTCAGCCTCTGCGAGGCGCGGATCATCTTGTGCTTGAGGCCGTATTTGCCGGCGAGTGCGCGATCCACGCGTTCCATGGTGGGGCCACTGGCATCGACGATCGCGATCGCCGCAACCGGCTCGATATCTTCGGTGACCCGTCCTCGTGCGTCGCAGGGAGCGAGCGTGATGCGCGCGGTGTGACGCAGGCGCTTCACCTTGCCGGAATCGGCACCCGTCGTGATGAGGAGGTGCTCTCCATCGCGGACGATCCACACCGGGGTCGCCACGGGTACGCCGGTTCGGCGAAAGGTCGTCAGCAGCACGTACTCGCGCTCGGCGATGTCACTCAGGGCAGGAAGCATGCCTCCATTCTCGACTGCGGGACACGGACTGCGGCGCCCGAGCGCCGGCGAGTACGCTCGGGACGTGACCGACCCCACACCCGAGACCCCCTCCGCTGCGGACGAGCCGGAGGCCGCGGCATCCACTCCCCCGAAGCGGCGATCGCGTATGAAGCGCGTGCTGATCTGGATCGGCGCAACCCTCGGCGCGCTGATCGTCCTCGCCGTCGTCGCGCTCCTCCTCTACGCGAACATCGGCGTCATGGGGGCCGAACCCGGTCCACTGCAGGCCGTCCGGGATGATCCCGCGATCGTGCTAGATGACACCGGGGACTCGATCGTCATGTCTCCCGCCGACGGCGCCTCGACGGTGGGACTCGTGTTCATCCCCGGAGCGAAGGTCGATCCGCTCGCCTACGCGTCCAAGCTCTCCGGTCTCGTCGCCGAAGAGGGCGTCACCGTCGTGATCACGCGCCCCACCCTCAACCTCGCGTTCTTCGACCTCCGACCGCTCTCCGCCTTCACCGACGAGGTTCCGGGGATCGACACGTGGCTGGTGGGCGGGCACTCGCTCGGCGGCGTGAAGGCGTGTCAGCTCGCACCCGATGCCGACGGCTTGGTGCTGTTCGCCAGCTACTGCGCGAACGATCTGTCCGCCTCCGACCTGACGGTCTCCAGCATCTCCGGGAGCGAGGACGGTCTCTCCACACCGGCGAAGATCGATGCCGCCCGTCCCCTGCTCCCCGCTGACGCCGAGATGGTCCAGATCGCCGGAGCGGCGCATTCCTCGTTCGGCGACTACGGCCTGCAGCCCGGCGACGGCACGCCGAGCATCTCGGACCCCGACATGATCGCGCGCCTGACAGAACTCGTCGGCGCAGCCGCGGCCTCCGTCGCTCCCTGATCGTCCTGAACAGGTCACCCGGGCCGCCTACGATGGTTGCCCGTGACCCTTGCTCTCGCCTGCCTCGCCGCCCTCATCGCCGCGGTGATCCAGCGGATCACGGGGCTCGGCTTCGTCCTCGTGCTGATCGGGCCGATCGTGCTGCTGTACGGCCCGGTCGAGGGCGTGACGATCGGCGTGCTGCTCGCGCTGGTCGCCTCCCTGTCGGCCCTGCCGTTCGTGTGGCGCCAGATCGAGTGGCGGCGGGCCTGGCGACTCATCTGGCCGGGACTGATCGCGGCGCCGTTCGGTGCGCTGCTGGTGCGGATGCTCCCGGACCCCGCGCTCATGATCCTGGTCGCGGCGATGGCCTACTTCGCGCTCGTCGCCGGGTGGATCCCCGCGCTGTCCGGCATGCTCACCGGTCCGATCGGCGCGGTGGGTGCCGGTGCCGCAAGCGGGTTCATGCACGTCACGAGCGGGTTGTCCGGCCCTCCCCTGGCCGCATATGCCGTCGGCGATCGCTGGCCGCAGCCCCGATTCGTGGCGAGCGTGCAGGTGATCTTCGCGGCGTTCAGCCTCATCTCGGTGGTGCTGCGCGGGCTCCCCACATCGCCTTCGGGTGACATGGGGCTCGCGGCCCTCGCGACCGTCGCCGGCATCGCCCTCGGCACCTGGTTGGCCCGGTTCGTCCCTGCGCGGGCCGCACGCATCGGCATGCTCTCGGTGGCATGGGCCGGGGCGACAGTGGTGCTCGTGCGGGGCATCCTGGCACTCTTGGGCTGAGGCACGTCCCTCTCCTCCACAGGAGGACGGCATTTTCAGTTACGACCGACTAACATCAAGAAGTCATCTGGGAGACCTGACACGAAGACGTGCAGGAAGGGGAATGCTGTGCGCAGCTACGCCATCATCGGAGCCGGCCCATCGGGGCTGTCCGCCGCGCGGGCGCTGAAGAAGGCCGGGATCGCCTTCGACGGGTTCGAGGCGTCCAGCGACGTCGGCGGCCTGTGGGACATCGAGAACCCGCGCTCGACGATGTACGAATCGGCGCACCTGATCTCCTCGCGCACCACGACGCAGTTCTCCGAGTTCCCGATGGACACGACGGCGGACTACCCCGGTCACCGCACGCTGATGCAGTACTTCCGCGACTTCTCCGATCGATTCGGACTGCGTGAGCACTACCGGTTCGACACCGCGGTCACCTCGCTCGAGCCGACCGGGGACGGCGGATGGATGCTGCGGGCCGAAGGCCCCGACGGCACGACCGAGCAGCGCTACGACGGCGTGATCCTGGCCAACGGCACGCTCGCCGAGCCGAACGTCCCCGACTTCCGCGGCGAGTTCACCGGCGAGATCCTGCACACGAGCGCCTACAAGAGCGCGTCGCAGCTGACCGGCAAACGCGTCCTCATCATCGGCGCCGGCAACTCCGGCTGCGACATCGCGGTCGACGCCGTGCACCACGCGGCATCCGTCGACATGAGTGTGCGGCGCGGCTACTACTTCGTCCCGCGGTACCTGTTCGGCAAGCCGAGCGACACGCTCAACCAGGGCAAGCCCCTGCCCGCGCCGATCAAGCAGTTCGTCGACAAGCGCGTGCTCCAGGCGTTCACCGGAGACCCCGTGCGGTTCGGCTTCCCGAAGCCGGACTACAAGATCTACGAATCGCACCCCATCGTCAACACGCTGATCCTGAACCACCTCGGTCAGGGCGACCTGCGAGTGCAGCCCGACATCGACCGCTTCGACGGGCAGACCGTCCTCTTCGTCGACGGCACGAGCGACGAGTACGACCTGGTGCTGCTCGCCACCGGCTACAAGCTCGACTATCCGTTCGTCGCGCGGGAGCACCTGCACTGGACGGGCATGTCGCCGAAGCTGTTCCTCAACGTCTTCCCGCCGTCGTTCAACGGGCTCTACGTGATGGGCATGATCGAGGCCTCCGGTATCGGCTGGCAGGGGCGCTACGAGCAGGCCGAACTCATCGCCGAATATCTGACCGCCGTCGCGCAGCGCCCGGCGCGGGCGTCGGCGTTCCGCGGCCGGGTCGCGGCCGGCCCGTGGCCGGACCTCACCGGCGGGTACAAGTACCTCGGGCTCGAACGCATGTCGTACTACGTCAACAAGGACGCCTACCGTCGCGCGGTCCGCGCGGCGGCGCACTCGCTCCGCGAGGATTCGGATGCCGCATCCCGCACCTCCTCCCCCGCAAAGGCCAGCGCGTGAACATCGACGACGTCGTCTTGAACTTCACCCCGGGCACACTCGTCATCCTGAACATCGTGCTGGGGCTCATCATGCTCGGCATCGCACTGGACACGTCGGTCGACGACTTCAAGGTCGTGGCCCGCAAGCCCAAGCCGCTCGTGATCGCGATCCTCGCGCAGCTGCTGGTGCTGCCCGGCATCACGTTCTGCCTGACCCTGATCCTGCCGGTCACCCCGTCGATGGCGCTCGGCATGCTGCTGGTCGCCTGCTGCCCTCCCGGCAACATCTCGCAGGTCCTCACGCATCGCTCCGGCGGCAACGTCGCCCTGTCCGTGTCGATGACGGCGGTGTCGAACCTGCTCTACATCATCGTGCTGCCGCTGAGCATCGCGTTCTGGGGCTCCCTGCGCGCCGACACCCGCGCGCTGCTGACCGCGGTGTCTCTCAACGGCTGGCAGATGCTGCTGGAGATCTTCCTCATCATCGGCCTCCCCTTCGCCGTCGGCCTCGCCGTGCGCGCACGGTATCCGCGCGTCGCGGCCAAGATCCAGCCGTACGTCAAATGGTTCAGCCTGATCGCGCTGGTCGGCTTCATCCTCGCCGCTCTCCTGGGCAACTGGACCTACTTCGTCGCGTTCATCGGCGTGATCCTGGTGGCCGTCGCGATCCACGACGCGGTCGCGCTGGCGATCGGGTGGTCGACCGCAGCGATCGGCGGACTCGGCACCCGGGAGCGCAAGGCGATGACGTTCGAGGTCGGCATCCGCAACGCCGGGCTCGGGCTGGGCCTCGTGTTCACCTTCTTCGGCGGACTCGGCGGCATGGCGATCGTCGCAGGGTGGTGGGGCATCTGGGACATCATCGCCGGCCTGATCCTGGCGGCGCTCTGGGCGCGGCACACCAAGAAGCGGACCGGCTCGGCCCAGGGCGACGCCACCCGTCGCGCGCTGCGGGCCGCCGCTGCGCCGGGCGAGACGACCCCGTGAGCGCGCGCGTCCTGATCACCGGCGGCAGCGGATTCCTCGGCTCCCACGTCGCGTCCGCACTGGTGGCGCGGACGGATGTCGCGCTCGTGGTGGCGGGCGACGTGCGGCGGCCGGAGCATCCCATCGACGGTGTGATCTACGACGAGTGCGATGTCACGCGCGAGAGCGGGTTGCTGCCGCTGCTGGAGCGCCACGACATCGACGTCGTCGTGCACCTCGCGGCGATCGTCAACCCCGGTCGTGACCACGACCTCGAGTACCGCGTCGACGTCGACGGCTCCCGCCACGTGCTCGAGGCCTGCGTCGCGGCGGGCGTGCGACGCGTCGTCGTCTCCTCCTCCGGCGCGGCGTACGGCTACCACCCCGACAATCCGGAGTGGCTGCGCGAGAGCGACCCGGTGCGCGGCAACGAGGAGTTCCCGTACTCGAAGCACAAGCGCCTCGTCGAGGAGATGCTCGCCGACTATCGGCTGCGGCATCCCGAGCTCGAGCAGGTGGTGTTCCGGATCGGCACGATCCTCGGTCCCACCGTCGCGAACCAGATCACCGCGCTGTGGAACGGGAGCCGCATCCTCGCGATCCGCGGGTCGGATTCGCCGTTCGTGTTCATCTGGGTGGACGACGTCGCCGCGGCGATGGCCCGCGCCGCCACCGACGGCCCCTCCGGCACCTACAACGTCGCCGGCGACGGGAAGCTGACCGTGCAGGAGCTGGCCGCAAGACTCGGCAAGCCGCTGCTCACCCTGCCCGCCGGCCTGCTCGGGTTCGGCCTGCGTGCGGGACGGATGCTGCGCCTCACCGTGCACGGACCCGAGCAGGTCGGGTTCCTCCGCTATCGCCCCGTGCTCTCGAACGAGTCACTCAAGCGCGACTTCGGCTTCACCCCGGCCAAGACGAGCGCCGAGGCGTTCGAGGCGTACCTCGAAACCCACCCCGGCGTCGCCCGGCGCTGAGCCGTACTACGCGTCGAAGCCCTCGGCGATGAGCTCGATGAGCTCCTCGCGCTCCTCCACCGGGAGGAAGGCGGCCGCGGCGGCGTTCAGCTGGAACGTCTCGAGGTCGGCGAGGTCGTACTCGAACGTCTCGGCCAGCAGCGCGAGCTCGCGCGTCAGTGAGGTGCGGCTCATGGTGCGGTTGTCGACGTTGACCGTGACCGAGAAGCCGAGCTGGTAGAGCAGATCGAACGGGTGGTCGGCGAGGGTCGTGCCCCACTGCTCGATCGCACCGGTCTGCAGGTTCGACGACGGCGAGAGCTCGAGCGTGATCTCGCGGTCGCGCACCCAGCGGGCCAGGTCGCCGAAGTGCACGAGCACCTCGTCCCCCTCGCGGGACACGACGTCGAGGTCTTCGGCCAGGCGCACGCCATGACCGAGGCGCAGCGCGCGTCCGTCGATGAGGGCCGAGCGGATCGAGTCGAGTCCGGCCGCTTCGCCCGCGTGGACGGTCGTCGGGAAGAACTCGGATGCCAGGTAGTCGAAGGCGGGGCGCAGACGCGAAGGCGGGAAGCCGTCCTCGGGTCCGGCGATGTCGAAACCGACCGCGCCGCGGTTGCGGAAGGCGACGGCGAGCTGCGCGATCTCCAGCGAACGGTCGGTGTGACGCATCGAGGAGATGAGCTGGCCGACGCGGATGTCGCGACCGGACCGCTCGACGGCGTCCTCGCCCTCTTCAATGCCCTCCTGGACGGCCTCGACGACCTCTTCCAGGGACAGGCCGCGCGCCAGGTGCTGCTCGGGCGCCCAGCGCACCTCGCCGTAGATGACACCGTCGGCGGCGAGATCCTCGACGAGCTCGCGCGCGACCCGGGTCAGGCCCTCGCGGGTCTGCATGACACCGGTCGTCAGGTCGAAGGTCTTCAGGTACTCCACCAGCGACCCGGAGTCGCTCTTGTCGGCGAACCAGTCGCCCAGCGCCTCGGCCTCATGCTCGGGCACCTCGAGCCCGACCTCGTCGGCCAGCTCGATGATGGTCTGCGGCCGCAGCGCGCCGTCGAGGTGGTCGTGCAGCGAGATCTTGGGCAGTCGACGGATCGAGACGCCGTCGATCACGGCATCGCCATTCTGTTCGATGGGCATGGGTGTGACTCCTCGATCGGTGAAAGGAAAGCGTATCGCTCAGGCGGTGACGCGCTCGAGCACGAGCGGCGTCACGGGCGGGGCATCCGCGCCGATCTCCCACGCGCCCTCGACCGCGGCGAGCGCCCGGTCGAACCGTGACGCGTCGTCGGCCAACAGGGTGAACAGCGGCTGCCCAGCGGTGATCGCATCGCCCGGCTTGACGTGCAGGTCGATGCCGGCGGCATCGATGACGGGGTCCTGAGCGCGCGCGCGTCCGGCGCCGAGGCGCCAGGCCGCAATTCCGAACGGCAGCGCCTCCATGCGCGTGACGACACCGGAAGCGGATGCCGTCACGGTGTGCGTCTCCTTCGGCTGCGGGAGCGCCGCATCCGGATCCCCGTCCTGCGCGATGATCATGGCGCGCCATGCGTCCATCGCCCGTCCGTCGCGCAGCGCGGCTTCGACATCGGCGTCGGGCTGTCCGGCCAGCGCCAGCATCTCTCGCGCCAGGGCGACCGTCAGCTCCACGATGTCGGCGGGACCGCCACCGGCGAGCACCTCGACCGATTCGCGCACCTCGTTGGCGTTGCCGATCGCGAGTCCGAGCGGGGTGTTCATGTCTGTGAGCAGCGCGGTCGTCGCGACCCCGGAATCCGTGCCGAGCGCCACCATCGTGCGGGCCAGCTCGCGGGCCTTGTCGACGTCGCGCATGAACGCACCGGAGCCGAACTTCACGTCCAGCACGAGCGAGTCGGTGCCTTCCGCGATCTTCTTGGACATGATGCTCGACGCGATCAGCGGGATCGCCTCGACCGTGCCGGTGACATCGCGCAGCGCGTAGAGCTTCTTGTCGGCCGGGGCGAGACCGCTGCCGGCGGCGCAGATGACCGCGCCCACGCCACCCAGCTGTGCGAGCATCTCGTCGTTGGACAGCGCCGCGCGCCAGCCCGGGATCGACTCGAGCTTGTCGAGCGTGCCGCCGGTGTGGCCGAGGCCGCGTCCGGACAGCTGCGGGACGGCGACCCCGAATGCCGCCACGAGCGGCGCCAGTGGCAGGGTGATCTTGTCGCCCACACCACCGGTGGAGTGCTTGTCCACGGTCGGCTTGCCGAGACCGGCGAAGCTCATCCGCTCCCCCGAGGCGATCATGGCGTCGGTGAGGACACGGATCTCGTCGCGCTGCATCCCGTTCAGGAGCACCGCCATCGCGAAGGCCGCCATCTGCGAGTCGGCGACGTAGCCGCGCGTGTAGGCGTCGACCATCCAGCGCAGCGCGTCCTCGGGGACGACCCCGCCGTCGCGCTTGATGCGGATGACATCGACCGCGTCGAACGGCTCGACGCTCATCGGCTGACCTCCTCGAGATCGCGCGGCCCGAACGCATCGGGCAGCACCTCGTCGATCGTGCGGATGCCCGACACTGTCTCCAGCAGCATCCCCGGCAGGGCGAATTCGTAGAGCAGCTGTCGGCAGCGCCCGCACGGCATGATCGTCTGGCCGTCGCCGTTGACGCAGACGAAAGCGACCAGCTCACCGCCGCCCGACATGTGCAGGTCGCCGACCAGCGCGCACTCCGCGCACAGACCGACGCCGTACGACGCGTTCTCGACGTTGCAGCCCGACACGATGCGGCCGTCGCTGACCAGCGCGGCCGCACCGACCCGATATCGCGAGTACGGCGCATAGGCCCGCTTCATCGCCTCGGTCGCGACGGTGCGGAGTTCATCCCAGTCGATATCGGTCACGTGCTCATCCCTTGATGTATGGCTGGCCGTCAGCGGCAGGCGCCCGCGAGCGTCCGACGACTCCGGCGACGACGAAGATCGTCACGAGGTAAGGCAGCATCAGCATGAACTCGCTGGGCACCGGGGAGCCGATGACGCTGAGCGTGTTCTGCAGGCTGGAGGCGAACCCGAACAGCAGCGCCGCGAGCGTCGCCTTGATCGGATCCCACTGGCCGAAGATGACCGCCGCGAGCGCGATGAATCCCGCACCCGCTGTCATCTCCTTGTTGAACGCGATGCCGTTGCCGATCGTGAACACCGTGCCGCCGAGGCCGGCGATGGCGCCCGCGAGCAGCACGTTCCAGAACCGCGTCGGGTTGACCTTGATGCCCACCGTGTCCGCGGCCTGCGGGTGCTCGCCTACCGCGCGCAGACGCAGACCCCAGCGGGTGCGGAACATTCCGAACCACACCAGCGCGACCGCGATGTACATCAGGTACACGATGATCGTCTGGCGGAACAGGACGGGCCCGATCACGGGGATCTCGCTCAGGAACGGGATCGGGATGCGGTCGAACCGCGGCGGGTTGTTCAGCAGCTCCCGGTTGGGCTGCAGCACCTGCGAGTACAGGAAGCTCGTGAGGCCCGCGACGAGCACGTTGAGCACGACACCGACGATCACCTGGTCGACGAGGTACTTGATCGCGAACGCGGCCAGCACGAACGCGACGAGGACCCCTGCGACCATCGCCGCGAGCATGCCCAGCACCGGCTGGCCGGTGATCGTGGAGACCACCGCCGCGCTGAATGCTCCGGCCAGCAGCTGACCCTCGATCGCGATGTTCACGACACCCGCACGCTCGCCGATGACGCCGGCCAGCGCACCGTAGATGAGCGGGATGGCCAGAGCCACCGCGCCCGCCAGCAGGCCCGCGACGGGGATTGTCGCCCCGGCGGCCGCCCACGTGAGGAACCCGACGATGGCGATGAAGATGTACGCGGCGATCAGCCACAGCGGGGTGCGGGTGGTGCGCTGCACGAGCCAGGTCGACAGCGCGGTGAGCAGGATCAGGAGGATGCCGACGATCCAGGTCGTCGTCACCACCGACACCGGGAACTCGGGCAGCTGAATCGCGTCGGCCGCGGTGGACAGACGGAAGGTCGTCTCGCCCGTGCGGGGCGCCGCGGTGATCAGCAGCACGTACAGCACCGTGAACACGGCGAGCGTGATCGGTGCCTTCCAGCTGCGCACTGCGGCCTTCTCGGGGGCGCCGGAGTGGAGCGGCGCGTCTGCGGTCATCGTCATTTCGCCACCGCCCCTGCCTCGGCCTTGAGCGCCTTCTGGCGCTCCTTCTCCCGACGTCGCTGATCGCGTTCGGGCGAGGGCAGACCGAAGATCGTCCGCACCAGCGGCGGCGCCGCGATGAACAGCACGATGAGCGCCTGCACCACGGTCACGATCTCGATCGGCACGCCCTGGGCCGCCTGCATCGAGAAGCCGCCGGCCTTGAACGCGCCGAACAGGATGCCCGCGGCGAACGTGCCCCACGGTGTGGAGCGCCCGAGGAGCGCCACCGTGATCGCGTCGAACCCGATCCCGGCGTCGATGTCGGCCGAGAATCCGGTGGTGATCGTGCCGAGCACCTGGTTCACGCCGGCCAGACCCACCAGGGCGCCCGCGATGAGCATGCCGTAGATGTACATGCGCTTCACGTCGATACCGGCGACCCGGGCGGCCTTGGGGTTCTCCCCGACAGCGCGGAACTTGAAGCCCAGGCTCGAGCGGCTGAGGATCCACCAGACCAGCACCGTCGCGAGGATCACGAGGATGAAGCCGAAGTGCAGGTTGTACTGCGGTCCGAACAGCTCCGGGAAGATCGCGGTGTCCTTCATTGGCGGCGTCTTCGGGTTGTTCGACCCGGGAGCCTGCAGCAGGCCCGGGGTGCGCAGCATCCACGAGATCAGATAAAACGCGATGTAGTTGAGCATGATCGTGACGATCACCTCGTGCGCACCGGTGTACGCCTTCAGTGCGCCCGCGATGCCGGCCCAGAGGGCACCGGCCGCCAGACCCGCGATGAGCGCGACGATCATGTGGATGCCCCACGGCAGATCGAGCGAGAACGCGACCCAGCCCGCGGCGGCGGACGCCATCAGCATCTGTCCGCGACCACCGATGTTGAACATGCCGATGCGGAACGCGAGCGCAACGCCGAGGCCTGCCGCGATCAGCGGTGTGGCGAACGTCAGCGTCTCGGTGAGGGGGCGGATGGCGCGGGCGAACGTCGGCGCGCCGAAGTTGTAGATCGATCCCTGGAACAGGGCCGAGTACGCGCCGGCGACGGCGTTCCAGACCGCGATCAGCGTGTCGGCCGGCCGCGAGAAGAAGTAGACGGAGGCCGCCTGCACGTCTTCGTCGGTGAAGGCGATCATGATGCCGCCGACCACCAGGGCGAGGAAGACCGCGAGCACCGAGATGATCGCGTTGCCCTGCGTGATCTTCAGGAACGTGTCGTGCCACTTCGACGGTGGCTCGGGCGGCTGTCGCAGTGGGTCGGGCGGGGTCACGTGGGCCCCGCCGGTGAGGTTCTCGCTCATGCGGCCACGCCCTCTCCCGGAACTTCGCCGGCCATCATCAGTCCGAGCACCCCGCGCGGGGTGTCACCGGGCACGATGCCGACGATGCGGCCGCGGTACATCACGATGATGCGGTCGGCCAGGGCCGTGACCTCGTCGAGCTCGGTCGAGACGACGATGACGGGGATGCCGGCATCCCGCGTCTCGATGATGCGCTTGTGGATGAACTCGATCGAGCCGACGTCGACCCCGCGGGTCGGCTGGGCGGCGACGAACAGCGACAGCTCGCGGCTCAGCTCGCGCGCGAGGACGACCTTCTGCTGGTTGCCACCGGACAGTGTGCCCACGGCCGCCTCGATGCCGGGGCCGCGCACGTCGAACTCCTGGAACTTCTCGGCGGCGAACTCGGCGATGTAGCCGAGGCGCAGGCCTCCGCCGCGCGCGAACGGGGGTCCTTCGACGCGGTCCAGCACCAGGTTCTCGGCGATCGACATCCCGCCGACCAGTCCGTCTTCCTGACGGTCCTCGGGGATGAAGCCGACGCCCTCGTCCAGGATGCGGCGCACCGAGGCGCCGACCAGCTGCTGGCCGTTGAGGATGATCGATCCGTTGACCCGGCGCTCGAGCCCGACAAGTGCCTCGGTGAGCTCGGTCTGGCCGTTGCCCTGCACGCCGGCGACGGCGACGATCTCTCCCGCGCGGACGTCGAAGCTGACGTCGTTGACGACGATCTGGTCCTTCGCGTCGATGACCGTGAGCCCCTCGACGATGAGGGCGCGTTCGCCGAGCTTCGGTGCGTCCTTGTGCACGGTGAGCTCGACGGCACGACCGACCATGAGCTCGGCGAGCTCGGCGTTCGTCGCGTCGGGAGATGCCTCGCCGACGACCTTGCCCAGACGGATGACGGTGATCCGGTCCGCGACCTCGCGCACTTCGCGCAGCTTGTGGGTGATGAAGACGATCGCGGTGCCGGCTTCGCGCAGTTGCCGCATGATCTCCATGAGCTCGTCGGTCTCCTGCGGCGTGAGAACGGCGGTGGGCTCGTCGAAGACGAGCACGCGCGCGTCACGGGACAGCGCCTTGATGATCTCGACACGCTGCTGGACGCCGACGGGGAGGTCTTCGACCAGAGCATCGGGATCGACATCGAACCCGAAGCGGGCGGAGATCTCGCGCACGCGGACGCGGGCCGCCTCCACGTCGAGGATGCCTCCGCCCTTGGTGGCCTCGTGGCCCAGCATGACGTTCTCGGCGACGGTGAAGACGGGGATCAGCATGAAGTGCTGATGCACCATGCCGATGCCGGCGTGCATCGCATCGCCCGGGCCCTGGAAGTTCTGCACCTCGTCATCGAGGAGGATGAACCCGTCGTCGGCGCGGTAGAGACCGTAGAGGACGTTCATCAGCGTCGACTTGCCCGCGCCGTTCTCACCCAGAAGACAGTGGATCTCCCCCGGCTGCACCACGAGATCGATGTGATCGTTGGCGACGAGGGAGCCGAACCGCTTGGTGATGCCCCGAAGTTCGAGCTTCATAGTCCCCGATCCTAGTGAGCGGTGTGAGTGATGGTGGAGGGATTTCTCGAGCGCGCGACGGCGTCGAGAGCAGACAGAAGTGGGGAGGCCGGTTTCCCAGCCTCCCCACGTTCCGGTGCGTCTACTTGTTGAGGTAGGACGTGACCGGGATCGAGCCGTCGATGATGCCGGCGGTGATGTCGTCCAGCTCAGCCTGCAGGTCCGGCGAGACCTTGTCGGCGAAGTCGTGGAACGGCGCCAGTCCGACACCCTCGTTCTCGAGCGTGCCGACGAACGGGGTGTTGTCGAACTCACCCATGCCCGCTGCGGTCACAGCCTCGTTGACACCCACGTCGATGCCCTTGCGGATCGAGGTGAGCAGCAGGTCGCCGACGGTCGGGTCGGTCTCGAACACGTCCGCGTCGACGCCGATGAGGGCGATCTCGCGGCCCGAGTCACGGATGACCGATGCGGCGCTCTGGTAGATCGGGCCGCCGACGGGCAGCAGCACGTCCACGCCCTGGTCGACGAGACCCTGAGCCGCGTTGATCGCGTCCTGGTTGGCGTCGAAGCCACCGGTGAACACGCCGTCCTGCGCGGCGGTGTCCCAGCCGAGGACCTGGACGGTGTCGCCCTTGACCTCGTTCCAGTACGCCACGCCCTGCGCGAAGCCGTCCATGAAGATCGAGACGGTCGGGAAGTTCATCCCGCCGAAGGTGCCGACCTTCTTGGCCTCCGAGAACGACGCCGCGGCGTAGCCGGCGAGGAACGCGGCCTGCGAGGTGTCGAAGACGATGGGCTTGATGTTGTCGGCGTCGGTCTTGCCGTCGAAGTCGTTGTCGACCACGTCGTCGATCGAGACGAACTCGACGTCGGGGTTGGCGATGGCCGCCTCGCCCGCAGCGGAAGCCAGCGCGAAGCCGACGGTCACGATGAGCGTGCAGTTCTGGTCGAGCAGGCTCGTGATGTTCGGGGCGAAGTCCGACTCGGAGTTGGACTGGACCGTCACGGGCTCGACGCCCAGAGCGTCGGCTGCGGCGTTCAGGCCCTCGAAGCCGAGCTGGTTGAACGACTTGTCATCGAACCCGCCCGCGTCGGAGACCATGCAGGGCTTGAAGCCGTCGATGGCGCCGCCAGCGGCGCCGCTCTCGGTCGACGTGGGGGTCGGAGCAGATGCGCAACCGGCGAGAAGAGCCACGACGCTGGTGGCGACGAGGCCGCCCAGAAGTCGCTTACGGGTGGAAATGGTCAACTGTGCCTCCACGAGGAAAGACCCGCGGACCTCGCGGGTGAGTACGAAGTTACCTACTGTGACGCCCCGCTTGCACGCCGAACGCACGCCGTGCGGGGAATGGTTACAAAGACGCAACAGAGCCGACGCCGGATCGAGGCCGGCCGGCGTCAGAGGACGTCGCCGCGACCGTTGAGCTTGAGGGCGTCCACGACGCCCTTGACCCGCTGCGCGTGCTCGCTGGTTGTGATCAGGAGGGCGTCGTCGGTGTCGACGATCACGATGTCCTTCATACCGATGACGCTGATGATGCGCTGCGTCTGGCTCACCACGATGCCGCTGGAGGCATCGGCCAGGATGCGGGCGTTCTCCCCGAGGATCGCGAGGTCGTTCTTGCGACCGTTCGAGACGAGCTTGCTGAGGCTGGCGAAGTCTCCGACGTCGTCCCAGTCGAAGTGGCCGGGGATGACGGCGAGGAGGCCCTTCTCGGCGGCGGGCTCGGCGACGGCGTAGTCGATGGCGATCTTCGGCAGCGAGGGCCACACCCGGTCCACCACGGGGCCGCGCAGGTCGCGATCGTCCCAGGCCTCGGCGAGGTCCATCAGTCCCGCGTACAGGTGCGGCTGGTTCTCGGCGATCTCCCCCAGCAGCACGTCGGCGCGGCTGATGAACATGCCCGCGTTCCACAGGTACGTCCGCTCGGCGAGGTAGCCGCGGGCGGTCTCGAGGTCGGGCTTCTCCACGAAGCGCTGCACCGTGGCCGCCTCCGGAGCGCCGGCCACGACCAGCTCCTCGCCCTTCTGGATGTAGCCGAAGCCCACCGAGGGCTCGGTCGGCGGGATCCCGATCGTGCAGATGTAGCCCTCGCGCGCGACGGCGACGGCCTGCTGCACGGCCCAGTCGAACACCTGCGTGCCGCGGATGACGTGGTCGGCGGCGAACGAGCCGATGATGACGTCGGGCTCGCGGCGGACCAGGATCGCGGCGGCCAGCCCGATCGCGGCAGCGGAGTCCCGCGGCTCGGACTCGAGGATGACGTTGCGGTCCGGAATGCCGGGAAGCTCCTTCTCGACGGCGGCCCGGTGGGCGCGACCCGTCACCACGGCGATGCGCCCGGCGCCCGCCAGCGGCTCCAGGCGGTCCCAGGTGTCGCGCAGCAGAGTGTGCCCCGAACCGGTCAGGTCGTGCAGGAACTTCGGTGCGTCCGCACGCGACAGCGGCCAGAGCCTGCTGCCGATGCCTCCGGCCGGAATCACTGCGTAGAAGTCGTCGATCGGCTCAGCCATGCCCCCAGGCTACCGGGACCGGCATCCGTTCCAATTATCTTGATGTCAAGATAGTTAGGTCCACCTAACCACCATCCGCATGAAGGACGGGAATAGGATGAGACCGCAGCGCCGGCGCTCAGTGAGGGCCGCGAACCCGCGTTGAAGATCGAACAGGGAGGACGACCGTGTCTGCAGGCACACGCGTGACACCGTCGGTATCGGAGACCACCTCGAAGGTTCCTCGCGGAACGCTCTATCGAGGTCGCGAAGGAATGTGGTCGTGGGTGTTGCATCGCATCACCGGAGTCGCGATCTTCTTCTTCCTGCTGGTCCACGTCTTGGACACCGCACTCATCCGGGTCTCACCCGAGGCCTACAACGCCGTCATCGGCACCTACAAGAACCCCATCATGGGGCTCGGCGAAGTCGCCCTGGTCGGTGCCATCGCGTACCACGCCTACAACGGGCTGCGCATCATCCTGGTCGACTTCTGGGCCAAGGGCGCGCGCTACCAGCGACAGCTGTGGTGGGGCGTCCTGGGCCTCTGGGTCGTCACGATGGCCGGGTTCACCCCCCGTCATCTGATCAATGTCTTCTCGTCGATCGGAGGCGGTCACTGATGAGCGCTCAGACCATCGCGGCGCCCCGCAGCCCCGAACTCCGTCCCCGCAAGGCCGGCGCCAACCTCGAGAAGTGGGGCTGGATCTACATGCGCGTCTCCGGCGTGCTGCTGGTCGTGCTGATCTTCGGCCACCTGTTCGTCAACCTCATGGCCGGCACCGGCATCCACCAGATCGACTTCGCCTTCGTCGTCGGCAAGTTCGCCACCCCGTTCTGGCAGTGGTGGGACGTTCTGATGCTGTGGCTGGCGCTCATCCACGGCGCCAACGGAATGCGCACGATCATCAACGACTACGTCACCCACAACGGCACGCGTCGCGTGCTCGTGTGGGCCGTCGGTCTGGCCGCCGCGTTCCTCATCCTCCTGGGCACGCTCGTCGTGTTCACCTTCGACCCGTGCCTCGGCGTGACCGCCGACAGCAGCCTGTGGGACATGTGCCAGGGCTAGACCCGACCGGCACGCAGCAGACCGAGACGAAAGCATCCATCACGTGAGCACCCAGACCGAAGGCTCCGTCGTCAGAGACGGCGTGCACTACCACCAGTTCGACATCGTCATCGTCGGCGCCGGCGGCGCCGGCATGCGTGCGGCGATCGAGGCAGGGCCCGGCGCCAAGACGGCGGTGATCAGCAAGCTGTACCCCACGCGATCGCACACCGGTGCGGCGCAGGGCGGCATGGCCGCTGCGCTCGCCAACGTCGAAGAGGACTCGTGGGAGTGGCACACCTTCGACACCATCAAGGGCGGCGACTACCTCGTCGACCAGGATGCGGCGGAGATCCTCGCCAAGGAGGCCATCGACGCGGTCATCGACCTGGAGAACATGGGTCTCCCGTTCAACCGCACCCCCGAGGGCAAGATCGACCAGCGCCGCTTCGGCGGCCACACCCGTGACCACGGCAAGTCGCCGGTCCGCCGCGCGTGCTACGCCGCCGACCGCACCGGCCACATGATCCTGCAGACGCTGTTCCAGAACTGCGTCCGCCTCGGCATCAACTTCTTCAACGAGTTCTACGCGCTCGACGTCATCACCGTGAAGGACGAGGACGGCACGACCCAGGTCGCCGGCGTCGTGGCCTACGAGCTCGCGACGGGCGACCTGCACGTCTTCCACTCGAAGGCGATCATCTTCGCCACGGGCGGCTTCGGCAAGATCTACAAGACGACCTCCAACGCGCACACCCTTACCGGCGACGGCGTCGGCATCATCTGGCGCAAGGGTCTGCCGCTCGAGGACATGGAGTTCTTCCAGTTCCACCCGACCGGCCTGGCCGGCCTCGGCATCCTGCTCACCGAAGGTGCCCGCGGCGAAGGCGCGATCCTGCGCAACGCGAGCGGCGAGCGGTTCATGGAGCGCTACGCCCCGACCATCAAGGACCTCGCCCCGCGTGACATCGTCGCGCGCTCGATGGTCCAGGAGGTCCTGGACGGCCGCGGCGCCGGCCCGCACAAGGACTACGTCTACCTCGACTGCACGCACCTCGGTGCGGAGGTCCTGGAGACCAAGCTCCCCGACATCACCGAGTTCGCCCGCACCTACCTGGGCGTGGACCCGGTCACCGAGCCGGTGCCCGTGATGCCGACCGCGCACTACGCGATGGGCGGCATCCCGACCAACGTCAACGCCGAGGTCCTCTCGGACAACACCACCGTCGTGCCGGGCCTCTACGCCGCCGGCGAGTGCGCGTGCGTCTCGGTGCACGGCTCGAACCGCCTCGGCACCAACTCGCTGCTGGACATCAACGTGTTCGGCAAGCGCGCCGGCAACAACGCCGTCAAGTACGTGCAGACCGCCGAGTTCGTGCCCCTCCCGGAGGACCCCACGAAGGAGGTCCGCGAGATGATCGAGGGCCTGCGCAACAACAACGGCTCCGAGCGCATCGCCGTCCTGCGCAAGAAGCTGCAGGACGACATGGACATGAACGCCCAGGTGTTCCGCACCGAGGAGTCCCTCGGCAAGGTGCTCGGGACGATCGAGGAGCTGCGCGAGCGGTACAAGAACATCCACGTCGACGACAAGGGCAAGCGGTACAACACCGACCTGCTCGAGGCGGTCGAGCTCGGCTTCCTGCTGGATCTGGCCGAGGTCGTGGTGCACACCGCGCGCAACCGCAAGGAGAGCCGCGGCGGTCACATGCGCGACGACTACCCCCTGCGCGACGACGAGAACTACATGCAGCACACGATGGCGTACCTGAGCGGCGACCCGCACTCGTCCCACGCCGACGACCACATCAGGCTCGATTGGAAACCGGTCACGATGACGCGTTACCAGCCGATGGAGAGGAAGTACTAGGAATGGTGTCGACTCTCGTCGAGACGACGGATGCCGCAGCCGAAACGAGCGAGACCGCTGCGGACACGGGCATCCAGTCCTTCCTCGTGACCTTCATCGTCCGCCGGTTCAACCCGGAGGTCGATGAGGAGCCGCGCTGGGTCGACTACGACGTGGAGCTGTACTCCACGGACCGCGTGCTGGACGCCCTGCACAAGATCAAGTGGGAGGTCGACGGCTCGCTGAGCTTCCGTCGTTCCTGCGCGCACGGCATCTGCGGATCGGATGCCATGCGCATCAACGGCCGCAACCGCCTCGCCTGCAAGACGCTGATCAAGGACCTCGACATCTCGCAGCCGATCTACGTCGAGGCGATCAAGGGCCTGCCGCTGGAGAAGGACCTGATCGTGGACATGGAGCCGTTCTTCGCCTCCTTCCGCGAGGTGCAGCCGTTCCTCATCGCGAACTCGACGCCCGAGAAGGGCAAGGAGCGCATCCAGTCGATCGTGGACCGCGAGGTCTTCGACGACACCACGAAGTGCATCCTGTGCGCCGCGTGCACGTCCTCGTGCCCCGTGTTCTGGACCGACGGCCAGTACTTCGGACCGGCCGCGATCGTGAACGCGCACCGCTTCATCTTCGACTCGCGCGATGACGCCGCCGATGTGCGCCTCGACATCCTCAACGACCAGGAGGGCGTGTGGCGCTGCCGCACGACCTTCAACTGCACCGAGGCGTGCCCCCGCGGCATCGAGGTCACCAAGGCGATCGCCGAGGTCAAGCAGGCCGTCCTCCGCGGCAAGCGCTGATCGTCCGATGAGCAGGTCGGATGCCGTGACGTGCGTTGCGGCATCCGTTGATCGCTAACCTGTGATCGTGACGGACAGGAGCGATCGGGGCAAGCACCCCGTCGATCGGGCGAATGCGGATGACGCCGCCCGCACGGAGGAAAGCCTCCGGCAGCGGTGGGACACGACACAGGAGACGCTGCGCGAACGGTTCGACCAACCGATCTCGCGCGCCACCGCACTGACGAAGCGCACCATGGGCTGGTTCCCGGTGCGTGTCTGGCGGCACTTCCTGCAGCACAACGGATTCCTCCTCGCCGCCGGCGTGAGCTACCAGGCCCTGTTCGCGTTCTTCGCCACCGTGTACGTCGCGTTCGCGATCGCAGGGCTCTGGCTCGGCGGCAGCCCCGAGGCGATCGACGCGATGATCACGGTCATCAACAGCTGGATTCCGGGGCTGATCGGCGAACACGGCCTCTTCACCGAGGCGCAGGTCACCGAGATCGCGACCCAGAGCGCCAGCGTGCTCGGGATCACGGGTGTCATCGCCCTGATCACGGTCATCTGGACCGCGATCGGCTTCGTCACCTACGCCCGTCGCGCCGTGCGCGACATCTTCGGCATCCCGCCCGACCGCCGCGGCTACGTGCTGCTGAAGGCACGCGACTTCCTCGCGGCCGTCGTCTTCGGGGTCTCCCTCGTCCTGGGATCCGGCGTCAGTTACGCCGGCACTTGGGCGCTCACCTGGCTCTTCGATCTGCTCGGCTGGGGGACGTCGTCCGATTTCTACCACTTCGCCGTCGCCATCAGCTCGATCATCATCTCCTTCATCGTGTTCTCGGCATCGCTGGCAGCGCTGTTCCGCTTCCTGACGGGCACCTCGCTCCCATGGCGTCGCATCTGGCCGGGCGCGCTGCTCGGCGGCGGCGCGATCACGGTGCTGCAGTTGGGTGCCGGATGGCTGCTCAGCTACACCCCGACGAACCCGCTGCTGGCGACGTTCGCGATCTTCGTCGGCCTGCTGCTGTGGTTCCGGATCATCGGCATCATCATGCTCGTCGCCGCGGCGTGGATCGCCACGGCGGCGCGTGATGCCCATGTGCCGTTGATCACCCAGAGCGAGGCCGAGCGTCTCGCCGCCGAGCACCGGGCACTCCTGACCGCTGCGCGGGTACGGCTGCGCACCGCCCAGGAGGCGCGCGCAAGCGCTCCCTGGTATCGCGTGTGGGCGGCCGACCGGGCGCTGCGCGAGGCGGAGGACGAGCTCACGCAGGTCGAGGCCGCCACTCCCCCGCCGACGAAGAAGGGCAGCCTGCTCGAGTGACGCCCGGTGTCGGCGCCGCTGGCTAGGCTGGCAGGCGTGCCTCGCCCCATCCGCATCGCCTCTGTCAACGTCAACGGCATCCGTGCTTCCGTCCGCAAGGGCATGATCGAGTGGCTCGCCGACGCCGACGTCGACATCATGGCCCTGCAGGAGGTGCGCGCCACCGCTGAAGAGCTCGCGGTGGCCCTGCCCGGGTGGGAGATCGTCAACGACGAGGCGCTGGCCAAGGGACGCGCCGGTGTCGCTGTGGCGAGCCGGATCGCACCGGTCGCGACACGCACCGTACTCGGCGAGGACGGCCTCGACAGCGCCGGCCGCTGGATCGAGGCGGACTTCGACATCGACGGCGAGAAGCTGACCGTGGTGAGCGCCTACGTGCACACCGGCGAGGCCGAGACGCCGAAGCAGGACGCCAAGTGGGCGTTCCTGGACGCCATGGAACGACGGATGCCGCAGCTGCGCGCCGAGTCGCCGCTCGCACTGATCATGGGCGACTTGAACGTCGGCCACCGCGAGCTCGACATCCGCAACTGGAAGGGCAACATCAAGAAGGCCGGGTTCCTCCCCCGCGAGCGCGCCTACTTCGACCGCTTCCTGGGCGAGGACGGTGCCGAGGCGACCGGCGTCGACGGCTCGACCGGCACCGGCCTCGGGTGGGTCGACATCGGCCGCCGCTTCCACGGCGACGTCGAAGGCCCCTACACCTGGTGGTCGATGCGCGGCCGCGCGTTCGACACCGACACCGGCTGGCGGATCGACTACCACCTCGCTACGCCGGAGCTCGCGGCACGGGTGCAGGACTATCGCGTCGTGCGCGCCGGTTCGTGGGACACCCGCTTCAGCGATCACGCACCGGTCATCGCGGACTACACGCTCGGGGTCTGAGCCGGTCGCGCGACCGCGTCGTCCGCAGTGCGGGCGGACGCGGCATCCGTCGCCCATAGGATTGGCTGGTGACGAAACCGCGCTTGTACTCCGGAATGCAGCCCTCGGCCGACTCTTTGCAGATCGGCAACTACATCGGGGCGCTCATGCAGTGGCGCGAGCTCCAGAACTCCTACGACGCGTACTTCTCCGTCGTCGACCTGCACGCGCTGACCCAGCCGAACGAGCCCGCCGAGCTGCGCGCCAAGACGCGCCGCACCGCCGCGCAGTACATCGCGGCCGGCATCGAGCCGTCGCGCTCGACGCTCTACGTCCAGTCGCACGTGCCCGCGCACGCCGAGCTCGCGTGGGTGCTGTCCACCATCACCGGCTTCGGTGAGGCCGGACGGATGACGCAGTTCAAGGACAAGTCGCAGCGCTACGGCGCCGACGCCACCTCGGTCGGGCTGTTCACCTACCCGGTGCTCATGGCCGCCGACATCCTGCTCTACCAGACCGATGTCGTGCCCGTCGGCGACGACCAGAAGCAGCACGTCGAGCTGACGCGCGACCTGGCCGAGCGGTTCAACTCACGCTACGGACAGACCTTCACCGTGCCGGTGCCGGTGATCCAGCGCGACACCGCACGCATCTACGACCTGCAGAACCCGACGGCCAAGATGTCGAAGTCGGCGGAGTCCGATTCCGGCGTGCTGTGGATGCTGGATGACCCGGCCGTGAGCGCGAAGAAGATCATGCGCGCCGTGACCGACAGCGAAGGCGTCGTGCGGTTCGACCGCGAGGCCAAGCCCGGTGTCTCCAACCTCCTGGTCATCTACGCGGCGCTCAGCGGCAAGCAGATCCCGGCGATCGAGGACGAGTACGCGGGCCGCGGCTACGGCGACTTCAAGAAGGGCCTGGCCGAGGTGGTCGTCGCCGAGTTCGAGCCGGTGCGTGCGCGCGCCCTCGAGCTTCTCGACGACCCGGCCGAGCTCGACCGTGTGCTGGCTGCCAACGCCGACCGCGCGGCATCGGTCGCCGACCGTACCCTCGACGACGTCTACGACAAGATCGGGCTCCTCCGCCGGCGGTAGAGGACGCGACGCGCGGGGTGCGCGTTAGGGTGGCGGGGTGGAACCTGTGACCCTGCGCACGACGCGTCTCGAGCTGTCCGTGCCGACGACTGCCGACGTCGACGCGATCTACGACGCGTGCCAAGACCCCGACATCCAGCAGTACACGACCGTCCCGTCGCCGTACGCGCGCGAGCACGCCGAGGGCTTCATCGAGAAGGTCGCGGCGTGGTGGGCCGAAGGCGCCGAGGCGACCTGGGCGATGCGGGCCGAGGACGGCCTTGCCGGGATGATCGGCCTGCACCGCGTCAACGAGGGCGGCGCCGAGATCGGGTACTGGGTCGCTCCGCACGCCCGCGGTCGCGGACTGCTCACCGAGGCCGCCCACGCCGCCCTCGACTGGGGCTTCTCCGACGACGGCCTCGCCCTGCAGCGCATCGAGTGGCGCGCCGTGGTCGGCAACGTCGCCTCCGCCCGCTCGGCTCGGGCCGTCGGCATCCGCTACGAAGGCCTGCTGCGTCAGGCGCTGGTCAGCGGCCGCGGCCGCGACGACGGATGGATCGGCGGACTCCTGCGCGACGACGACCGCAGCCCGCAGCCGTGGCCGGTGCTCGAGGGCTGACTCGCGTCGGCACCGCGTGACAGGATGGGCGCATGCCCGAGATGCCTGAGGTGCAGGGGCTCGTCGACTTCCTCAACGGACGTGTCAGCGGCCTGACGATCACGCGCGTGTCCGTGGCCGCGATCGCGGCGCTCAAGACGTACGACCCACCGGTGCACGCCCTGCAGGGCGCCGAGATCACGGGGGCGGCGCGGCACGGCAAGTTCGTCGACCTGTCCACGACAGGGACGGATGCCGCACCCCACCTCGTGTTCCACCTCGCCAAGGCGGGATGGCTGCGGTGGTACGACCAGCTGTCGACGACGCTCATCAAGCCGGGGCGCACGCCGATCGCGCTGCGCGTCGCGCTCAGCGACGGCTCGGGGTTCGACCTCACCGAGGCCGGGACGAAGAAGTCGCTCGCCGTCTACGTGGTGTGCGATCCGCAGGACGTGCCGGGCATCGCGCGACTCGGACCTGATCCACTCGACCCCGCGTTCACGCGTGACACGCTGGCCGGACTACTCGTGGGGCGGCGCACCCAGATCAAGGGCGTGCTGCGCGACCAGTCGATCATCGCCGGGGTGGGCAACGCCTACTCCGACGAGATCCTGCACGCCGCGAAGATGTCGCCGTACGCGCTGGCGGCGACCCTCGACGAGGCCGACATCGACCGGCTCTTCGCCGCGATGACCGAGACGCTGACGGATGCCGTGGCCGAGGCATCCGGAAAGCCACCTGCCGACCTGAAGGACGCCAAGCGTCGGGGCATGCAGGTGCACGGTCGCCGCGGCGAGCTCTGCCCGGTCTGCGGTGACACCGTGCGCAGCGTCTTCTTCGCCGACAACTCGCTCGAGTACTGCGCGACCTGTCAGACCGGCGGCAAGGTGCTCGCCGACCGCCGCCTCTCGCGCCTGCTCAAGTAGCTCCCCGGCTCAGCCGAGGGTGCCGGCGAGCGAACGCGCGTCGTCGTCGACCCAGTCGAGCGACTTCGACACGGCCTTCTTCCACATCCGGTAGCGGCGCTCGCGCTCGTCCACGCTCATGCGCGGCTCGAAGCGCACGTCCTGCTGCCAGTGCACGCGCAGGTCGTCGCGGCTGCGCCACACGCCGGTGGCAAGACCTGCGGCGTATGCCGCCCCGAGCGCCGTCGTCTCGACCACCTTCGGGCGGACGACGGGAATGCCGAGGATGTCTGCCTGGAACTGCATCAAGGCGCTGTTGTGCGTCATCCCGCCGTCGACGCGGAGCTCTTCGAGCGGACGCCCGGTGTCTCCCGCGACCGCCTCGATGACGTCGCGTGTCTGGAAGGCCGTGGATTCCAGTGCCGCGCGCGCGATGTGACCCTTGTTCACGAAGCGCGTGAGACCGACCAGGGCGCCGCGCGCGTCGGGCCGCCAATACGGTGCGAACAGGCCGGAGAAGGCGGGCACGAAGTACGCGCCGCCGTTGTCGTCGACGGTCGCCGCGAGGCTCTCGACGTCTTCGGAGCGCTGGATGATCCCGAGGTTGTCACGCAGCCACTGCACGAGCGACCCGGTCACCGCGATCGACCCCTCCAGCGCGTAGCGCGCGGGCTCCCCGTCGCAGCGGTAGGCCACGGTGGTGATCAAGCCGCTGCCGGAGCGCACGATGTCCGTGCCCGTGTTCACGAGCAGGAAGTTGCCCGTGCCATAGGTGTTCTTCGACTCCCCCGCGTCGAACGCGGCCTGTCCGAAGGTCGCCGCCTGCTGATCGCCCAGGATGCCGGCGATCGGCACACCGTGCATCACATCGGGCAGCTGCGATTCGCCGAGCACCTCGGACGACGAACGGATGGCGGGCATCATCCGCCGCGGAATCCCCCACACCGCCAGCAGCTCATCCGACCAGTCGAGAGTGCGCAGGTCCATCAGCAGGGTGCGGGAGGCGTTGGTGACGTCGGTGACGTGTATGCCGCCGCGTGCGCCGCCGGTGAGGTTCCACACGACCCAGGTATCCGGAGTGCCGAACAGCAGGTCGCCGGCTTCGGCGGCCTCCCGCGCACCCGGCACGGTGTCCAGGATCCAGCCGATCTTCGAAGCTGAGAAGTAAGTCGCGAGCGGCAGGCCGGTGATCTCGGCGAACTGGAACATGCCACCCTCGGCCGATGCGGCGAGGCGGTCGATCCGAGGCTGGGTGCGCGTGTCCTGCCACACGATCGCGTTGTGCACGGGCCGCCCGGTGCGGCGGTCCCACACGATCGCGGTCTCGCGCTGGTTGGTCACGCCGACCGCAGCGATGGCGGATGCCTCGAGCTTCGCCCGCGAGAGACACGCGGCGATGACCCACTCGGTGTTGGTCCAGATCTCCACCGGATCGTGCTCGACCCAGCCGGCTCGCGGGAAGATCTGCTCGTGCTCGCGCTGAGCCGTCGAGACGATCCCACCCGCTGCGTCGAACACGATCGCCCGGGTAGAGGTCGTCCCCTGGTCGATGGCCAGAACGTGATCGGCCAACGCCGTCTCCTTCCTCGCGGGCAGCATCGCCCGCACGCGGTCTCCGGCGGCGCATCCGCGCCACCGGCTGCGGTCAGGCTATCGCTGGTCGGCGGGGGTCTGCATCCGCGATGGGTCGGCGGCATGCACCAACCGGTAGCCGCGCACCGCCTCGGCCTCGGCCCGCGCGGCATCCCAGCCGAGCGCGGGAGCGATCGCCGCAGCGATCTCCGCGGCCGATTCCGCCGTCACACCGCCGATGAAGGCCAGGCTCGTGCGCCGCATGAGCAGGTCGTCGAGGTGCACGACGTCTTCGCTCCGGGCCAGGTGGCGCATCTCCCCCGAGCTGTAGCCCGGGGCATGCTCCAGCGGAGCGTCGCGCGGATCGTCGATGACCGCGTCCATCACGGCTGTCGCGACCGTGCCGTAGCGGTCGAGAAGGGTCGCGACCTGCGCGGCCGGGAGCTCCTCGGAGTGCGCCGCGATCCACTGCTGTCGCGAGCGCTCCGTGGTGGGATAGCCCAGCCCTCCGCCGATCGGCACGCCCTTGGTCGAGCGACGACGCGGGAGCGCGAGCAGATCGAGGGCACGGTCGGCGAGGTGCTCGGCCGAGGCCCGGAACGTGGTCCATTTGCCGCCGACGAGGCTCAGGACCGTGGCATCCGCCCCCGGAAGCGGCTCCGCCTCGATCCGGTAGTCCCGCGAGACGAATCCGGGGGCGAGGTCGCCGTGCCCGGGGAGCGGGCGCACACCGGCGAAGCGGTAGACGATCTGCGACCTGTCGACCGGGATCTCCGGCAGCACCTGGCCGACGAGGTCGAGGAAGTAGTCGACCTCGGCCTCGGTGCACACGATCGGGTCGGCCATGTCGTGCTCGAGATCGGTCGTGCCCACCAGAACGCGGCCCTTGAGCGGGTAGATGAGGACGATGCGGCCGTCCTTGTGCTCGAAGAACAGCTCGCGTCCGCCCGTCGCGGCCAGCAGCGCGGGGTGATCCAGCACGATGTGCGACCCCTTGGTGCCGCCCATGTACCGGGTCGGGTCGCCGAGGGCGAGGTTGGTCAGGTCGGTCCACGGGCCGGAGGCGTTGATGACGACGGATGCCGTGAACGGCAGCTCTGCGCCGTCGACCATGTCGCGCAGCACGACGCGGCCGTCCTGCACACCGACGGCCGCGGTGTAGTTGGCCGCCCGCGCACGGTCCCCGCCCGCTGCTCGGCCGTCGCGCAGCACATCGATCGCGAGACGCTCCGGATCGTGCAGCGAGGCGTCCCAGTAGGTCGCCGTGTACTTCACCTCGGGGTTGAGCTCGGGCAGCTCCTGCAGCGACCGCTTGCGTCCGCGGAAGGCGTGATGCGGCACGCGACCGCCGCCGCGCGAGAACGAGTCGTAGATCACGAGCCCGATCTTGATGAGCACGGCACCGCGTTCGGTGTGCTTCCCGCCCCCGTGTCGCAGGAAGCGCAGGGGGGCGCCGAGGATGCCGGAGAAGGTGGAGAAGATCGGGATCGTCGTCTGCAGTGGCCGCACATAGTGCGGAGCGATGCGCAGCAGGCCGTTGCGCTCGGTCACGGCCTCGTGCACCAGCCGGAACTCACCGTTCTCGAGGTAGCGGATACCGCCGTGGATCATGTGGGACGACGCGGCGGAGGCGCCGCTGACGAAGTCGCCGCGTTCGACCAGGGCCACGTCGACACCCTGCATCGCCAGGTCGCGGAAGGTCGCGAGCCCGTTGATGCCGCCGCCGATGATCAGCACATCCGCATGCGGACGTGCGGCCAGTGCGCCGAATCCCTGCGCCGTCGGTACCTCGTTCATCCGATCCCCCTGTGTCCCTCGTCGATCGCCTCTCCTCCATGATGCCAGCGTTGGACGTACTTGCAGCCCTTCTGCACATACGTGCATACTTCTCGAGATGGATGAGCTGACCGACCCCCGCACCGTGCAGCGAGCACTCACCGCGGCGCACCTCTACTACGTCCAGGATCGGACGATGGGAGCGATCGCCCAGGAGCTCGGCACGTCGCGATCGACCGTGTCGCGGCTGCTGACGCACGCGCGCGCGACCGGCATCGTCGACATCCGGATCCGCTCCCCCTTCGCCGCGCCACAGCTCCTCGAGGAGCGCCTCACCCGCCGCTTCGGCGTGACCGTGCACGTCGTGCCGGTGCCCGATGACGCCAACGACATCGAGCGTCTCGAGCGGGTTGCGATCGCCGCGGCGCACCTCATGCACGAGCTCGTCGGCGACGACATGACGATCGGTGTCGCGTGGGGCGCGACGACCGCCGCCGTGAGCAAGCACCTGATGCCCAAGGCGGTGCGCGGTACGAATTTCGTGCAGCTGAACGGCTCGGGCAACACCCACACCACCGGCCTGCTCTACGCCAGCGAGATCCTGAGTCGCTTCGCCGGAGCGTACGGCGGCAGCGCTCAGCAGTTCCCCGTCCCGGCCTTCTTCGACGACCCGCAGACCAAGCTCGGGATGTGGCGGGAGCGCAGCATGCGCCGCATCCTCGCGATGCAGGCCGCGATGGACCTGATCGTCTTCAGCACAGGGTCGGCCGGATCCCGGGTGCCCAGCCACGTGTACTCCGGCGGGTACCTCGAGGCCGACGAGCTCGCCGACCTCGACGCGGCGGGCGTGGTCGGCGACGTCGCCACGGTGTTCTTCCGCGAAGACGGATCGAGCGACGGCATCGCCCTGAACGAGCGGGCCACGGGCCCCCAGTTCGATGTGCTGCGGCGCGTGCCGCGACGAGTCTGCATCGTCTCGGGCGTCTCGAAGCTCGCGAGTGTGCGCGGGGCGCTGGCTGCGGGCCTGGCGACCGACCTCGTCGTGGACGAGGCGACCGCACACGCCCTCGAAGACGCCTGAGATCACCCCGGGCAGGAGTGCCATCCCGCGATAGTCTGCCCAAGGCGCAGCGGCCGCGAGGAGAGGCAGGTCAGGTGAGCGCGAGCATTCGGGATGTCGCACTATTGGCCGGCGTCTCACCCCGGACCGTGTCCAATGTCGTCAACGACTTCGTGCACGTACGACCGAGCACACGCGCCCGCGTCCTCGCGGCGATCGAGCAGCTCAACTACAAGCCGAACATCTCGGCGCGCCGCCTGCGCCAGGGCCGCACCCGCATCCTCGGGTTCGCCGTCCCCGAGCTGTCTCAGCCCTACTTCGCGGAGCTCTCCGAGCTCGTCGAGTTCGCGGCCCAGCAGCGCGGCTACACGGTCATCACGACGCAGACCGGCGGCGCGAAGCAGAACGAGCAGCGGATGCTGCGCGACTTCACGTCGCACATCGTCGATGGGCTCATCTTCAGCCCCCTCTCGCTCGTCAAGGACGAGCTGTACGAGACGCCGCCCGAGGTGCCGACGGTGCTGATCGGTGAGCAGATCTCCGGCTCGCGCTTCACCGACATCGCGATCGACAATGTCCGCGCCACCGGCGACATCACCCGGCACCTGCTCGAGCGCGGCCACACCCGCATCGCGACGCTGGGCGCGTACCACTCGGACCTGTACCGCAGCGCCCGGCTCCGCCTGCGGGGCTATCGCGAGGCCCTCGAGGCCGCCGATGTCGCGTTCGATCCCGATCTGGTGCTGTACACCGACCGGTTCGGCCGGCAGGCCGGGCGCGAGGGAACAGCGCGCGCGCTCGCGCAGGGCGTCCGCTTCGACGCCCTGGTGTGTTTCACCGACATGCTCGCGTTCGGCGCCATCCGCGCTCTCGCCGATGCCGGACTCCGCGTGCCGGATGACGTCGCCATCGCCTCGATCGACGACGTTCAGGAGTCGGAGTTCTCGGTCCCGTCGCTCACCTCGATCGCCCCGGACAAGCAGGCGATCGCGACGCGCGCGGTCGACACACTGCTGGAACTCATCGCCGACAACGACCGCGCCACGGCCCACGTCGAGGTCGGCTATCGCCTCATCTCACGCGAGAGTTCCGGCCCCCTGCGCACCGCGCACGTCACAGAGAGTGACGCGGAATAGCCGAGCGTCTCGCGCGTTGACTACACTCGAGAGCATCAACGTGCTCCGGGGTCGGTGAGAATCCGAACCGGCGGTGAGAGTCCGCGAGCTGAGGCGCAGCATCCGATGAGGGTGCGGCCGAGGTCGATCCGGTGAAATTCCGGAACCGACGGTGATGCGACGGTTTTCCGTCGTCAGTCCGGATGGGAGGAAGCACAGCGACGCGTCAGCGTCGGCGCTCGCCATTGCCCCGGAGACCGAGAACCGTATCGGATCGAAGGTTGACATGGCAGTGAGCACAGCAGAAGACGCCGCCATCCTGCGCGCGTTCGCGCTCGCGCTCAACGGCCCCCGCGGTGTCAATCCGCAGGTGGGCGCCGTACTCCTCAGCCCCGACGGGACCATCGTCGCGGAAGGCTGGCATCGCGGCGCCGGCACGGCGCATGCCGAGGTCGATGCCCTCTCGCAGCTCGCACCGGGCGAGGCACGCGGGCTGACCGCCGTCGTCACCCTCGAGCCGTGCAACCACAGTGGCCGCACCGGCCCGTGCTCGGAGGCGCTCATCGCCGCCGGCGTGACCCGGGTCGTGTACGCCGTCGATGACCCGAACCCCGAAGCGGGCGGCGGCGCCGAGCGGCTCGCCGCGGCCGGCGTCGAGGTCGAGGGCGGCGTCCACCGCGCCGAGGGCGAGGCGCTCCTGAAGTCGTGGCTGAACGTGGCAGAGCTCGGCCGCCCCGCCGTGACCGTCAAGTGGGCGCAGAGTCTGGACGGCCGCGCGGCAGCCCACGACGGCACCAGCCAGTGGATCACCGGTCCACAGGCGCGCGCCGACGTGCACTCCCGTCGGGCGGCGGCCGACGCGATCGTCGTCGGTGTCGGCACGGTGCTGGCCGATGACCCCTCGCTGACGGCACGTGAGTCCGACGGCTCGCTGCGGGCGTCCCAGCCGCAACCGGTCGTGATCGGGCGGGCCGAGACGCCGACGGATGCCGCGATCCGCCGCCATCCGCGCACTCCGCTGTTCTACGACACCCACAATCTCTCCGCCGTACTCGCCGACCTGCGCGAACGCGGCATCCAGCGCGTCTTCGTCGAAGGCGGTCCCACGCTGGCCAGCGCGTTCGTGCGTGCGGGCCTGGTCGACGAGCTCCTCGTCTACGTCGCCCCCGTGCTGCTGGGCGGCGATCGCCTCGCGCTCGGCGACATCGGCGTCGGCACGATCGGTGACGCGCACCGCCTGACGGTATCGACGATCGAACGCCTCGGCGATGACCTGCTGGTCGTCGCCTCCCCTCGACCGGCCAGTGCGCCGGACCCCCAAGGAGCGCAGTGATGTTCACCGGAATCGTGGAAGAGATCGGCGCGGTCACCGCCGTCGCCCCCTCGGGGGACGGCGTGCGCCTCACCGTGCAGGCACCGATCGCGGTGTCCGACGCCGGTCACGGCGACTCGATCTCGGTCAGCGGTGTCTGCCTGACGGTCGTGGACCGCGGCGCGGACTGGTTCACCGCCGACGTGATGCAGCAGACGCTGGAGATGTCGACCCTCCGCGGCGTGGCCGCCGGACGCGCGGTCAACCTCGAGCGCGCCACCGCCGCGCACGGCCGCCTGGGCGGGCACATCGTGCAGGGACACATCGACGGCACCGGCGAGGTGCTCGAGGTGCGTCCCGGCGACCAGTGGCGCGTCATCCGCGTCGGTCTGCCCGCGCCGCTCGCCCCGCTCGTGGTCGACAAGGGCTCGATCGCGATGGACGGCGTCTCTCTCACCGTCAGCGCCGTCAGCGCGGCCGACGCCCCCGACGCCTGGTTCGAGGTGTCGCTCATCCCCGAGACCCTCGTGGCCACCACCCTGGGCGCGCGCGTCGCCGGCGACCGGGTCAACCTCGAGACCGACATCCTGGCGCGGCACGTGCAGCGCCTGCTCGCATTTTCCCCGACGGCGGCTGCCGTCCCGACAGAAGGAGGCTCCCGATGAGCCTTTCCACCATTCCCGAGGCCCTGGACGCGCTCCGCGCGGGCAGGCCGGTCATCGTCGCCGACGACGAGAACCGTGAGAACGAGGGCGACGTCATCCTCTCTGCCCAACTCGCCACTCCCGAATGGATCGCGTGGACCGTGCGCTGGTCGAGCGGGTTCATCTGCGCGCCGATGCCCGCGGACTGGGCCGACCGCCTGGACCTGCCGCCGATGGTCGCCGTGAACGAGGACGCGCGCGGCACGGCCTACACCGTGAGCGTCGATGCCGCCGACCGCATCTCGACGGGCATCAGCGCCACGGACCGTTCGCACACGCTGAACGTGCTGGCCAACCCGGGCTCCACGCCCCAGAGCGTCATCCGCCCCGGCCACGTCCTCCCGCTGCGCGCGGTGGACGGCGGGGTCCGCGAACGCGGCGGGCACACCGAGGCGGCCGTGGATCTGATGAAGCTGGCAGGTCTCGAGCCGGTCGGCGCGATCGCCGAGGTCGTCGCCGAGGACGGCAGCATGATGCGCCTTCCCGGACTCATCGAGCTCGGGCAGCGCGACGGCGTGCACGTGATCACCATCGAGCAGCTCATCGCCTACCTCGAGGAGCACGAGCCGCACGACCCCACGGAGCCCGTCGTCCACAAGCGTCGCGTCAGCCTGCGCGCGGAGGCCCAGGTGCCCACCGCACACGGCGATTTCCGCTTCCTCGCGTACAAGGACCGTGTCACGGGCACCGACCACCTCGCGATCGTGGCGGGCGACCTCTCCGACGACGCGCCGCTCGTGCGAGTGCACTCGGAGTGCCTCACCGGTGAGGCGTTCGACTCGCTCAAGTGCGAGTGCGGGCCTCAGCTGGACGCCGCAATGGACGCGATCGCCACCCAGGGCGGCGTCGTCGTCTACATGCGCGGCCACGAGGGCCGGGGCATCGGACTGATCAACAAGCTCCGCGCCTACAGCCTGCAGGAGCGCGGGCTCGACACCGTCGACGCCAACCTCGCCCTCGGACTGCCGGCCGATGCACGCGACTACGCGGCCGCCGCCGGCATCCTCGCCGACCTCGGCGTCGAGAAGGTGCGGCTGCTCACCAACAACACCGACAAGGTCCACCAGCTGCGTGAGCTCGGCCTCGAGATCATCGAACAGGTGCCGCTGCTGGTCGGCGTCGGGCCGAACAATCACCAGTACCTCTCCACCAAGCGTGACCGCATGGGCCACCTGATCGCCGAGGAAGACCTCACCGACGCCATCGCCCTGATGCACGAACGGGCCGGTTCATGAGCGGCACGGGCGCGCCCTCGACCGGCGCGGTCGACGGGACGGGACTGGATGTCGTCATCATCGCCGGCACTTGGCACGAGGTCATCACCGACGCGATGATCGCCGGAGCGCAGCGCACGCTGGATGCCGCGGGCGCGGGTCACCGCCTCGTACGGGTGCCCGGTTCCTTCGAGCTGGCGCTGGCCGCGCAGGCCGCCTTCGCGGGCGGCGCAGACGCGGTGGTCGCGCTCGGCGTGATCATCCGCGGCGGAACCCCGCACTTCGAATATGTGTCCGCAGCGACGACCGACGGGCTCACGCGCGTCGCGCTGGACGCCGGCAAGCCCGTCGGCTTCGGCGTGCTCACCCTCGACGACGAGCAGCAGGGCCTGGACCGCGCCGGTCTGCCCGAGTCGAAGGAAGACAAGGGCGCCGAGGCGGCCGATGCGGCCGTGCGCATGGCCGTGGTGCTGCGCGAGCTGCGCGGCTGATCCGACGTACACGAATCAGAAGAGAGCGTCTCCCCCGGGAGGCGCTCTCTTTGCGTTGTGCGTCGTTCGATCCTGCCGTCGGAATGTCCCCCGGCTAAACTGAAACGTTGAGTCGGCGCACCCCCAGGGCGCCGCATCCGTCTCCGACGCCGAGGAACAGCATGACCTCCCCCAGTCCCACGACCGCCCCAGCTCCGCTGAACTCCCGATCGCGGGTGATCACGGCGAGTCTCGTCGGCACGACGATCGAGTTCTACGACTTCTACGCGTACGCCACGGCCGCGGTCCTGGTGTTCCCGATCCTGTTCTTCCCGACCGGCAACGACACGACGGCCCTGCTCGCCTCGTTCGGCGTCTTCGGGGCCGCCATGGTGGCACGTCCGATCGGCGCCGTCGTCTTCGGGCACTTCGGCGACAAATACGGCCGCAAGGCGACCCTGGTGGCCTCGCTCCTCACGATGGGCATCGCGACGATCCTCATCGGCTGCCTTCCCACGTTCCAGCAGATCGGCTGGTTCGCCGCCTTCCTGCTGCTGCTCCTGCGCCTCGCGCAGGGCTTCGCGCTCGGCGGCGAGTGGTCGGGCGCAGCCCTGGTCGCCACCGAGAACGCGCCTGCCGGCAAGCGCGCCTGGTACGGCACGTTCCCGCAGCTGGGCGCCCCACTCGGCTTCATCATCGCCAACACGGTGTTCCTGGTGATCAACTTCGCCCTGCCGGCCGGCGAAGACGGGCAGCGCTCCGAGGCGTTCCTCGCGTGGGGATGGCGCGTGCCGTTCCTGTTCTCCGCGGTCATGGTCATCATCGGCCTCTGGGTGCGCCTGAAGCTCGTCGAGTCCGAGACGTTCGTGAAGGCGGAGCAGAAGGGCGCGATCCGCAAGTTCCCGGTGACCACCGTCTTCCGGCTGCACTGGTGGCACCTCATCCTCGGCACGTTCATCATGCTGGCGACGTACGTGCTCTTCTACCTGATGACCAACTTCACGCTCTCCTACGGCACGAAGGCCGCTGACCTGGCCACCGCCTCAGCCGCGGCGCAGGCGGCTGCCGAGGCATCCGGCCAGCCTTTCGACTCGGTCGCGTTCGCCGCGCAGTTCTATCCGGGGCTCGGATTCGGCTACACCGACTTCGTGCTGATGCAGATCCTCGGCGTCGTGTTCTTCGGCCTGTTCACGCTGCTGTCGGGACCCATCGCCGACTCGATCGGTCGCAAGAAGCTGCTCCTGGGCGTCACGAGCGGGATCATCGTGTTCGGTCTGACGTTCTCGCTGTTCCTCCTCCCCCAGACCGATCCGAAGTTCACGGGCGCGCTCGTGCAGGCGTTCCTGATCCTCGGATTCACGCTCATGGGCGCGAGCTTCGGACCGATGGGCGCGGTCCTGCCCGAGCTGTTCCCGACCAACGTCCGCTACACCGGGTCGGCGATCTCGTACAACGTGTCCTCAATCCTGGGTGCGGCTCTGGCCCCGATCATCGCCGTCGCCCTGTGGGCCGGCGCGGGTGGCAACCCGTGGCTGGTCGGCATCTACCTGTCCGGCGCCGGGGTGCTCACGCTCATCGCGGTGGCACTCGCCCCCGAGACGAAGGACCTCGACTTCGACGCCGACCTGGGCGTCGAAGTCACCCGCGCGCTGTAGCTCGAGCTGTAGACGAAGAGGAGCGGAAGCCGTCGGCATCCGCTCCTCTTCGTCTACAGCTCGAAGCGCTACGGCTTCCAGATCATCAGGACGACGACGGCCACCAGCAGGAGCGACGCGATGCCGCTACCGGCCGCGATCGCGCCGTAGCCGGACGGCTTGGTGCCCTCAGCGGCGCCATCCAGTTCGGCGGCGGCCTTGTTCATCTGCGGGACGACCAGGAACATCGTCACGGCGAAGGCGATCACGTAGAGGATCGTCGACCACAGGATCCACGGGGTCGTGAAGCTCAGGTTGTACTTCTCGTCGGCCATGCTCATCGCGCCGAAGCCGAAGATGAACGTCAGCAGCGACAGCCACGTGAAGATCGAGGTGGACTTCGCCAGCGTGCGCACCTGGCCGGCGTTTCCGGAGCGGAGCGCGCGCAGTCCGGTCATGGGAAGGATCGCCATCGGGCCGACGATGAAGACGGCCGTTCCGACGTGGAGGATGCTGATGATGGTGTCCATGACCCCGAGCTTACGCCCGACTGAAGGTTTAGACGAGGTGGCTCGCGCGGCGACGATCAGCCCAGGAACAGCGCCCGCAGACGCTTGGTGGTGAAGACCAGCCCCACCGCGATCATGACCACGAAGTACAGCACGTGGATGAGCATCGCGGAGTCGATGGAGCCGGTGGTCAGCCCGCGGATGAGCTCGACGCCGTGCCAGAGCGGCAGCGCCTGGACGATCGCCTGGATGACGGGCGGGTACACCGTGATCGGGTAGAAGGTCGCCGAGAAGAGGAACATCGGCAGCAGCACGAGGCTGATCCAGTCCATCTGCTGAAAGACCTTCATGTAGCTGGTCACGGCCATGCCGATGCTGGCGAAGCCGAACGCGATCAGCACCACGGCCGGCAGCGCGAGGATCGCGGTCCAGGCCAGGTTCAGTCCGAACACCTGCATGATGATCATGAAGCCCGAGGCGTACACGAGACCGCGCAGCAGCGCGTAGATGATCTCGCCCAGCGCCACGTCGAGCGGGCCGAGCGAGGTCGACAGCATCCCCTCGTAGAGCTTGGCGTGGTTCATCTTGAAGAAGACATTCCAGGTGGAGTCGTAGATGGCGCCGTTCATCGCCGACACGGCCAGCAGTGCCGGCGCGATGAACTGCGCGTACGTGACCTCCATCCCCGCGGTCGTCTGCACGTCACCGACCAGAGACCCGAGGCCGATGCCCATCGACGCGAGGTAGAAGACAGGCTCGAAGAAGCCGGAGAGCACGACGGCCCAGCTCGAGGAGCGCGCGGCGATCAGCCCGCGCTGCACGACGGCACCGGGGTTGCCGGCCCAGAGCGCCCGCACTCCGCCGCGCCGCGGTGCGACGCTCGTCTCCTGCTCGAGGGCGGTCATGCGCCGAGCCGCTTCGCGAAGAAGTGCCGGGCGAAGAGGTAGCCGACGACGGCGAGCACGACGAGGTACGTGACGTGCACGGCGATGAGCCAGGGTTCCTCCGGCCGCCCGTAGGTGACCCCTCGGCCGAGCTGCGTCGCGTGCCACAGCGGCGAGATCCAGCCGATCCACTCGAGCCAGTCGGGCAAGGCGGACAGGGGGTAGAACGTGCCGGAGAACAGGAACATCGGCATGAAGATGAAGCGCTGCACGAGGGCGAACTGCCCCTTGTCCTCGGTGATGGAGGCCGCGTAGGCCATCAGCGGCGCACCGAAGGCCCAGCCAGCGAGCAGCCCGATGGGAATCGCCAGCCATCCCGTCGCGGGGTCGGGGACCGCACCGAACACCCAGATGAACAGGTAGTAGCCCGTCACGGCGAGGAGGATCCGCGCCGAGGCGCCGAAGAGCACGCCGGTCGCGATCTGCCCGGGAGTGATCGGCGAGGCGCTGAACCCGAAGAAGAACCGGCGCCACTTGAAACCGTCCATGATCGGGTAGCTGAACTCCTCGGTGCCGACCTGGATCGCCGCGGTCATCAGCAGCGCCGGCGCCACGAACACGAGGTAGCTCACCGAGACGCCGGAGCCGTCATCGATCGTCCCGTCGATGAGCGCGGCCAGGCCGACGCCGAGCCCGAGCAGGTAGATGATCGGCTGACCGAGCGCCCCGACGATGATGGTCCAGCCGTAGGCCCGCATCGCCCGCACGATGTGCTCGGTGACGTAGAGCGCGCCACGCCAGCGAGGCTTGCGGCCCCACTCCATCGCTTCGGCGCGCAGCTCGTCGGTGGTGGCGGGTGCGGTCGCGACCATGCCGGCAGGCGCGCCGGGCAGCGGCACCCGCCCCTCTCCCGGGTCTTCGACGCCGCTCATTCGATCAGCGTCCGTCCGGTGAGACGGAGGAACACATCCTCGAGGCTCGACCGGCGCACCAGCGAGGTGTGGGGCTGCAGCCCCAGCGCGGTGATGCGCTCCAGCGCCCGCTCGCCGTCGTCGGCGTAGACCAGGATGCGGTCGGGCAGCACGTCCACGCGGTCGCCGATGCCCTGCAGCTGCGGGGCGACCTGCTCGTTGCGGTCGGAGCCGAAGCGCACCTCGAGCACCTCGCGGCTGGAGTACTCGCGGATGAGGGATGCCGGGGTGCCCTCGGCCATGATCCTGCCCTTGTCCACCACGATGAGACGGTCGCAGAGCTGCTCGGCCTCGTCCATGTAGTGGGTCGTCAGCACCAGTGTCGTGCCGCGCTCCTTGAGGCGGAACAGGCGGTCCCACAGCACGTGGCGCGCCTGCGGGTCGAGCCCCGTGGTCGGTTCGTCCAGCAGCAGGATGCGGGGGTCGTTGATGAGCCCTCGGGCGATCGTCAGGCGACGCTTCATGCCCCCGGAGAGCTGGTCGACCTTGCTCTTGGCCTTGTCCTCGAGCGCCGCGAAGGCCAGCAGCTCATCGGCCTTCTGCGCACACACCTTGCCGGGCAGACCGAAGTAGCGTCCGTAGATGTAGAGGTTCTCGCGCGCGTTGAGCTCGCCGTCGAGGTTGTCCTGCTGCGGCACGACGCCGAGCCGCGAACGGATCTCGGGTCCGTACTGGTCGGGATCCAGTCCCAGGATGCTGAGACTCCCGCTCGTGCGCGTCGAGACCGCCCCGATCATCTTCATGGTGGTGGACTTGCCCGCGCCGTTCGGGCCGAGCAGCCCGAAGGACTCCCCCGGCGCGACCTCGAAGGACAGCCCGTCGACGGCGACGAAGTCGGGCTTGCCCTTGGACGCATACGTCTTGACGAGCTGGTCGGCGATGATCACGGGGGCTGGCACCGCACCACCCTAACGCGCGCGGACGACACCCCGAAGGCCTCGGCCTGCAAGGTGTGTCCGCGGTACGTCGGCCCTAGTGGACGACGGGCACGCGGTGTCCAGCGCGGTCCAGCGCCTCGCGACAGCGACGCAGGTAGTCCGCGAACTGGGCGCGCTCCTTCTCGCTCAGGTCGGACACGAGCAGTTCCTCCAGCGCATCGAACTGCGGCGCCGCGCGGGCTACCGCGTCGATGCCCTTCTCACTGAGCGAGAGCAGGATGCGGCGGCCGTGCATGGGGTCCCGTTCGCGGCGCACGTACCCGGCATCCAACAGCGGATCCATCGTTGCGGCCATCGTCTGCGCGCGGACGAACGACCGGCGTGCCAGCTCCGAGCTGGTGATCCCCGGTCGGCGCTCCAGCACGGTCAGCGCGGTGTACTGCGCAGCGGTGAGCTGCGCCGCCGCGCACGCTTCGAAGAAGCGCGGCCGGAGCCCCAGCTCCAACTGCTTGATCATGTAAACGAAATTGTGGCGCTCCATCGCTCCCCATCCCCATCTCCCCAGATGTGGGTTCAGGGTAGCGCAGCGGAACGAAAGAAGACACCGGCTCCAACGTCAGTTAACCTGAATTCAGGTGTTGCGAGTCCACGGCGTTGCGTGCACCGCCCACTGGCACACGCGTTCGAAGGAGAACAGCATGCAGGAGGCCGTCGCCCCCTCGACCGCCGTCGAGGATCTCACCACGCTGCGCGGGGAGTCACTCGACCCGCCGCCCCTGAGCTGAGGGGCGCCATGACAGGCCACTACAGCGACGTATGGCAGGCCCTCGCGCGAGCCCTCCCGGAACGGCCGGCGATCGTGACGCGCGACCGCACGCTGAGCTACGCGCAGTTCGCGCACGAAGCGGGCGCCCTCGCCGAGCATCTGACCCGATCGGGCGTGCGCGCGGGCGATTCGGTCGCGATCCTGATGTACAACCGCCCCGAGTACCTCGTCGCGCTGTTCGCCTGCCTCGCGACGGGCATCGCGCCGGTCCCGATCAACTTCCGCTACCGCGCGGGCGAGGTGGCGGATCTGCTCGAAGATTCCGAGGCTGTGGTCCTCATCACGACGACGTCCTGCACCGAGGTCGCGGAGGCCGCGATCGGCCTGGTCGCAGAGCGCACCGGAGAGTCACCGGCGCTCATCCAGGCCCGAGACGAAGGAGCAGCCGCCGGCACGGCGCTCGACTTCGCCGGGATCGTCGACGTACCGGGTCAACTGCCTGCCACACCCCCTCCGGGCGGTGAGGTGCGGCTGTACACCGGGGGCACTACGGGGAGGCCGCGCGCCGTCGTGTGGGCCGCGGAGGACATCCTCGACGTGCAGATGTACTCGATCTACGGCCCGATCGGGCTCGCCTACCCCGACACGATCGACGACGTCGTGCGGATCGCCGCCGACCCCGCCACACCGCGCACCGCGACACTTCCGCTCGCACCCTTCATGCACGGCACCGCACTGTTCAGCTCGATGAACACCCTCGTCCTCGGGGGGACCGTTGTCATCCATGACGCGGCGCGACTGGATGCCGCCGAGGCGATCCGGCTCGCCGTCGACGAACGGGCCACCCGCCTGATCGTCGCGGGCGATGCAGTCGCGCTGCCGATCCTCGAGGCGGCCGAAGCGGCGGGACTGAGCTCGCTCGGTGACGTGGCGTCGGTCATCAGCTCCGGGATGCGGTTCAGCGTCACCACGAAAGAGCGGCTGCACGGGCTCGGGCGCATCGTCATCACCGATCTCCTCGCCTCGACCGAGGGCGGACCGTACGCGGTGAACGTGACGACCTCCGTCGCCGACCTCCCCGGCCGGCTGCGCCTGCTGCCCGGCGCGGTCGTCCTCGACGAGGACCTCATCGACGTGCAGCATCAGCCCGGGCGTCGCGGCATCCTGGCCTTCCGCGGAAGGCTGCCGAAAGGCTACTTCCGGGATGAGGAGAAGACCCGTGCCACCTTCCCGGTCATCGACGGCGTCCGCCACGTCATGCCCGGCGACTGGGCGGAAGTGCTGGACGACGGCTGCGTCGATCTGCTCGGTCGGGGCAGCGCGGTCGTGAACACCGGTGGCGAGAAGGTCTACCCCGCCGAAGTGGAGCAGGCCCTCCTGTCGCATCCCGCCGTTCGCGACGCGGTGGTCTTCGGGATCCCCGACCCCCGCTTCGGCGAAGTCGTCGCGGCGGTCGTCGTGCTGCTGCCCGGAGCAGACGCCACGACGGGGCAGGTGCGCGCCCACGTCGATGAGCGCCTCGCCGGATACAAAAAGCCTCGGCACATCTTCGAGCGCCCCTCACTCGAGCGCAGCCCGCACGGAAAGATCGACATGCCGGCCCTCACCGCGGGCGTGCTCGACGAATTGCGCACGGCGGCCGCCCGATGAGCGGCGACACCCGAGGGCGGATGCTTCACCCCTCCGCGCGATAGACACCCGAGGGCCGGGGGCCGCACTGCTGAGCCCGCCGCGGCCACTCGAGGGGAGCCCCGGCCGCTTCTGCGATCGGGGCTCCCGTCGTGCTCGGATCAGCCGCCCGGCCCTACTGGGTGAAGCGGTCCCGCAAGGCGTTGAGGTCGATGCCCGATCCGAACGACTTCGCACCGAAGGTATCCGCCGTGGCATCCACCGACGAGGTGTCGAACGCGAAGGTGATGACCGCGGCGGCCAACGCATCGGAGTTCACATCCAGTGCCGTCCGGTTCACGTTGCCCGTCAGGCGCTGCTTGTACGCCTTGTTCAGGGCCTTGTACAGCGCCTGATCCGCGCCGTCCGCCGTGAGACTGTCGCACGACTGGTGGTAGCACGGGTCGTACGCTTCCCCGGGAAGCCCGCCGTAGAGCGCGGCCTCGTCGGCGGTCTTGATCTCCTCGGCGCCCGTGAACAGGCCTCCGGCCGGAATTCCGACCGCGATGAACGGCCCGTAGTCCGAGCGGCCGGAGAAGTCGGTGTCCTGATACGGCAACCCCTGGGAGTCGTAGAACTGTTGGAAGACGTCCTCGATCGCCGCGGAGCCCTCGGGGATGAACCCGTCAGGAGCCGTTCCACTCGAGTTGTCGCCGTCATACACCCCGTAGAAGTAGTTCGGCGAGCCGATCATGTCGAAGTTCAGGTACAGCGCGATCGCATCCTGCTGCTCCGCGGTGAGGTTGGCCACGTAGTGCTCCGAACCGAGCAGCCCCTCCTCCTCGGCCCCCCACCATGCGAACCGGACGGTGTTGGTCGGCTGGACCCGCTGCATCTGGATCGCAGTCTCCAGCAGCGCGGCGCTGCCGGAGCCGTTGTCGTTGATGCCGGCTCCGTCCTGGACACTGTCGAGGTGCGCACCCGCCATGACGACATTGGCGTCATCGCCGGTGCTCGTCTCGGCGAACACGTTGAACGCGGTCCGCTCCTCGGCGAAGTAGTCCACGGTCACCGTCACCACCGCTCCGGGCGTGGAGGCGAGATCCTCGCCGACGGCGGAGGCCGCGAAGACGGCGGGAATCGTGAGTCCGGTTGCGTCACCGATCATCCCCACCAGCCCTGGTCGACCGTCATTTGTCACGATCACTGCCGAGGCTCCCGCCGCCTGGGCGTTCACGGCCTTGAGCGAGAAGTCGCAGGACCCGCGCTGGATGAGAGCGACCGAGCCGGGTACGAAGCCGGCGAAGTCCTCCGGTTCGCACCCGCTGGTGCTGGTTCCGTTCGCGGGGAAGGGCTGGACGATGTCCACCAGCTGCAGCGGCCCGGTCGCGGTGCCCTCCGGGCTGCCGGAGTCGAAGTTGTTCCGCAGGAAGTCCTGGCCGTCGACCCAGGTCGTGGCGGGATCGAGCCGCGAGAGGGTGGAGTTCTCCTCGGCGTAGGTGAAGGGGAACTCCTGGACTTCCGGCGTGTAGCCGGCGCGCGTGAGCTGCTGGACGACGTAGTCGACGGACGCCGAGTATCCCGGGCGCCCTGCGGCCCGGTCGCCGTTGTCGTCGGCGATGTCCTGCAACGCCTTGAGGTGATTCATCACCTGGCTGATCTTCACCGCTCGCGTGAGCTTGGTGACGGTATCCGCCTCGGGCACGGCGAAGGCCGGCGATGCCAGCCCGACCGTTGCCACCATGGCCGTGGCAGCGATCGCCACACCCATTTTGTGGGTCTTGAACGACATGGTCTCTCCTCTCGAACCGTCGGAGATCGTCGGTGACCGCCGACGCTACGACGCTAGCCATCGTCGTGCGCGCGCGATAGGGCACCCGCTGCCACCCGAACGTCAACCTAGATTGACACTCCGCCGCAACGCAACTAAGGTTGACACTGATCCCACGACCGGCATCTCGACCCGAAGGCGACGACATGAGTAGTGACGACCTCAGCACTCTGGTCGGCGCCTCGGGCGACGCGGAGCCGATCGCCGAGCTGCACCGCCTCGCCGAGGTCCGCCGCGAGCTCGCACGCGCCGAAGAGGTGCAGGTGCGGCGCGCTCGCAACATGGGGTACTCCTGGCAGGCGATCGCCGGAGCCCTCGGGGTGACCCGACAGGCCACTCACAAGAAGTACGGTCGAAGGTAGCCTTCCCCCTCGCACGCAATCGCAAGGAACACGCATGTCCACGCTTGCCCCCGAACCCTCCGCCCCAACAGCTCCGGCCCCGGCTCCGGCTCCGAGATCCCGCCGCGGGTCTCGTCGCACGCCGCCGGAGGGCCCCCGCGCCACGCTGGGTCAGCTGCTCCCGTTCGTCTTCGAGCACAAGCGAGTGCTCGTCATCGTGGCGATCCTCAGCATCCTCGGCGCGATCGCGACCCTCGCCCAGCCGCTGCTGGTCGGCCAGCTCATCACGCGGGTTCAGGAGCAGCAGCCCCTCGGCGCGCTGGTGTGGGCTCTCGTCGGGTTCGTGGTCGTGGCATCCGTCATCGGCGGATATCAGCACTTCCTCCTGCAGCGCACCGGCACCGCCGTCGTCTACTCCAGCCGGCGCAAGCTGATCGCCCGCATCCTGCACCTCCCGATCAGCGAGTTCGACGCGCGCCGCACCGGCGACCTCGTCTCGCGCGTCGGGACCGACACGACGCTGCTGTACGCCGTGCTCACGCAGGGGCTCGCGGACGCGGTCGGCAACGTGCTCATCTTCCTCGGCGCCCTGATCGCGATGGCGATCATCGACCCGATCCTGCTCGCGCTGATCGTGCTGGTCATCGGCATCTCGGTGGTCGGCGTGGTGCTGCTGAGCGGACGCATCCGCACCGCATCGACCGAGCAGCAGGTCAAGGTCGGCGAACTGGCCTCGGGTGTCGAGCGGGCCGTCGGCTCGATCCGGACCGTGCGCGCCGCCGGCGCCACCGAGCGCGAAATCGACGCGGTGACGGGACTGGCGAGCGAGGCCTACACCGTGGGCGTGCGCATCGCGAAGGTGTCGGCCCTGGTCGTGCCGGTCGCGAGCGTCGCCCTGCAGGTGTCGCTGCTGGTGGTGCTCGGCGTCGGCGGCTACCGCGTGGCATCCGAAGCCATCACGGTCGCCGACCTCGTCACGTTCGTGATGTTCCTGTTCATGCTGATCGCGCCGCTCGGCTCGACGTTCGGCGCGATCACCTCGGTCAACCAGGCGCTGGGCGCGCTGGGGCGCATCCAGGAGGTCCTGGACCTCCCGACCGAGGCGCAGGATGATGCCGCCATCGCCGCGCAGGTCGCCGCTGCCGCTGCGCCCACCGCGGAGCCGGCCGCCGCCATCGAGTTCGCCGACGTGCACTTCGCCTACCCCGAGAACGTCGTCGCGGCGCGGGCCGCAGCCGAGGCCGAAGCCGTGCGGGTGCTGGAGAGCGTGCACCTCGAGCCGTCCACGACGGCGATCGCAACAGTGACGGATGACGCGACACCGGATGCGGTGACGTCCGAGACCGCCGGGGTGCTGCACGGCGTCTCGTTCCGCGTGCCGCGCGGGGCCCGGGTGGCGCTGGTCGGTCCGTCCGGCGCGGGCAAAAGCACGACACTCGCGTTGATCGAGCGGTTCTACGACCCGACCGAAGGCGCGATCCTCCTCGACGGACGCGACGTGCGCACGCTCCCGCGCGAGGAGCTGCGCGCGCAGCTCGGCTACGTGGAACAGGATGCCCCGACCCTGGCCGGGACGATCGCCGACAACCTGCGGCTGGCCTCCCCCGAGGCATCCGATGCCGACTGCGAGCGCGTGCTGCACGCGGTGAACCTGACCGAGGTGCTCGAGCGCAGCCCGCTCGGCGTGAACGCGCAGGTCGGCGAGAGCGGCGTGATGCTCTCCGGCGGTGAACGTCAGCGCCTCGCGATCGCGCGGGCGCTGCTGGCCGCGCCGCCTATCCTGCTCCTGGACGAGTCGACCTCCTCGCTGGACGGTCTCAACGAGCAGCGGATGCGCGATGCCCTCGACGAGGTGTCGACCGGCCGCACGCTGATCGTGATCGCCCACCGCCTCTCGACCGTGGTGGACAGTGACCTCATCGTCGTGCTCGACCATGGCCGCGTCGTCGGTCAGGGCACGCACTCCGAGCTGGTCGCCTCCACGCCCCTCTACCGCGACCTCGCGAAGCACCAGCTCCTGGTCTGACCGGCACGTCCCGCGAGCTCACAAAAGCGGCACGCAAACCCGAGGGTTTGCGTGCCGTTTTTGTGAGCTCGCGGGTCGGTGCTACTGCTGCGCGGTCTTTAGGCGGTAGCGGAGCGCGGACAGCTCGGACTGGAGTGCGGCGGGGACACGGCCGTCGAAGGTCGCGTAGAACTCCTCGGTGAGGTCGGCCTCCTGCGTCCACATCTCCGGGTCGACCGCGAAGAGCTCCTCGAGGTCGGCCGCCGAGACGTCGATGCCGTCGAGGTCGAGGTCCTCCGTCTTGGGCAGACGCCCGATCGGGCTGTCGATCGCGCCGACCTCGCCGTCGATGCGACGGATGATCCAGTCGATGACGCGCGAGTTGTCGCCGAAGCCGGGCCACAGGAAGCGTCCGTCCGAACCCTTGCGGAACCAGTTCACCTGGAAGATGCGCGGCGCGCGGTCGAAGCGCAGCTTCTGCCCGACCTTGAGCCAGTGCCCGAAGTAGTCGGCCATGTTGTAGCCGCAGAACGGGAGCATCGCGAACGGATCACGACGCAGCTCGCCGACCGTGCCTTCGGCTGCGGCGGTCCGCTCCGACGAGATGTTCGAGCCGAGGAAGACGCCGTGCGTCCAGTCCGTGGCCTCGACCACGAGCGGGACGTTGGTGGCACGTCGGCCGCCGAACAGGATTGCGTCCAGCGGCACACCCTCGGGGGCATCCCAGTCCGGCGCGATCTGCGGGCACTGGGCCGCCGCCACGGTGAAGCGCGAGTTCGGGTGCGCGGCGGGACGACCGGATGCGGGGGTCCAGGGCTTGCCCTCCCAGTCGGTGAGCTCGGCCGGAGCCTCGTCGGTCAGACCCTCCCACCACACGTCGCCGTCGGGGCGCAGTGCGACGTTCGTGAAGATCGTGTTGCCCCACAGCGTCTCGACCGCGGTGACGTTGGTCGTCTCACCGGTGCCGGGCGCGACGCCGAAGAAGCCGGCCTCGGGGTTGATCGCCCACAGGCGGCCGTCCTCGCCGGGACGGAGCCACGCGATGTCGTCGCCGAGCGTCTCGACGCGCCAGCCGGGGATCGTCGGGCGCAGCATCGCGAGGTTCGTCTTGCCGCACGCCGACGGGAACGCGGCGGCGACGTGGTACGCGCGGCCGGCCGGGTCGATGACGCGGATCAGCAGCATGTGCTCGGCGAGCCAGCCCTCGTTGCGGCCGATCACCGAGGCGATGCGCAACGCGAAGCACTTCTTGGCCAGGATGGCGTTGCCGCCGTAGCCGGATCCGAACGACCAGACCTCGAGCGTGTCCGGGTAGTGCACGATGTACTTCTCGTCGTTGCAGGGCCACGCGGCATCCTGCTCCCCCGGTGCCAGCGGCGCACCGACCGAGTGCACGGTCTTGACCCAGTGCGCGCCACCGGCGATCTCGCGCAGCACAGCCGAGCCGACGTGCGTCATGATGCCGATCGAGGTCACCGCGTAGGCGCTGTCGGTCACCTGCACGCCGATGTGCGACAGGGGTCCGCCGACCGCGCCCATGGAGAAGGGCACGACGTACATCGTGCGGCCCCGCATCGAGCCTTCGAAGATCTCGCTCATGGTGACGCGCATCTCGGCCGGGTCGGCCCAGTTGTTCGTGGGACCGGCGTCCTCTTCGCGCTCGGAGGCGATGAAGGTGCGCCCCTCGGTGCGGGCGACATCGCTCGGGTGCGAACGGGCCAGGTACGAGCCGGGACGCCACTCGGGGTTGAGCTTGATGAGCTTGCCCTCGTCGACCATCTCACGCAGCAGGGCGTCGTTCTCGGCGCGCGAGCCGTCCACCCAGTGGATGCGAGCGGGCTGCGTCAGCGCAGCGATCTCGTCCACCCATGCATACAGCTCGGCCATGGCGTCGCCGCTCTCCTGCGGGCGCTCGCCGAACGTGCGGGCCGCGGGCTGCGCGGAGCCGCCGGGCAGAGTGATGGGACGGGTGAAAATGTCGGCCAAAGCCATGATCTGTTCCTCCTCGATTGGCGTCAGATCTGTGTTCCTCTCTACTTTCCCGCGCCTTTCGGGCAGTTTGCTCGGACTCGTGGTGTCAAGATCCTCGATTCTTTCGATAACATCAAGGAATGCCTGCCACCTCCCTCGAGCTGTCGACCCTGGGTCACCGCATCCGTCATCAGCGTGTGTCGCACGGATTCACGCTCGACGAGCTGGGAGAGCTGGTCGGGGTCGCCGGCAGCCAGCTGAGCCTGATCGAGAACGGCAAGCGCGAGCCCAAGCTTTCGCTCCTCCAGGCGATCGCGGCGGCCACCGGGATCGACGTGACCGACCTCCTCTCGACCGAGCCGCCGAACCGGCGCGCGGCACTGGAGATCGAGCTCGCCCGCGCCCAGTCCAGCAACGTGTTCCGCCAGCTCGGCGTCGCGCCCGTAAAGATCACCAAGGGCATGAGCGACGAGACGATCGAGTCCGTGCTCGGGCTGCACCGCGAGCTGCAGCGCCGCGAACGCGAGACGATCGCGACCCCGGAGGAGGCGCGGCGGGCCAACACCGAGCTGCGGCTGCGCATGCGCGAGCACGACAACTACCTCGCCGAGATCGAGAAGCTCGCCGAGAAGCAGCTGAAGTCGGCCGGGCACGTCTCGGGAGCCCTGACGCACCGCACGGTGAGCATCATGGCCGAGCAGCTCGGCTTCGAACTGCTGTACGTCAGCGACCTGCCCCATTCGGCACGCTCGGTCACCGACCTCGAGAACGGGCGCATCTACCTGCCGCCGGCCTCGATCCCGGGCGGACACGGCCTGCGCTCGATGGCGCTGCAGGCGATGGCGCACCGGCTGCTCGGCCACCAGCGCCCGACCGACTACGCCGACTTCCTGCAGCAGCGGCTCGAGATCAACTACTACGCCGCGTGCTGCCTGATGCCCGAGACGGCGTCGGTCGCGTTCCTCACGCAGGCCAAGCGCGACCGGGACCTCGCCGTGGAGGACTTTCGCGACGCCTTCGGCGTGACGCATGAGGCTGCCGGCATGCGCATGACGAACCTGCTCACGCACCACTTCGGCATCCCGCTGCACTTCCTCCGCGTCGACGGCGCGGGAGCCATCACGCGCGTCTACGAGAACGACGACCTCCCGGTGCCGATGGATGTCACCGGCTCGGTCGAGGGTCAGATCGTCTGCCGAAAGTGGTCGGCGCGCTCCGCGTTCGGCGAGCAGAACCGCACGACCGAGCACTACCAGTACACCGATACTCCGGCCGGCACCTTCTGGTGCTCGACGCAGACGGGGGCGACGGATGCCGGAGAGTTCTCCGTCACCGTCGGCGTGCCGTTCGACGACGCGAAGTGGTTCCGCGGCCGCGAGACGCAGAAGCGCGCGACCTCGACCTGCCCCGACGAGTCGTGCTGCCGTCGACCGGCGACCGACGTCGCCGCGCGGTGGGACGGGAAGGCCTGGCCGAGCGCCCGGGTGCACATGCACATGTTCTCCCCGCTTCCCCGCGGCGCGTTCCCCGGAGTCGACGACAACGAGGTGTACTCGTTCCTGGAGCGGCACGCCGAGGAGTGAGCCTCGTGCGGGTCAACCCGTGATGAAGCGGCGGTAGCGCTCGAGTGCGGCCCCGATCTCGGCGTCCGTGGCCAGCTCCGAGTCGAACAGATCCGGCACGGGGTCATCGACGTGCCGGCCGACCGCGACCGAGCGCTTCCACGTCCCGACGATCTCGCCGCGGGCGACGAGGATCGGCTTGACGATGCCGTTGAGGCTCGGTCCGACGTGCCGGAGGAACTCCGGAGCCAGGGCGACCGTGCGGTCCTTGTACGAGATGAAGTACTCCTCGAACGGCGGCAGGGCGATCACCTCGGGCGCTCCGGGCGTGCGCCGCAACGCGGGGCCGGCGGCGACGTAGGCGGGTTCCGGGTCGTCGGCGACCTGCACGAGACGATCGGATGCCGCGGCCTCGGCCGTGCGCGCCATTCCGAGGGGCAGCCCCGACCACCAGGCGAAGTCGCGCGCGCCCGCCGGACCGTGCGAGGCGATGAAGCGGACGAACATCTCGGCGAGCGGATCGGCCGGGGAGGCGGCATCCCGCAGCCACTCCTCGGAGAGCACGATGTACTGCTCGCGACTCGGTCCCCCCTCGCGCGCGACGACCGGTCCTTGGCACACGACGCCGCGGATGGAGAGCGAGACGAGCAGGTGGTAGCCGCGCTGCCCCGCGGTGGATATCCCCGCGCCTTCGAGCACGTCGAACAGTTCTTTGCGGGCGAGGCGGTTTCCACCGCCGAGCGCGGCGCGCACGGCACGTTCGGCGCGCGCGATCTCGGCCTCGTCGATGCCCTCGGCGCGGTGGGTGGCGGCGGCGCTACGCAGCTGCCGCTCGCCGGTGATCGACAGCACCCACGCCAGATCGCGCGCGGGGATGACGTGGATGGTGCCGCGCATCGTCCACGAACGCACGATCTCACCGCGGTCGAATGCGGCGTCGACGTCGGAGACGGTGGGTGTGCCGCGGGTGCGGGCGGCCAGTGCCCAGCGACCTCCCCAGAACTCCTGCCCCTGTGTCGCGAGCATGTGCATCGCGGCCTCCGCGATGCTCGGCGCGGGGGCGGACAGCCGGTGCGAGCGCAGGCGTCGCTCGATGGTCGTGTTCACGGTGCCATCATGCCGCGGGATGCGGACATCCTCGGTCCGCGATGGATCATCGCTACCAGGGCCGCCAGAGCACGAAGATGATCACGACGCCGGCGAGGGTCGCCGCGAGCACGGATCCGGCGAGCATCGCGGGCAGGCGGCCGTCCGAGACGAGGACCGCCTCACGCACGAGCCCGCGGTGCACGCGGCGATAGCGCACCGTGCAAAGGATCCAGGCGACCGCCGAGAGCACCAGCCCGATGACGCCGACCAGCGCCGCCACCAGCCCCAGCGCCTCGGTCAGGTATCGGATCGCGATCGCGTTGCCGACCGCCAGCGCGAGACACGTGCGCCGCCATGCGAGCAGCGTCCGCTCGACTTGCAGTCCCTCGTCGAACGGCGGATCGGCGTCCGCCGGAACGCTGCTCATAGGAACATGCCGACGGCGATCAGTCCGGTGGCCAGCACCACGCCGATGACCAGCACCAGCGAGACGGTCTGGCCCGACAGTGCCCGGCCGAGCCGCATCGACCGTTCGTTCGCCCGCCACGACAGCCAGGCGTGCACGGCGGCCAGCACGGCCAGGAGCACGAAGGCGACGGCGGCGATGAAGCGCAGCACCGGGTGGATCGGGAGGGCGAGCGCCTCCACCCCGACGCCGACCGCGACCAGCGCGAGCGCCGTGCGGATCCAGGCGAGGAAGGTCCGTTCGTTGGCGAGGCTGAAGCGCGGATCCGGCTCGCTGCCCGCGCCGTAGACCGAGCGGGGGAAGCGGTTGTCCGTCATGCCTCGATCCTAGGAGGCGGATGTCCCCACGCCCTCTCCGCGCTGCGCGGAGCCTCTGGGCGCGTGGGCCCAGTGGCCCCACGGCATGCGCCTCCTCAGAGGGTCACGCGAACGGGTTGGCCGTCAGCGTGTACTTGGTCTGCAGGTACTCGTGGATGCCTTCTGCGCCGCCTTCGCGGCCGAGGCCGGAGAGCTTCCAGCCGCCGAACGGTGCCGCCGCGTTCGAGACGACGCCGACGTTGAGGCCCATCATCCCGGTCTCGAGGCGCTCGATCATGCGCTGACCGCGCGACAGGCTCTCGGTGTAGACGTACGAGACCAGTCCGTACTCGGTGTCGTTGGCCAGGCGCACGGCCTCGTCCTCGTCGTCGAACGGGACGATCGCGAGGACCGGCCCGAAGATCTCCTCGCGGAGGATGTCGCTGCCCGGCCGGACGTCGGTGAGGACGGTCGCCTCGTAGAACGTGCCGGCGCGCTCGACGCGTGCGCCCCCCGTGGTGACGACGGCGCCGCGGGCGACCGCATCCTGCACGAGCGAGGAGGCCTTCTCCACGGCCGCCTCGTTGATGAGGGGTCCGATGGTGACGCCGTCCTCGGTGCCGCGACCGGTCGCGAAGCCCTGTACGCGCTCGGTGACCCGACGGGCGAACTCGTCGGCGACGGAGCGGTGCACGATGAAGCGGTTGGCCGCGGTGCACGCCTGTCCGATGTTGCGGAACTTCGCGGCGATCGCGCCCTCCACGGCCTTGTCGAGGTCGGCGTCGTCGAACACGACGAACGGGGCGTTGCCGCCGAGCTCCATCGAGGTGCGCAGCACGTTGACCGATGCCTGCTGCAGCAGCTTCTGCCCGACCGGCGTGGAGCCGGTGAACGAGAGCTTGCGCAGGCGGGGGTCCGCGATGATCGGGCCGGACACCGCGCCGGAGGTGGACGTGGAGAACACGTTGACGACGCCCTTGGGCAGGCCGGCATCCTGCAGCAGCTTCGCGAACAGCAGGGTCGTGAGCGGAGTGAGTTCGGCCGGCTTGATGACCACGGTGCAGCCTGCGGCCAGCGCGGGCGCGATCTTGCGCGTCGCCATGGCCAGCGGGAAGTTCCACGGAGTGATGAGGAAGCACGGCCCGACGGGATGCTGCGACACGATCATCCGGCCGGTGCCCTCGGGGTTCGCGCCGTAGCGGCCCTGCACCCGGGGCGCCTCTTCGGAGAACCAGCGGAGGAACTCGCCGCCGTACGCGACCTCACCGCGGGCCTCGGCCAGCGGCTTGCCCATCTCGAGCGTCATCAGCAGGGCGAAGTCCTCCTTGCGCTCCTGCAGCAGGTCGAACGCGCGACGCAGGATCTCGCCGCGCACGCGGGCCGGCGTCGCCGCCCACGATGCGGCGGCCTCGGCTGCGGCATCCAGCGCTTTCATGCCGTCTTCGGGCGAGGCATCCGCGATCGTCTTGATGACGTCGCCGGTGGCCGGGTCGTAGACCTTCAGGGTGCGGTCTCCGGACGCGGCGACCCACTCGCCGCCGATGAAGAGGCCATCGGGCACACTGGCCAGAAGTTCGGTCTCGCGGTTCTCTGTCACAAGTGACTCCCTCGTCTTCGGATGCCTCAGCATCGGCGCATTCGGTCGGCTATGGGCAATTCTGGCCCGGAGGCCTCGCCCAGGCGTATATACACGGTGTACAGCAGGGACGCTTGGTTCTCCGCGGTGGCGGTTCAGGCGTCGGCGGTCTGCGGCAGCAGCGACTGCGCGAAGAACGCGGTCAGCTCGTCGCGCGCCTGCAGCGGCAGGATTGCCGCGACGTACTGGTCAGGGCGCACCACGATCACGACGCCGTCGCGAGACAGCCCGCGCTCGGCGAAGATGTCGGCGGAGTTCCAGGCGCTCGGCCCGGCCGCGTAGACCTTCTCCCAGTCGGTCAGGCCCAGCGGCCCGGTCTTCGGCAGGAACGCCGCGGGCACGCGGGCGATGTCGACCTCGTCGTAGCTCTGCTGGTAGATCGCCTTGACGTCGAAGACGGCGTCGACGTCGGCTCCGGCGGGTGTGAACCGGCTCACCGGAGATTCCGGCGAGGACATCCACTCGGCCCACGAAGCCAGAGCGGATGCCTCGCCTGCGGTCGCCGTGTCGGCGAACGCGTACACCCGCCACCGGCCGTCGGCCTTGGCATGGTGTCCCAGGTGCACGGCGTTGCCGTCGCACACGCGGGTGACCTCGACGGACTTGAAGCGCTTGCCGAGCGGGAAGCCCTCCGCACGTTCCTGATGCGCAGCCGCGCCCGTGATCATCGACGGGCCGTACTGGGTCATGAACCCCGACGGGAACTCCGCGGTCGCGAGGTAGTACGTGGCGAGATCCTGCGGGTCGGTGATCTCCTCGGGCTTGCGCGCCATCAGGGTGGACCACTCGCGGTCGAAGTCGATCAGCTGCTGCGCGACCGGGCGCCGTTCGGCGGTGTAGGTCGCCAGCAGCGAGGCCGGGCTGAGGCCGGTGAGCACGTGTCCGAGCTTCCAACCCAGGTTGAACCCGTCCTGCATCGAGACGTTCATGCCCTGCCCGGCCTTCGCACTGTGCGTGTGGCAGGCGTCGCCGGTGAGGAAGACGCGCGGGTCGCGTGCGCCGTCGGCCGGGGCGTCATCGAACCCGTCGGTGACGCGGTGTCCGACCTCGTACACGCTGTGCCAGGCGACCTGCTTCACGTCGATCGCGTACGGGTGCAGGATGGCGTTCGCCTTGCGGATGATCTCCTCGATCGGCGTCTGGCGCACGCGGTGGTCGTCGTCCGCGGCCACCTCGCCGAGGTCGATGTACATCCGACTGAGGTACCCGCCCTCGCGCGGGATGTGCAGGATGTTGCCCGCCTCGGAGTTGATCGCGCACTTGGTGCGCCAGTCGGGGAAGTCGGTGTTGACCAGCACGTCCATGACGCCCCACGCGTGCGCCGCGAAGTCGCCGACGTGCGTACGGCCGATCGCCTCGCGCACGCCGCTGCGCGCGCCGTCGCACCCGGCGACGTACTTCGCCCGGACGGTGCGGTCCTGGCCTTCGCGCTCCCCCGCCGTGTACCGCACGGTGACCTCGACGGGGTACTCTCCCGCCTCGTGCACCGTGAGTCCGACGAACTCGATGCCGTAGTCGGGGGCGATGCGTCCCGGCCCGTGGGCGGCGGCTTCGGCGAAGTAGTCCAGCACGCGGGCCTGGTTGACGATCAGGTGCGGGAACTCGCTGATCTTGAAGCCGTAGTCCTCGGTCCGGGCGGTGCGCACGATATTGCGCGGGTTCGCCGGGTCGGGTCCCCAGAAGTTCATGTAGCCGATGTTGTACGCCTCGGCGACGATGCGCTCGGCGAAGCCGAAGGCCTGGAACGTCTCGACGGAGCGCGGCTGGATGCCGTCTGCCTGGCCGAGCACGAGTCGGCCGTCGCGACGCTCGATCATGCGCGTGGTGACGCCCGGGAACTGCGACATCTGCGCCGACAGCAGCATTCCTGCGGGGCCGCTGCCCACGATGAGCACGTCCATCTCGTCCGGAAGCTCGGTCGGGCGATCGAGGCCGGTACCGGCCGCGGGCTGGACGCGGGGATCCGCCGACACGTACCCGTGGTGATGGAACTGCATGGGGGTCCTCCTCGGACGGCGATGTCGAGATGACGGGCTTGCGGCCTGACGTGGCGTGTTCTATATTCGAACACATCGTTCTACTACTGAACAGATCGTATACGGTCTCGCATGACCGGGCAACAGGAGGCGACGATGACGACGGTCCCCACGCCGGCCTCGCAGACCTTGAGCCGCGGCATCCAGATTCTCGAGATCCTCGCCGATGCACGCGGACCGCTCTCGATCGACGACATCGCGCGCCGACTGGAGGTGCACCGCTCCGTCGCCTACCGGCTGCTGCGCACCCTGGAGGACCACGGCCTGGTCACGCGCGACGGCGCCGGGCAGGTTCAGCTCGGCGCACGGATGGCCGCCCTCGCCGCAGGAGTAGCCCACGACCTGCAGGCCGAGGCCCTCCCGGAGCTGACCGCGATCGCGAACGAGCTCGGCATGACCTGCTTCCTCGCGGTGCTCGACCACGACCAGTGCATCACGCTCGCGAGCGTGGAGCCCCGCCATGCCGTCGCCTCGGTGGCGCAGCGTCCGGGCGCACGTCATTCTGTCCTCGTCGGTGCGCCGGGCAAGGCGATCCTGTCGATCCTGCCGAGCACGGAATGGCCGACGGGCATCTCGGAGCGACTGCGTGCAGAAGTCGCCGAGGCGGCGCTGCGCGGCTGGGCCACCAGCCACGACGAGGTGATCCCGACCGTCCAGGCGGTCGCGGTTCCGCTGCGCCTGCGCCACGGCCAGCGACCGGCGGCGATCGCCGTCGTCCATGTCGGCAGCGCAGAGGACCCGGCGCAGATCGCGGCCCGACTGCAGCGCTCGGCGCAGGTGATTCGCGACGCCCTCGGCGGCTGACGGCGACCTCGATCCGCCTATACTCGAACCGTCCGGCGGGGCGCAGTCGCCCACCGGTGCTCGAAAAAGGGGCACGTAGCCGCGGCATCCGCCGCCCGCGAGACACATACGGAATTCATCCGTCCCTGTCTCTGGAGCACCCATGCCCACTGTGTCCGCGCACGTCGCCGCGACCCTCGCCCGCCACATCGACCACGTGTTCGGGGTGATGGGCAACGGCAACGCCTACTTCCTCGACGCCTTGGAACGCTCGACCGACGTCGGGTACACCGCCGTTCGCCACGAAGCCGGCGGGGTCGTCGCGGCCGACGCCTACCACCGCGCCGGCGGCGGACTGGCTGCCGCCACCTCGACCTACGGCGCCGGGTTCACCAACACCCTGACCGCCCTCGCCGAGGCCGTGCAGGCGCACGTCCCCCTCGTGCTCGTCGTCGGCGACGAGCCCACCTCAGGCCCGCGCCCCTGGGACGTCGACCAGATCGCACTCGCCTCGGCCGTCGGCGCCCGCACCTACACGGTCGGGCGAGCGGATGCCGCAGCCACCACGATCATCGCGATCGAACACGCGCTCACCTACCGCGTGCCGACGGTGCTGGCCATCCCGTACGACGTCGCCGCGCTCGAGGCCGGGCCCGTGCCCGACGCGCCGGAGCCGCGCCTGCCGCAGCCCTTGACCCCCGCCGGACCCTTCGCGCACGGCGCGGTCGCCGAGATCGCCGCCGCCCTCGCGAGCGCCGAACGGCCGTTCCTGCTCGCCGGACGCGGGGCCTGGATCTCCGACGCGGGTGCCGCCCTGGGCGAGGTGGCCGACGCCGTGGGCGCGCTCACCGCCTCGACCGCACTCGGGCGGGGCGTCTTCCCCCGTGCCGAGTTCGACCTCGGCGTGACCGGCGGCTTCGGTGCCGACGGAGCGATGGAGCTCGTGCGCGAAGCCGACGTCGCCGTCGTGTTCGGGGCATCCCTGAACCAGTTCACGATGCGCTTCGGCGACCTCTTCGCCCCCGGTACCCGTGTGTTCCAGGTCGACGTCGCGCCCGCCGCCACCCACCCGTACGTCGGCGGCTTCGTGCGCGGCGACGCCGGTGTCGTGGCCCGCGAGCTGGCGGACGCACTGCAGGACGCGACCTCCAGCGGCTGGCGCGAACACGTCGACGTGCCCGCGGCGCGGGGGTACGCGCCCGGCGAGGATCTCGCCGCCGACGGACGGCTCGACCCGCGCTCGGTCGCGGCGCGCATCGGGGCGCTGCTGCCCGAGGATCGCGTCGTCGTCTCGGACGGCGGGCACTTCATCGGCTGGGCGAACATGTACTGGCCGGTCGCCTCCCCCGACCGCATGATGATGGTGGGCACCGCGTTCCAGTCGATCGGCCTCGGCTTCCCGTCGGTCGCGGGTGCGGCGCAGGCTCAGTCCGACGCGACGATCGTGCTCACGACGGGTGACGGCGGCGGGCTGATGGCGCTCGCCGACCTGGAGACCGCTGTGCGGGTCGCGGGCGGCCGCGGTGTCGCCGTGGTCTGGAATGACGCCGCCTACGGCGCCGAGGTCAACCTCTACGGACTCAAGGGCCTGGCCGAAGCGCCGATGCTGATCCCCGAGGTCGACTTCGCTGCCCTCGCGGCCGGCGTCGGTGCCGAGGGCGTCGTCGTGCGGACCCTCGCCGATCTCGACCGGCTCGAGACCTGGGCGGCCGAGGATGCGGCATCCCGTCCGTTCCTGCTCCTGGACTGCCGGATCTCGGGCACCGTGATCGCCCCGTACCAGCAGGAGATCATCCGCGTGAACTCCTGACCCTCAGATCCCGCGGAACTCCGGAGGCCGCTTCTGCTGGAAGGCGGCGAAGCCCTCGCGGTAGTCGGCGGTGTCGCGCAGCCGCGCCTGGCCGCGCGACTCCGCCGCCGCCACCGCCCACAGGTGCTCGTCGCGCAGGCGGCCGATGAGGCGCTTGGAGGCGAGGAACGACTGCGTCGGACCGGCGGCGGCACGCGCCACCCGCTCGCGCGTGAAGGCGAGCACCTCCTCGTCCGGAAGGACCCGGCTGAACAGGCCCGCCCCGACCGCCTCCGCCCCCGACAACAGGTCGCCGGTGTAGATGAGGTCGAGGGCGCGATGGGCCCCGAGCCGCTCGTACAGGAGGGCGTGGCCGCCGGAATCGAGCATCGCACCGAGGTTCGCGAAAGGGGACCCGACCTTGGCCGTCTCGGCGATGTAGACGACGTCGGTCGCGATCGCCAGCCCCAGCCCCACCCCGAGGCAGGCCCCGTGCACGGCGGCGAACGTCGGGGCGGGGAAGGCCGCCATCCGGCGCATCAGCGACTCGACCGCTCCGAGATACCCCGGCACGTCGTCGGTCGCGGGGTCCACCCCGGCGATGTCGCGCCCGGCGCAGAACGCGCGCCCCTCGCCGTGCAGCAGCAGGGCGCGGACCCCGGATGCCTCGGCCTCGCGGTAGGCGGCATCCAGCTCTGCGAGCGCCTCGAGCGACAGGGCGTTGCGCTTCTCGGGAGCGTCGAGGACGATCTCGGCGACGCCGCCGCTGATCCGGAGCGTGATCATGGGTTCTCCTCAGACGTCGTAGTCCACCACGACGCGGTCGGTCGTGGCGTGGGACTGGCAGGTCAGGATGTAGCCGCGGGCGAGCTCGTCGGGCTCGAGCGCGTAGTTCTCGGTCATCGTCACCGAACCGTCCAGCAGACGTGCACGACACGTGCCGCACACGCCGCCCGCGCACGCGAACGGCGCGTCGGGGCGCACCCGCAGTGCGGCGTTGAGGATCGACTCGTGCGCCGAGACCGGGCTCTCCACGGTTGCGGACTGCCCGTCCAGCGTCACCTCGATGCGCACCACAGGTTCATCGGCCTTCACCACGATCGGACGCCCGGAAGGCGCTTCGACGCGACCGTCCTCCCCCGTCGTGAACAGTTCGTAGCGGATGTGCTCCGACCCCACCCCGATGTCGGCGAGTGTGTCGCGGCACAGCTGCACGAGTTCGAACGGACCGCACAGGAACCACTCGTCCACGGTGTCGGGAAGCACCAGGGCGTCCAGGATGCGGCGGAGTCGCTCTTCGTCGATCCGGCCGGACAGCAGCGGGGCGGCACGCTGCTCGCGCGAGAGCACGTGGTGCAGCGCGAGCCGGGCCGGGTAGCGGTCCTTCAGGTCGGCGAGCTCCTCGAGGAACATCACGTCCGTCGTCGAGCGATTCGTGTAGACGAGCGTGAACTGCGAAGTGTCGGAGCGCGCCAGCACCGTGGCGGCGAGCGCCATGAGCGGTGTGATGCCCGACCCCGCGGCGATGCCGGCGACGTGCCGGCCGTCGAGCTCGCCCAGGCCGGAGGTGAAGGTTCCCTGCGGGCTCATCACGTCGATCGTGTCGCCGGCGCGCAGCTCGGAGTGCGCCCATGTGGAGAACCGACCGCCGAGGTCCCGCTTGATCGCGATGCTCACCGACCCGGGCGCCGGCGCGCGGCACAGCGAGTACGACCGACGCACCTCGTGGCCGTCGATGTGCGCGCGCAGCGCCACGTGCTGACCCGCGAGGTAGTCGAACTCCCCCTGCAGTGCAGCCGGGATCTCGAACGTCACCTCGACCGCCGCATCGGTCAACGGCCGCACCTCGGCGACGCGCAGCGAGTGGAACTTCGTGCGACGTCGCTCCGGCGCGGAGGGGCCACCCACCGCGCTCGCGAGCAGCGCGTCGGCGATCTGCTCCGACGCGGGCGCCGGGACCGGTTCTGCGCCCATCAGTGCACCTTGAAGTGCTCGAAGGGCTCGAGGCACGCGCGGCACTCGTGCAGCGCCTTGCACGAGGTGGAGCCGAACCGCGTGACCTCCTTCGTGTCCAACGACCCGCACCGCGGGCACTTGACGGCCAGCTGCAGCCGGATCGGGCCGCGCACGGCCGCGCGACCGGTCGGCGGGGCGATGCCGTAGACGCGGAGCTTCTCCTTGCCGGATTCGCTCATCCAATCGGTGGTCCAGGCCGGCGACAGCACGAGTCGCACGTCGACTTCCCCGTAGCCCGCATGGGTCAGGGCGATCACGACGTCGTCGCGGATCGCGTCCATGGCGGGGCATCCGGAGTACGTCGGGGTGATGGTCACCATGACCCGCCCGTCCTCCAGCACGACGTCGCGCAGCACACCGAGGTCCTCGATCGTGAGCACCGGCACCTCCGGATCGGGGACGGCCGCGACGATCTCCCACACACGGGTCGCGGCGGTGTCCGCGCCGAGGGTCTGCATCACCATGTCGCCCCCCGGTGCTGCCTCGCGAGCACCTGCATCTCGGCGAGCAGGTAGCCCATGCTCGAGAAGTGCTGTCCGCGGCGGCCTCCGCCGGATGAGCGGAAGCCGTCCGGCACGACGAGACCGGCCTCGGCGAACACCGCGTCGATCACGGCGTCGAAACCGGGGCGCAGCGCCGACGGACGCACGGCGATGCCCGCGAGCCGATCGATCAGCGGCTCGTCGCGGAACAGCTCGTCGACGTACGGCCAGACGTCGCCGACGGCACGCGTCATGCGGGCCCGGGACTCGTCGGTGCCGCCCGCGAGGCGCAGGGTCCACTGCACGGCGTGATCGCGGTGGTACTCGACCTCCTTGACGGCCTTCGCCGCGATCGCGGCCAGCGTCTCGTCGGCGGACTGCTGCAGCGCCGAGTACAGCTCGAACTGGTAGACGGATGCCGCGAGCTGGCGTGCGATGGTCTGCGCGAAGTCGCCGTTCGGCTGCTCGAAGAGCCAGGCACTGCGGAACTGCGGCTCGTCGCGCCAATACGCGAGGTCGTCCTCGGTCCGCCCGTCGGACGTGCCGGCGTAGCGCAGCAGCGAGCGGGCGTGTCCGAGCAGATCGAGCGCGATGTTGGCGAGCGCCACGTCCTCCTCGAGCTCGGGGGCGCGCGCGATCCAGCCGCCGAGCTGCTGCGCCAGGATCAGCGCATCGTCGCCGAGCCACAGGGCGTACTCGGCGACGTCGGCCGTGGCGACGGCATCGCCCATCCCGGCCAGCTCGGCCGACAGCTCGAGCCGGTCGACGGTGACGTCACCATGGGCGTCGCCGTGTCTCGGCTCSCCGCCGACCTGGGTTTGGGGCGCATTTGCACCGTTGGGGCGCGAAATGTGCGCCCCAACGGACGAATCGCGCCCCGAACCCGGAGGAGTCGTCGCGAAACCCGGAGAAGTCGTGGCGCTCACAGGTGCGGCACCCCCTCCGAGGCGGTGTAGTACGAGGCGTGGCGGTAGTTCTTCCCCGCGGGGCTCTCGAAGAACGCGCCCTTCGCATCGGGGTCACTCGTGGTGATCGCGTCGGAGGGCACCACCCACACCGACGTGCCCTCGCCGCGCCGCGTGTACAGGTCGCGCGCGTTGCGCAGCGCGAGCTCGGCGTCCGGTGCGTGCAGCGAGCCGGCGTGCACGTGGCTGAGTCCTCGACTCGCGCGCACGAACACCTCCCACAGCGGCCATGTCTCGTGCGGCGACACTCCCGGCGACGTCATGCTGCTGCCACCTTCTCGGCCTGCTTGCGGGCGTACTCGACGGCGGCTTCGCGCACCCACGCGCCCTGCTCGTGCGCCTCGCGACGGTTCTTGAGCCGCTCGGCGTTCATCGGGCCGCGGCCGGCGAGCACCTCGTGGAACTCGGTCCAGTCGATCTCGCTCATGTGCCAGCGCTGCGCGTCCTCGTCCCAGCGGAGCTCCGGGTCGGGCAGCGTCACGCCCAGCACCTCGGCCTGGGGCACCAGCATCCCGAGGAACCGCTGGCGCAGCTCGTCGTTGGAGAACCGCTTGATCTTCCACGCGGTCGACTGCGCCGAGTTGGGCGACTGGTCATCGGGCGGGCCGAACATCATCAGCGACGGCCAGTACCAGCGGTTCACGGCATCCTGAGCCATCTCCTGCTGCGCCGCGGTGCCCTGCATCAACGACAGCAGGATCTCGAAGCCCTGCCGCTGGTGGAACGACTCCTCCTTGCAGATGCGCACCATCGCGCGGCCGTATGGTCCGTACGACGCCCGGCACAGCGGCACCTGGTTGCAGATCGCGGCGCCGTCCACGAGCCAGCCGATCGCTCCCATGTCGGCCCAGGTCGGGGTCGGGTAGTTGAAGATCGACGAGTACTTGGCGCGTCCGGCGATCAGCTGCTCGGTCATCTCGTCGCGCGTGATGCCGAGGGTCTGCGCGGCCGAGTACAGGTACAGCCCGTGGCCAGCCTCGTCCTGCACCTTGGCCATGAGGATCGCCTTGCGCTTGAGGCTCGGGGCACGCGTGATCCAGTTGCCCTCGGGCTGCATGCCGATGATCTCGGAGTGCCCGTGCTGGGAGATCTGCCGGATGAGCGTCTTGCGGTACGCGTCCGGCATCCAGTCCCGCGGTTCGATGCGCTGCTCCGCCGCGATGAGGGCGTCGAATGCCGCGAGTTCGACGGACTCGTCGCCGGTGACCACGGTCAGATCGGGGGCAGTCATCATCGACTCCTTAATAACAGAACGTTCGGTCAGTAAAGTGTACGCGCAGGACCGACGCGGGGCAAGAACGCTCAGCGCAGGTCGTAGACCCGCTTGTACTTGCCCTCGCTGCGCGGCAGGGCGCCCGGCTCTTCGAGCTGCACCGCGACGGTGGATCCGATGTGCGTCTTGATGCGCTGCGCGAGCACCACGGTGGCCGCCTGGCACGTCTCGCGGTTCAGATTCGGATGCCGCTCGATGCGCACCGTCATCGCGTCGCGCCCGCCCTCACGGGTGAGCTCGATGACGAAGTGCGGAGTGAGCGTCTCGATGCCGAGCACGAGCTCCTCGATCTGCGTCGGAAAGATGTTCACGCCGCGCAGGATGATCATGTCGTCGTTGCGCCCGGTGATCTTCTCCATGCGCCGCATCCCGGGTCGGGCGGTGCCCGGCAGGAGGCGCGTGAGGTCCCGCGTGCGATAGCGCAGCACCGGGAACGCCTCTTTGGTCAGCGACGTGAACACCAGCTCGCCCCGCTCCCCGTCCGGCAGCGGCTCGCCGTCCTCGTCGATGACCTCCGGCAGGAAGTGGTCCTCCCACAGGTGCGGGCCGTCCTTCGTCTCGATGCACTCGTTCCCGACACCGGGGCCCATCACCTCACTGAGCCCGTAGATGTCCACCGCATCGATGCCGAGGCGCCGTTCGAGCTCGGCGCGCATCTGATTGGTCCAGGGCTCGGCTCCGAGGATCGCGACCTTCAGTGAGGTGCTGCGGGGGTCGATGCCGGCGCCTTCCATGGCGTCGGCGATCGTGAGCAGGTAGCTCGGCGTGCACATGATGACGTCCGGCTCGAAGTCGCGGATGAGCTGCACCTGACGCGCCGTCTGACCGCCGGAGACGGGGATGACTGTCGCACCGAGCTTCTCGATGCCGGCGTGCGCGCCCAGTCCCCCGGTGAACAGCCCGTATCCGTAGGCGTTGTGCACCTTCATGCCGGGCCGCACCCCGCTCGCCCGCAGCGAGCGCGCGACCAAGGTGGCCCAGTTGTCGAGGTCGGTCTGCGTGTAGCCGACGACGGTCGGGCGTCCCGTGGTGCCGGACGACGCGTGGATGCGGCGCACCCGGCCCATCGGCACCGCGAACATCCCGAACGGGTAGGTCTGGCGCAGGTCCTCCTTCGTCGTGAAGGGCAGTCGACGCAGATCCTCGAGCGAGCGGATGTCGGTGGGCTTCACACCCGCCTCGTCGAGCTTGCGGGTGTACAGCGGCACGTTCTCGTACGCGTGCCGCACGGTCCATTGCAGTCGTTCGAGCTGCAGCGCCTCGATCTCGGCGCGGCTCATGCACTCCTCGGGGTCGAGGTTCTCCGCCCCGGCGTCCTCGAGCATCATCGCTCCTGTCCCTGCGTGGTCGCGGAGGGGTGGGCAGTAGACCGCCGCGTGGTGAGCGATCGGCCGCGGAACTCCGCGACCACCGCGCCGGTCTCGTCCGTGATGGTCACGTCGTAGAGTCCCGCCCGGCCCACGAGCGCGCGCCGCCGGGCGTGCGCGGTGAGCGTCTGCCCGAGGCGCGTCGAGGCGAGGAAGGCGATGTCGGCACCGGCGGCGACCGTCACCTCCTCGTCCTCGTTGCACGCGATCGCGAAGGCGGTGTCGGCGAGGGCGAACACCAGCCCGCCGTGGGTGATGGCGAAGCCGTTGAGCATGTCTTCGCGCACCTGCATCGATATGACGGCCTCGCCGGGTTCGTCCCGCTCGAGGACCATGCCGAGCGCACGGAACACGTTGTCGCGCTGCAGCATGGGCCGCAGCGGCGGGTCGGTGCCGACAGGCGGAGTCATGACACCGGCTCCGCGGACTCGTACTCCTTGGCGACGAGCGTCAGCACGTCGTACGTCGCGACGACCTCGTCGTTCTGGTTGAGGATGAGGGCGTCCCAGCGCACCTCGCCGTACTCGTCGGTCTCGCGCGGGGTGATCTGCTTCGCGGTCAGCACGACGCGGATCTCGTCGTCGGGCGAGACCGGCGTCACGAACCGCAGATTCTCAAGGCCGTAGTTGGCCAGCACCGGCCCCGGGTCGGGGTCGACGAACAGCCCGGCGGCCCACGACACCAGCAGGTATCCGTGCGCGACGCGGCCGGGGAAGAACGGGTTGGCCGCGGCGGCCTCTTCGTCCATGTGCGCGTAGAACAGGTCGCCGGTGAAGTTCGCGAAGGTCTCGATGTCCTCGAGCGTGACGACGCGCGACGCCGAGGCGAGCTGGTCGCCGATGGCCAGCTCGGCGAGCGATTTGCGGAACGGATGCCGGTCGCTGCGGGATGCCGCCCCCTGATGCCACACCCCGGTGAGGGCCGTCAGCATCTCGGGCGAACCCTGCACGGCGGTGCGCTGCATGTGGTGCAGCACGGCCCGGATACCGCCCAGCTCTTCGCCGCCGCCGGCGCGCCCTGGGCCGCCGTGCACCAGGTGCGGCACCGGCGAGCCGTGCCCTGTCGAGGTGCGCGCGTCGGCGCGGTCCAGGAACAGGAGTCGCCCGTTGAATGCGGCGATGCGCGGCAGCAGTGCCGCCGCCACGGCGGGGTCGTTCGTCGCGACGCTGGTGACGAGCGAGCCGCCCCCGCGGGCGACCAGGTCGGCGGCTTCGTCGAGGGTGCGGTACGACAGCACGCTGGCGACGGGTCCGAAGGCCTCGACGTCGTGCACGGCGGCTGCCGAGGCATCCGCGAATCCGAGGAGGAGCGGCGCGACGAAGGCGCCTTCTCCGGCACTGCCGACCGTGCCGTCGGCCCGCACGACCTCGGGCGCATCGGTCGAGCCGAGCAGCACGCGACCGCCGGCCGCCTCCAGCGCGGCGACCGACCGCAGCACCTCGTCGCGCTGCGCGAGCGAGACGAGCGGGCCCATCGTGACGGACTCGGCGTGCGGGTCGCCGATCACGACGCGTTCGGCGATCTTGGCGCGCACGGCCTCGACCAGGGCGTCGACACTGCCCTCCGGCACGATCGCCCGCCGGATCGCGGTGCATTTCTGCCCTGCCTTGGTGGTCAGCTCGACCAGCAGCTGCTTGACGTAGGCGTCGAACTCGGGCGTGCCCTCGGCCGCGTCCGGGCCGAGCACGGACGCGTTGATCGAGTCGGTCTCGCTCGTGAACCGCACGCCCCCGGTCTGCACGCTGGCGTGGGCGCGCAGCCCTTCCGCCGTAGAAGCGCTGCCGGTGAAGCCGACGAGGTCGCCGAGGCGGAGGTGGTCGAACAGGCCGGGCACGCTGCCGCTGACCAGCTGCAGCGATCCTTCGGGCAGGAGCCCCGTCTCCACGAGGATGCGCACCCATGCCTCCGCGACGTAGCCGGTCGGAGTGGCGGGTTTGACGACCGTCGGCACGCCGGCGAGGAACGCGGGGGCGAATTTCTCCAGGGCACCCCACGTGGGGAAGTTGAAGGCGTTGATCTGCACGGCGACGCCGGGCAGCCGGGTGTACACATGCCGCCCGAGGAATGAACCGTCCTTCGACAGCGATTCGACCGGTCCGTCGAGGTAGACCTGCCCGTTCGGCAGGTCGCGCCGACCCTTGGACGAGTAGGTGAACAGCACGCCGATGCCGCCGTCGATGTCGCTCAGCGAGTCGCGCATGGTCGCGCCGGCATGCTTCGAGAGGTCGTACAACTCCTGCTTGCGCTCGGTGAGCGCAGCGCCGAACTGCTTGAGCAGCAGCGCGCGCTGATGGAAGGTCAGCGCGCCGAGACTGCGCTGCCCGGCGGTGCGCGCGTACTCGAGCACTGCCGCGAGGTCCAGACCTTCCGTGCTGACGCGCGCGACCGGCTCCCCGGTCGACGCGTCCCGCACGGTGACCGCATCCGCGTCCGCTGCGGGGGTCCACCAGCTTCCGAGGACGTAGCTGGGGAGGATGTCGCTCATCATTCGCTCCATTCGTAGAAACCGCGGCCGGTCTTGCGCCCCAGGTGTCCGTCGGCGACGAGGCGCCGCAGCAGCTCGGGCGGGGCGAACCGGTCGCCCAGGCGTGCGTGAAGTTCTTCCGCGATGCCGAGGCGCACGTCGAGGCCGACGATGTCGGTGGTGCGCAACGGACCCATCGGATGCCGGTAGCCCAGCTCCATCGCCGCGTCGATATCGGCGGCCGAGGCGACGCCCTCCTCGAGCATGCGGATCGCCTCCAGACCGAGGACGACCCCGAGCCGGCTGGACGCGAACCCCGGCGCATCGCGGACCACGACCGCGGTCTTGCCGAGCGCGGCGACCCATCCGCGGGCGTCCTGGACGAGGGTGGGCTCCGTCGCGGTGCCGACGACGACCTCGACCAGCAGGGATGCGGGCACCGGGTTGAAGAAGTGGAGACCGACGAACCGGCCGGGGCGCTCCAGACCCGCGGCGAGGCCGTCGATCGACATCGACGAGGTGTTCGTGGCCAGGGCGGCAGTGCGGTCGAGCACGCGTTCAGCGCGGGCGAGCGCGTCGGCCTTGAGTGCGCCGTCCTCCGGAACTGCCTCGATGACGAGCCCGCAGCCGGCCAGAGCCGCGGCATCCGTCGCCGTCGTGAGGGCTGCGCGCAGGTCCTCGAGGGGGCGATCTGTGGCTCCGCGATCGACGGTGCGGCGCACCGAGTCAAGAACACGAGCGGATGCCGCGCCCGCCGCCTCCGCGTCGCGTTCGACGACGATCACCTCGGCGCCGGCGAGGACGAAGGCGTGCGCGATCCCGGCGCCCATGCGGCCCCCGCCGACCACTCCGACCCGCGCGGGGACCTGTGGCTCAACCGTTTCGCCGGTCATCGCGCGCGCCTCTCCAGGAACGCGGTCATGCGTCGCTCCTTCTCCGGGCTCTCGAAGAGCTCCGCCTGCAGCTCGAGCTCGATCGCGGGGTGGGCGTCCGCCGGTGCGGCGAGCGCGGTCTTGGTGTGCCGGGTCGCGAGCGGGTCGTTCGCGGCGATGCGGTCGGCGAGCGCGTGGGCGGCCGGCAGGAGGTCCTCCGGGTCGTGCAGCGACGAGAGGACTCCCCACGCCACGGCTTCCGCGGCATCCAGGATCCGTCCGGTCAGCAGCAGTTCGGCCGCGCGCGCGTGCCCTGCGATCTCCGGCAGCCGCCAGGTGGCGCCCGCCGCGGCGATGATGCCGAGGCCCGTCTCCGGATTGCCGATCTTGACGCGCGGCGTGCCGATGCGGAGGTCGGCCGCGTACGCCAGCTCGGCGCCTCCCCCGAGCGCATACCCGTCGATCGCCGCGATGACGGGCATCGGCAGGGCGTGGATGCGCTGGAATGCGGCGGAGTTGATGCCGCGACGGGCATCGGGAGCGCGTCGCTCGCGCAGCTGGGCGATGTCGGCTCCGGAGGCGAAAACACCGCCCGAGCCCGTCAGGATGAGCGTGCGCGGGCGCTCCTCCAGTTCGGCGCACACCTCGTGCAGGCCGTCGATCATGTCCTGATCGATCGCGTTGCGCACCTCGGGGCGCGCCAGGGTCACGACGACGCGGTCGTCGCCGCTGTCTACACGCAGCGACTCACGCATCGATCCGCTCGACGATCATGGCGGTGCCCTGCCCGATGCCGACGCACATCGTGGCCAGGCCGTACCGGGCGCCTTCGCGATCCATGCGACCGAGCAGGGTGACGATGATGCGGGCGCCGCTGGAACCGAGCGGGTGGCCGAGCGCGATCGCCCCGCCGTCGGCGTTGACGATCTCCGGGTCGAGACCGAGCCTGCGGATACATGCGAGCGACTGCGAGGCGAAGGCCTCGTTGAGCTCGACCGCACCGATGTCGGCGATCGTGAGTCCGGCCTTGGCGAGCGCCTTCTGCGTCGCGGGGACGGGCCCCAGCCCCATGATCTCGGGGGCGAGCGCGGCGCTGGCCGAGGCCACGATCCGGGCACGCGGGCGGAGCCCGTGGCGCTCGACGGCCGCGCCGGACGCTACGACGATCGCGGATGCGCCGTCGTTGAGCGTGCTCGAGTTGCCGGCGGTGACGACCTCGCCCCCGGCGACGACCGGGCGCAGGCCCGCGAGCGACTCCAGCGAGGTGTCGCGCCGCGGCCCCTCGTCCACGGCGACCTCGCCGGTCCGGGTCGGGACGGCGACGATCTCATCGGCGAATCGCCCGGCGTCGATGGCGGCGATCGCCCGCTCGTGGCTGCGCAGCGCGAAGGCATCCGCATCCGCTCGGGAGATGCCGTCCACCCGGGCGACCTCCTCCGCCGTCTCGGGCATCGAGAATGTGGCCTTCTCCCGCGCGGCGATGCGGGGATTGGTGAACCGCCACCCGATCGAGGTGTCGAACGCGGCGCCGGGCTTCGCCCACGCGCGGTCGGGCTTGGCCTGCACCCACGGCGCGCGCGTCATCGACTCGACGCCGCCCGCGATCATCGCGTCGGCATCGCCCGCGCGGATCGCCTGCGCCGCGAGCGCGATCGCCGACATCCCCGACGCGCACAGGCGGTTGACGGTGATCCCGGGGACCTCGTCCGGGAGCCCGGCCAGCAGCACGGCCAGCCGCGCGACGTTGCGGTTGTCCTCCCCCGCCTGGTTCGCGGCCCCGAGGATGACCTCCTCGACCATCGCCGCGGGCAGCCCCGATCGCTCCACGGCGTTCGCGACGACGAGCGCGGCGAGATCGTCGGGCCGCACACCCGCCAGGGTGCCGCCGTAGCGGCCGACCGGCGTGCGCACGCCTCCGACGAGATAAGCCTCGGACATCGTCATCCTCTCCGGTCCACCTCGATGTGGACCGCGTCGCTCGAATAGCTAACCGATCGTTCAGTAATAGCAGATCGGCGACGTGACGCAAAACATCCTGGCCCGCAACGGCGTCGAGCGACACCCGCTCGACGAGAGTGCGACACTGGTGCAATGTCCGCTCCCGAACGCACCGCCGGCACGGCGCCGCGCCGCGGGCGTCCCGGCTACGACAAGGCGCAGGTACTCGAGATCGCCGTCGGCCTGTTCATCGAGCAGGGGTATGACGCGACCTCGGTCGCCGACCTCGCGGCGCGCCTCGGCCTGACCAAGTCAGCGCTCTACCACCACTTCGACTCGAAGGAGCAGCTCCTCACGCTCGCCCTCGACGAGGCGCTGAGCGGGCTGGAGGGCGTGCTCGACGAACCGGAGGCGCGCACCGGCACCGCGGCCGAGCGGCTCGGCGCCGTGCTGCGCGGGGCGGTCCGCGTGCTCGTGGACCGGCTCCCCTACGTCACGCTGCTCCTGCGGGTGCGCGGCAACAGCGACGTGGAGCGTGCCGCTCTCGAGCGACGACGCGCGTTCGACCACCGCGTCACCGCACTCGTCGTGGAGGCGCAGTCCACCGGTGTGGTGCGCGACGACATCGACGGCCCGGTCGCGACGCGCCTGATCTTCGGCATGGTCAACTCGATCGTGGAGTGGTACCGCCCCGGCGGCCCCGTCGATCGAGAGCGCTTGGCCCACGACGTCGTGGCGGTCGTGCTCGACGGCATGCGCACGCGCTGAGCCGCAGCATCCGCCCCTCGCCCGCTCACGCACGAGACAAGGGATCCCGGCCGAGAAACGGGGCGATGCCCCCTGTCTCGGCCGGAATCCCTCTCTCAGGTGCCGGGCCGGTCGGATCAGGCCTTGGCGAGGCCGTAGATCGGGCTGACGGACTGCTCCGCCTCGTGGTCCGGTCCGAGCGGGATGCCCGAGCGGTCGCGCAGCAGCAGCGTCGCGAGCAGGCCGACGACGGTCATGCCGGCGAGATACCAGGTGACCGACTGGGTCGAACCGGTCGCCTGCACGAGCGCGGTCGCGATGGTCGGAGCGAACGCGCCACCGAGGATCGCGCCGATCGCGTACGAGATCGACACTCCGGAGAAGCGGATGGATGCCGGGAACAGCTCCGAGTACAGCGCCGCCTGCGGCCCGTAGGTGAAGCCGAGGCCGATCGTGAGGATCGCGAGGCCCAGGAACAGCATCCAGATGTCGCCGGTGTTCACCAGCGGGAAGAGCGTGAACACACCGACCAGCTGCAGGATCCAGCCGATGATGTACGTGTTGCGGCGACCGATCCGGTCGGACACGAAGCCCGCGGCCAGGGTCGAGAGCAGCCAGGTGACGGCGGAGCCGGTAACGGCCCACAGGACGGGACCGCGCTCGAGGCCGATCGGCCCGTCGGGGTTGGTCGAGTAGCCCTGGATGTATCCGCCGGTGGTCATGTAGCCGACGGCGTTGTTGCCCGCGAACACGAGTGCGGCGATGAGCACGAGGAGCGAGTGCTTGCGGAACAGCGTCACGATCGGCATCCGCGCCTTCTCCTTGCGGATGGCCAGCTCGGCGAACACCGGGCTCTCCTCGACGCGACGGCGGATGTAGTAGCCGACCAGGATCAGCACGATGCTGAGCAGGAACGGGATGCGCCATCCCCACACGAGGAACGCGTCGCCGGGGGCGATCATCGCCATCAGCGCCATGACGCCGGAGGCGAGCAGGAGGCCGAGCGGCACACCGATCTGCGGCGAGGCACCGAACGCGCCGCGGCGCTTCTTCGGTGCGTGCTCGACGGCCATCAGGACCGCGCCGCCCCACTCGCCGCCCGCGGACACGCCCTGCAGGATGCGCAGCAGGACGAGCAGGATCGGCGCCCAGACGCCGATGGCCTCGTACGTCGGGAGCAGGCCGATGAGCGCCGTCGCGGCACCCATGAGGATCAGCGTCCACATCAGCACGACCTTGCGGCCGTACTTGTCGCCGAAGTGACCGGCCAGGAACGCACCGAGGGGACGGAACAGGAAGCTGACACCCACGGTGGCGAAGGCGACGATCGCACTGTTGGCGCCGAGCGGCGCGAAGAACAGCTGGCCGAAGACGAGGCCCACGGCCGTCGCGTAGATGAAGAAGTCGTACCACTCGACAGTGGTGCCCACGACGGTCGCGAATACGACCCGGCGGCGGTCGGTGTGCGACGCGATGGTTCCGGTGGGGGTGAACCCGGATGGTGTTGCGGGGGACTGCGATGATGCGGACATCCTGCGGCGACTCCTCTGTCTGATGCTGACTTCGCTGTCATGGCAAGCCGCGTCGATCGAGGCTTGCCGGAATGTTGACGATCATATACGATTTCAGATACGACGCAAGAGCGAGGGAGCTCATGACTACCGAGAACACGCCAGCGGATGCCGCCATCGCCCTGCTGAACGCCGCCGATGCGCGGTACGGCGCCCTCCCGGTGCGTCCGGGCAAGATCATCGCCATCCACCTGAGCTACCGCTCACGGGCGGAGCAGCGCGGGCGCACCCCGCAGCATCCGTCGTACTTCTTCAAGCCGTCCAGCTCCGTGGCCACCACCGGCGGCACCATAGAGCGCCCCGCGGGCACCGAACTGCTCGCGTTCGAGGGCGAGATCGCTCTGGTGATCGGCGCCCCGGCACGTCGGGTCGGTATGGCCGACGCGTGGGCGCACGTCGCCTCCGTCACCGCGTCGAACGACTTCGGCCTGTACGACCTGCGCGCGAACGACAAGGGCTCCAACGTCCGCTCCAAGGGCGGCGACGGCTTCACGCCGATCGGACCGCACCTGATCGACGCCCGCACGCTCGATCCCGAGGCCCTGCGCCTGCGCACGTGGGTCAACGGCGTGCTGGTGCAGGACGACACGAGCGACGCGATGCTGTTCCCGCTCGCGCAGCTCGTCGCGGATCTGTCGCAGCACTTCACCCTCGAGACCGGCGACGTGATCCTCACCGGCACACCGGCCGGGTCCTCCGTCGTGGTTCCCGGCGACGTCGTCGAGGTCGAGGTCGACTCGCCCACGGCGCCCGGACGCCCGACCTCCGGCCGCCTGGCGACCACGGTCGTGCAGGGCGTCGACGGGTTCGATGCCACGCTCGGCTCGCTCCCCGCGGTCGACGACACGCAGCGCACCGAGGCCTGGGGCTCCGCCGAGGCCGCCGGGCTCTCGTCGGGCACCACCCCTGTCGTCGAGAGCGCGCAGGCAGTCGAAACGCCGCACGCACTCTCCCCCGCGCTCCGCGCCAAGCTCGAGGCGACGCCGGTCGCGGCCCTCTCCGGCCAGCTGCGCAAGCGCGGTCTCAACAACGTCACCATCGACGGCGTGCGGCCGACGCATCCCGAATCCAAGATGGTCGGCACGGCCCGCACGCTCCGGTTCGTCCCGAACCGCGAAGACCTGTTCGCGTCGCACGGCGGCGGTCAGAACGCGCAGAAGCGCGCGTTCGACGCGGTCGGCGTGGGCGAGATCATTGTGATCGAAGCCCGCGGCGAGGCCGGCTCGGGCACACTCGGCGACATCCTGGCGCTCCGCGCGCACGCCCGCGGAGCCGCAGGCATCGTGACCGACGGCGGAGTCCGCGACTACGACACCGTCGCCGGAGTCGACCTGCCGGTGTACTCGAAGGGCGCGCACCCCGCCGTGCTCGGCCGCAAGCACGTCCCGTGGGACGTCGATGTGACGATCGGATGCGGCGGCACGACGGTGCAGCCGGGCGACATCCTCGTCGGCGACAGCGACGGGGTCATCGTCATCCCGCCCGCCCTGGCCGAAGAGGTCGTGGACGCGGCCATCGCCCAGGAGGCGGAGGACGCCTGGATCGCCCAGCAGGTCGCGGCCGGCCACGCCATCGAAGGCCTGTTCCCGATGAACGCCGCGTGGCGTGCACGGTTCGACCAGGAGCAGTCCCCGTGACCGAGGCTGTGCTGCAGGCGGCCGATGAGGGCAGCAAGTCCGAGCGCGCCTACGAGTGGATCCGCGAGCGCATCGCGCGCCACGAGTACGGTCCCGGATTCCGGCTCGTCCTCGGTCCGATCGCCGACGGCCTGCAGATGAGCGTCGTGCCCGTCCGCGAGGCGATCCGCCGGCTCGAAGCCGAGGGCCTCGTCACCTTCGAGCGCAACGTCGGGGCCCGCGTGTCGCTCGTCGACGAGGGCGAGTACGTCGACACGATGCAGACGCTCGGCATCGTCGAAGGGGCTGCGACCGCGCTGTCGGCACCGCTGCTCACCCCCGAGGACCTCGATCGCGCGGCCGAGGTCAACAACCGGATGCTGCGACTGCTCGACGACTTCGACGCGCACATCTTCACCACCCTGAACCAGCAGTTCCACTCGGTGCTGTACGAACCGTGCCCCAACCCGCAGCTGCGCGACATGGTCTACCGCGGCTGGTCGCGGCTCTCCGGACTGCGCGACTCCACGTTCGCCTTCGTACCCGGTCGTGCACACCACTCCGTGGAGGAGCACGCCGAGATCCTCACCCTCATCCGTGAGAACGCCGACCCGCTCGAGATCGAGCTGGCCGCTCGCAACCACCGCTGGCGCACGATGGACGCGTTCACGGCTTCCCGTCAGTCGCGCGCTGCGCTGCTGCATCCCGATTCCCCCTCGCACTGACTGGAGATCCCATGACAGAGACCGCCACGGCCCCGCACATCCCGGCCGACCTGCCCACCCGCATCCAGCACTACATCGACGGCGAGTTCGTCGACTCGCTCGACGGCGACACGTTCGACGTGCTCGACCCGGTGTCGAACCAGACCTACGTGCAGGCCGCCGCCGGCAAGAAGGCCGACATCGACCGGGCCGTCGCCGCCGCGCGCCGCGCCTTCACAGACGGCCCCTGGCCGCGGATGCTGCCGCGGGAGCGCTCGCGCGTGCTGCACCGCATCGCCGACATCGTGGAGTCCCGCGATGCCCGGCTCGCTGAGCTGGAGTCCTTCGACTCCGGTCTGCCGATCACCCAGGCGCTCGGTCAGGCCCGTCGCGCCGCAGAGAACTTCCGCTTCTTCGCCGACCTGATCGTCGCGCAGGCCGATGATGCCTACAAGGTGCCCGGCCGGCAGATGAACTATGTCAACCGCAAGCCGATCGGTGTCGCCGGGCTCATCACGCCGTGGAACACGCCGTTCATGCTCGAGTCGTGGAAGCTCGGCCCCGCCCTGGCCACCGGCAACACCGTCGTGCTCAAGCCCGCCGAATTCACGCCCCTCTCGGCCTCGCTGTGGGCCGGGATCTTCGAGGAGGCCGGGCTGCCGAAGGGCGTCTTCAACCTCGTCAACGGGCTGGGCGAGGATGCCGGCGACGCGCTGGTGAAGCATCCCGATGTCCCGCTCATCTCCTTCACGGGTGAGAGCTCGACCGGTCAGCTGATCTTCGGCAACGCCGCGCCGTTCCTGAAGGGCCTCTCGATGGAGCTCGGCGGCAAGTCGCCCGCCGTCGTCTTCGCCGACGCCGACCTCGAGGCCGCGATCGACGCGACCATCTTCGGCGTGTTCTCCCTCAACGGCGAGCGCTGCACCGCGGGCAGCCGCATCCTCGTGCAGCGCGAGATCTACGACGAGTTCGTGGAACGCTACGCCGCCCAGGCCTCGCGCGTCGTCGTCGGCTACCCGCACGATCCGGCCACCGAGGTCGGCGCGCTGGTGCACCCCGAGCACTTCGCCAAGGTGATGAGCTACGTCGAGATCGGCAAGACCGAAGGTCGCCTGGTGGCCGGCGGCGGCCGTCCGGAGGGCTTCGAGACCGGCAACTTCGTCGCTCCGACGGTATTCGCCGACGTCGCCCCGGATGCCCGGATCTTCCAGGAGGAGATCTTCGGCCCCGTCGTGGCGATCACCCCGTTCGACACCGACGAAGAGGCGCTCGCCCTCGCCAACGGCGTCAGGTACGGCCTCGCCGCCTACGTCTGGACCAACGACCTGAAGCGCGCGCACAACTTCGCGCAGTCGATCGAGGCCGGCATGGTGTGGCTGAACTCGAACAACGTGCGTGACCTGCGCACCCCGTTCGGCGGGGTCAAGGCCTCGGGTCTCGGCCACGAGGGCGGCTACCGCTCGATCGACTTCTACACCGATCAGCAGGCCGTGCACATCACCCTCGGCGGCGCGCACAACCCCACCTTCGGCAAGGCCTGAGCGCGGCATCCGCCCCGAATCCACCACCCGCAAGGACGCGACATGACTCACCGTGACGAAATGACCCTCACCTCCTCCGGCTACTACGTGAGCCAGGAGGCCCCCATCCACCCCGACAATCCGGTGGCCACCCCGGCCAGCACTCCGCCCGACATCCTGCGCTGCGCGTACATGGAGATCGTCGTCACCGACCTCGCCGTGTCCCGCCAGTTCTATGTCGACATCCTCGGCCTGTATGTGACGGAAGAGGACGACGAGGCGATCTACCTCCGTTCCACCGAGGAGTTCATCCACCACAACCTCGTGCTGCGCAAGGGCCCGATCGCGGCGGTCGCGGCCTTCTCGTACCGGGTGCGATCTCCCGAGGACCTGGACCGCGCCGTCGAGTTCTACACCGAGCTGGGCTGCGAGGTCCGCCGCAACGAGAACGGGTTCGTCAAGGGCATCGGCGATTCGGTGCGCGTGGTGGACCCGCTCGGGTTCCCCTACGAGTTCTTCTATCAGGCGGACCACGTCGAGCGGATGTCGTGGCGCTACGACCTGCACGTCCCGGGCGAGCTCGTGCGCCTCGACCACTTCAACCAGGTGACCCCTGACGTGCCACGTGCCGTGAAGTTCATGCAGGATCTCGGCTTCCGCGTCACCGAGGACATCCAGGACCAGGAGGGCACCGTGTACGCCGCCTGGATGCGCCGCAAGCCCACGGTGCACGACACGGCGATGACCGGTGGCGACGGGCCTCGGATGCACCACGTGTGCTTCGCCACGCACGAGAAGCACAACATCCTCGCGATCTGCGACAAGCTCGGCGCGCTGCGCCGCTCCGACGCGATCGAGCGGGGCCCCGGCCGCCACGGCGTGTCGAACGCCTTCTACCTGTACCTGCGGGACCCGGACGGCCACCGCGTCGAGATCTACACGCAGGACTACTACACCGGGGATCCGGACAACCCGGTCGTCACGTGGGACGTGCACGACAACCAGCGCCGCGACTGGTGGGGCAACCCTGTCGTCCCGTCCTGGTACACCGAGGCATCCCTCGTCCTGGACCTGGACGGCAACCCGCAGCCGGTCGTCGCCCGCACGGACTCGTCCGAGATGGCCGTCACGATCGGCGCCGACGGCTTCTCGTACACCCGTCCGGGCGAGGACTCGATGCCCGAGTACAAGCAGGGCGAATACAAGCTCGGCCACCAGCTCTGACCCCGTCGTATCCACCGCGTCAGAAGGAGAAACGGATGCTGCACCCCGATGTGATCGCGACGATCGCGGACGAACTGGCCGAGGCCGACCGCACCCACAGCGTGATCCCCCGCATCACCGCCCGCTACCCGGACGCGACGATCGAGGATTCGTATGCGATCCAGGGTGTGTGGCGCGACAAGAACATCGCCGCCGGGCGTCGCCTCGTGGGGCGCAAGATCGGGCTCACCTCGAAGGCCATGCAGGCTGCGACCGGCATCACCGAACCGGACTACGGCGTGATGTTCGACGACACCGTCTACGAGAGCGGCGCGGAGATCCCGGTCGACCTGTTCTCCAATGTCCGCATCGAGGTCGAGCTCGCGTTCGTCCTGAAAGCGCCGCTCGAAGGACCCGACTGCACGCTCGAAGACGCCCTGCGCGCGATCGACTACGCCGTGCCCGCGCTCGAGGTGCTCAACTCGCACATCGAGCTCGAGGGACGCACCATCGTCGACACGATCTCGGACAACGCGGCCTACGGAGGAATGGTGCTCGGCGACACGCACAAGCGTCCGGACGAGATCGACCTGCGCTGGGTGCCTGCGCTGCTCTACCGCAACGGCGAGATCACCGAGACCGGCGTCGCCGCCGGCGTGCTGGACCACCCCGCGACCGGCGTCGCCTGGCTCGCGAACAAGTTCGCCCAGCACGGCGACCGCCTCGAGGCCGGCGAGATCATCCTGGCCGGATCGTTCACGCGCCCCATGTGGGTCGAGCGTGGCGACGACGTGCTGTGCGATTTCGGACCGATGGGCACCATCACCTGCCGTTTCGTCTGACGCACGGATCACCGCAAGCCGCTACGTTCTCAACAGGAGGACCCATGTCATTTCAGCTCGCCCCCACATTCCGCGAGCGCCTGGCCGAGGCATCCCGTCCCCTCGCGGGCATCTGGGTCTGCTCGGGCAGCGCGCTGGTCGCCGAGATCTGCGCGGGCGCCGGCATGGACTGGCTGCTGATCGACATGGAGCACTCCCCCAACGGGCTGGAGTCCACGCTCGCGCAGCTGCAGGCGGTCGGGGGCTCCCCGACGACCCCGCTCGTGCGCGTGCCGATCGGCGATGTCGTCACGCTCAAGCAGGTGCTCGACCTGGGCGCGCAGAACATCCTCGTGCCGATGATCTCGTCCGCCGAGGAGGCCAGTGCCGTCGTGGAGGCCGTGCGCTACCCCCCGCGCGGACGACGCGGCGTCGGCTCGGCGCTGGCCCGCTCGGCGCGCTGGAACCGTGTGGACGGCTACCTCGCCGACGCGGATCGGCACGTCTCGCTGTTCGTGCAGATCGAGACGATCGAAGGCGTGGATGCCGCGGCCGAGATCGCCGCCGTCGACGGCGTGGATGGAGTCTTCGTCGGACCGTCCGACCTCGCCGCGTCGATGGGTGTGCTGGGGCAGCAGTCGCACCCGGATGTCGTGGCCGCCGTGCACCGTGCGTTCGAGGCCGTACGCGCCGCGGGCAAGCCGGTCGGCGTGAACGCGTTCGATCCGCAGGTGGCGCAGTCCTACCTCGACGCCGGGGCATCCTTCATCCTCGTCGGTGCGGACGTCGCTCTGCTGGCACGCGGGTCCGAAGCCCTCGCGGCGCGCTGGAGCACGGGCGAGGCCTCGGGACGCGCGAGCTACTGATCCGCCGCCGCGCGCGCCGTCGAGCGGATGCCGCGTTGCACCGCCGCGCTCCGGCATGCCACTGTAGGCATCATGCGCAAGTGGGTCATCCGGTTCGTGTCGCTCCTTCTGTTCGACATCCTCGTACTGCTGCTCATCGGCTGGCTGCTGCCATCGGTGAGCGTGGGGTGGTCGGCGATCTGGGCGGGCATCCTGCTGACCGCGGCGACGCTGTGGATCAAACCGCTGATCACGAGCTGGTTCGGCGGTATGGCGGCCAAGTCCGCGCACCAGCGCACCAAGGCCGGCGAGAAGGTCGTGCAGTTCGCGCTCGTGCTGCTGGTCGCCTACATCGTGTGGGTGCTGACCGTGCTGCTGTCCGGCGTGCACGTCAACGGCTGGTTCTGGGGCTTCGTCATCCCGCCGTTCATGCTGCTGATCGCGTGGATCATCTACGACGCGATCGACGACAAGGTCGAGGCCCGCGCGGGTGCCCTGTACGACAAGGCGACCGGCGGGGTCGCTCCGGCCACCACTGCCATCCCCACGGCGCCGGCGGTGCCGACGCCCGAGACGCAGGCCGCGCAGCGCGAGCTGAACGACGGACTCACCGACGAGCAGCGCCGCATGCTGGACGAGCTCGGCAAGAGCTGACCCGCCCACCCCGGGACCAGAACGAGTCAACTGGTTGACTCAGGGCGAGTCAACTGGTTGACTTGAGCCGTGTCCGAACGCATCACCTTCACGCTCCACGAGCTCATCGCCGAACTGGACGCGTACGCCGACGATGTGCTGCGCCAGCACTACGGCGTGAGCTTCAATCACTTTCAGTTCCTCGCCGTGCTCTCCGACGTCGAGCCCGCCGACATGACCACGCTCGCGCGCTGCCTCGGCGTCACGAAGGCGGCAGTGAGCAAACGCGTGCCCGCCCTCGTGGACGAGGGGTGGATCGTCGCGACCTCCCCGGCCGGGGGCGGGCGCAGCATCCTGCTCACCCTCACCCCGAAGGGCACGGATCTGGTCCGCACGGCCGGCACCGCCCTCGAAGCGGAGTTCACCGCGATGCTCGCCGACCCTGCCCTGGACACCGATCCGATCGACGTCCCGCGCCTCAACCGCCAGCTCGTGGCGCTGACGGCGCTCGTGATGGAGAAGTCTGCGACCCGAATCGCCCGAACGAAGGAGACGACACCATGGCCTCGCCCCGCATCCTCGTCGTGATCGGCACGCCACTCGCCGGCAGCCTGAACCACGCGCTCGCCCACTCCTACGCCGACGCGGCGCGGGCCGGCGGTGCGGAGGTGCGGGTCGTCGACCTCGCCCGTGACGACGTGCCGCGGCATCCGTCCCTTCGCGACGAGCTGCGGATGCCGCGCACTGACGCCGACATGCCGCTCGCCGATGACGTCGCCGCCTACATCGACGACGTGGCGTGGGCCGACCACCTTGCGTTCTTCTTCCCGCAGTGGTGGGGGTCGTACCCCGCTGTGCTCAAGGCCTGGATCGACCGCGTGTTCGTGTCGGGCTTCGCGTTCCGTTATCGGGAGCGCGGGAGCCTGTGGGACAAGCTGCTCACGGGCCGCACCGCTCGCATCGTCATGACAATGGACTCGCCCGGCATCTGGAACGCGTGGACCTACCGCGACGCCGCCATCCGCTCGCTGAGATCCGCGACGCTGCAGTACTGCGGCATCCGGGTACGCGGTGTCACCCGCCTGGCCGAAGTGCGACACCGTACGGATGCCGATCGCACACGTTGGATCGACGGCATGGCCTCATTCGGGGCGACGGATGCCACGGCCACCCGTGCGCGCGAGCGCTCCGAGCTCGTGGGCGCCTAGCCGTCAGGCCGCCGAGCGCTCGGCGGCCTCGACGACGTTGGTCATGAGCAGCGCCACGGTCATCGGGCCGACTCCGCCGGGGTTCGGCGAGATCCAGCCGGCGACGTCCGCGACATCCGGGTGCACGTCGCCGTAGACCTTGGCCTTGCCCGTCTCGGCGTCGTGCTCGCGCGTGACGCCGACATCGAGCACTGCGGCGCCCGGCTTCACATCGGCGGCGGTGATGAGGTGCTTCACGCCCGCAGCTGCGACGATCACGTCGGCCTGGCGCAGGTACTGGCCGGCATCCACGGTGCCGGTGTGGGTGAGGGTCACGGTCGCGTTGATGTCGCGACGGGTCAGCAGCAGTCCGATCGAGCGGCCGATCGTGACACCGCGGCCGACCACCACGACGTGCTTGCCCTTGAGGTCGTAGCCGTTGCGCAGCAGCAGCTCGATGACCCCGCGCGGGGTGCACGGCAGCGGCGACGTGATCGGCGAGTTCACGTTGAGCACGAGACGACCGAGGTTGGTCGGGTGCAGGCCGTCGGCGTCCTTGTCGGGATCGATCCGCTCGAGGATCGCGTCGGTGTCGATGTGCTTCGGCAGCGGCAGCTGGACGATGTATCCGTGGCAGCTCGGGTCGGCGTTCAGCTCGTCGATCAGCGCCTCGACCTGCTCCTGGGTCGCGTCGGCCGGCAGCTCGCGCTGGATCGAGTTCATCCCGATCGCCTCGGACTGCCGGTGCTTCATCCCCACGTACAGCTGCGAGGCCGGGTCCGCTCCGACCAACACCGTCGCGATGCCGGGAATGATCCCGCGCTCGGCGAGCGCCGCTACGCGGGCCTTCAGTTCGTCCTTGATCGCGGCCGCCGTGGCGACCCCATCCAGCTTCTGCGCCGGCATCCGGTCTTCCTCTCGTCGTTGCATCGCGGACCGCACCGCGGCGCGGTCCTCACATCACTATGCCCGTAGGTATGCGTTCGGGGCAACAGTTGCCCACTCCGCGAGACTGCACCCGGTGGTCGAGACGGTGGGTGAAACCCACAGTCTCGACGCGCCGTTGCAGTCTCGCGGAGAACGGCAGGCGCTACTGCGCCAGGCCAGGGTAGAGCGGGAAGGCCGCCGCCAGAACCGCCACACGTGCACGCAGAGCCTGCACATCGGCGTCGGGCAGCAGCGCGAGCGCGATGATGTCGGCCACCTCGGCGAATTCGGCGTCGCCGAAGCCGCGGGTCGCGAGCGCCGGGGTGCCGATACGCAGACCCGAGGTCACCATCGGCGGACGCGGGTCGTTCGGCACCGAGTTGCGGTTGACCGTGATGTGGATCTCGTGCAGCAGGTCTTCGGCCTGCTTGCCGTCGATCGCCGCGTCGCGCAGATCGACCAGTACGAGGTGCACGTCGGTGCCGCCGGAGCGCAGCGTGATGCCGGCCGCGGCCACATCCGGCTGCGTGAGGCGCTCGGCCAGCAGGTGCGCGCCGCGCAGGGTGCGCTCCTGACGGTCGCGGAACTCGGGGGTCGCGGCGAGCTTGAACGCGGTCGCCTTGGCGGCGATGACGTGCATCAGCGGGCCACCCTGCTGACCCGGGAAGACCGCGGTGTTGATCTTCTTGGCGAGCTCGGCGTCGTTGGTGAGGATGAAGCCCGAGCGGGGGCCGCCGATGGTCTTGTGCACGGTCGAGGAGACGACGTGCGCGTGCGGCACCGGGTTGGGATGCACGCCTGCGGCGACGAGTCCCGCGAAGTGCGCCATGTCGACCCAGAGCAGCGCGCCGACCTCGTCGGCGATCGCACGGAAGGCGGCGAAGTCCAGGTGGCGCGGGTAGGCGGACCAGCCGGCGATGATGACCTTCGGCTTGTGCTCGAGCGCGAGGCGACGCACCTCGTCCATGTCGATGAGCGAGGTCTCGGCGTCGACGCCGTACGCGACGATGTTGTACAGCCGGCCGGAGAAGTTGATCTTCATGCCGTGCGTGAGGTGGCCGCCCTGGTCGAGCGACAGGCCGAGCAGCGTATCGCCGGGGCGCGCGATCGCGTGCAGGACCGCCGCGTTGGCAGTGGCACCCGAGTGCGGCTGGACGTTGGCGAACTCCGCGCCGAACAGCGACTTGGCGCGCGAGATCGCGAGCTCTTCGGCGACGTCCACCTCTTCGCAGCCGCCGTAGTAGCGGCGGCCGGGGTAGCCCTCGGCGTACTTGTTCGTCAGCACCGAGCCCTGCGACTGCAGCACGGAGACCGGAACGAAGTTCTCGGAGGCGATCATCTCGAGGTAGCCGCGCTGACGGTCGAGCTCACGCTCGAGCACCGCAGCGATCTCGGGGTCAACCTCGGAAAGCGGGGCATTGAAGTACGGATCTGTCATGGCAGGTCTCCTGACGACGGCTCGGATAAAGATGGTCCGCATCGGCCCAGGCGTGCGGTCGAATGCCGTGTCGGTCGCTCCCCGGTGGTAACCACCTCAACGCCAGTCGCGACATCCCGAGCATAACGGATGTCGCCGCCGGCGCCGCGTCGATTTCACAGCCGCACAGACTTTTCCTCGCTCTGCGCCGACCCCGCTGTTAGGCTGGGACTCCTATTTGTTAGGGTCCTTTACATGAACCATCGCCGACGATGGATCACGCTCGCGGGCGCGATCGCGCTCGCGGTGGTTGTCGCGGGATGCGCTCCCGCCCACCCGAATGGAGAGTCCGTGCCTCGCATCGCCCTCGTCCCTGCTCCCGCCGCCTTGACCGTGGAGGAGGCGGCCCCCGCGTTCCGCGTCGAGCCGACCACCGCGATCGCGGGAGACACGGATGCCGCGACCGCTCTCGCGGCGATCGTCGCGGCCCGCACGGGAGTGGCGCCGGCGATCGACTCCGACGGCGCGGTCAGCTTCCGCCGTGAGGCCGGCGGCGCGGCGGAGTCGTACACGCTGACCGTGGATGCGGCATCTGTCACCGTCGTCGCACCCGATGACGCCGGTCTCTTCTACGGCGCACAGACCCTGGGGCAGCTCCTGACCCGCGACGGCGATGACTGGGTCATCCCGGCCGTGACGATCCAGGATGCGCCGCGCTTCGCCTACCGCGGGGTGATGCTCGACGTCGCACGGCATTTCCACTCCGTCGACACGGTGAAGGCCTACATCGACCGCGCCGCCGCGCTGAAGATGAACGCCCTGCACCTGCACCTGACCGACGACCAGGCGTGGCGCCTGCAGCTGGACTCGCGCCCGCGCCTGACCGAAGTCGCCTCGGGCATCTCGGTGGGCGGCGACCCCGGCGGCTTCTACACGAAGGACGACTACCGCGAGATCGTCGCGTACGCCGCGTCGCGCCACATGATCGTCGTGCCGGAGATCGACGTCCCCGGCCACACGCACGCGGTCGGACTCGCCTACCCCGAGCTCGTCGAGCCCCCCGTCCTCTCCGACCACATCCGGGAGATCGCGCGCGACTACGGTGGCGAGCTCCCCACTGCGGGCGTCCCGTACGACGGCATGGCCGTCGGGTTCTCGTCGCTGAAGATCCACGACGAGGCGACCTACGACTTCCTCGCCGACGTGTTCGGCGAGCTCACCGCACTGACCCCCGGTCCGTACCTGCACGTCGGCGGCGACGAGGCTCTCGGCACCTCGCCGGAGGACTTCGCGGAGTTCATGACGCGCGCGACCGCGATCGTCGCCGACCTCGGCAAGATCCCGGTGGCGTGGCACGAGGCAGGTGCCGCCGCCGACATCGCCGACACGACGATCGGCCAGTACTGGGGCTTCACGACGCCCACGAACGGCATGGACGACCGTGCCCGCGCCTTCGTCAGCAACGGCGCGCAGCTGATCCTGTCGCCCTCCGACGCCATCTACCTCGACATGAAGTACGACGAGTCCTCTCCGCTCGGGCTGACGTGGGCCAACGGTCCGACCAGCGTCGAGCGCGCCTACTCGTGGGAGCCGGGCGCCGTGATCGACGGGATCGAGGACGCCGACATCCTCGGGGTCGAGGCGCCGATGTGGACCGAGACCATCGCCACGCTCGAGGACATCGACACCATGGCGTTCCCGCGCATCGCGGCCGCCGCGGAGGCGGCGTGGTCGCCCGCTCCGGCCGACAGCCCGCTGCGCACCTGGGAGTCCTTCCGCGATCGTGTCGGCGGCCTGGCTCCCCTGTGGACGAGCCAGGGGATCGACTTCTTCCGTTCGCCCGAGATCGAGTGGTCCGACCGGTGAGCCTGGTCGTCCACTCCGCGCGCCTGGTCGATGACGGGCGCATCGTCGAGGACGCCTGGGTGCGCTTCGACGGCGAGCACGTCGTGGCGGCCGGAGTGGGCGACGGATGGCGCGGCATGGCCACTGACGAGATCGTCGACGCCGTCGCCACCGCGGGAGCGGGCGCGCTGCTGACCCCCGGAATGATCGACATCCACGGACACGGTGGTGCCGGCGTCGCCTACGACGACGGCCCCGAGGCGATCCGGCAGGCGCGCGCGCTCCATCGCGCGCACGGCACGACTCGCGCCGTCCTCTCGCTCGTGACCGCGGACCTCGACGCACTCGAGCGGCGCACCGCGATGGTCGCCGATCTCGTGGACAGCGACCCCGACATCCTCGGCTCGCATCTGGAAGGGCCGTTCCTGGCCCCCGCCCGCAAGGGCGCACACGATGAGACCCTGCTGGTCCATCCGGCAGCGAGCGCCGTGGAACGCCTCCTCGAGGCCGGCCGCGGCACCGTGCGCCAGGTGACGCTCGCCCCCGAACTGCCCGGCGGGATGGAGGCGATCGCCCTGCTGCGCGCCGCCGGCTCGGCGGCAGCCGTCGGTCACACGACGGCGGATGCCGCGACCACCGCGGCGGCGTTCGATGCGGGCGCCACGATCCTGACGCACGCGTTCAACGCCATGCCGGGACTCGGACACCGGGAGCCCGGTCCCGTCGGGGCCGCCGCATCCGACCCCCGAGTGACGCTGGAGATCATCGCCGACGGGGTGCACGTGCACCCCGAGGTGATCCGGATCGCCTTCGCCGCGGCGCCCGGGCGCATCGCCCTCGTGACCGACGCGATGGCGGCGGCGGGAGTCGGCGACGGGCACTACCTGCTGGGTTCGCTCTCGGTCGACGTGCACGACGGCGTCGCGCGCCTCTCCGAGGGCGGCGCGATCGCGGGATCGACGCTCACACAGGATGCCGCGCTGCGCACAGCCGTGGCGGCGGGCGTGCCGTTGGAGTGCGCAGTGCACGCGCTCACGACGGCTCCCGCCCGCGCGATCGGACGCGTCGCGGACCTCGGCGCACTGACACCCGGATATCTGGCCGACGCGGTCCTGTGGGACGCCGACTTGCAGGTGCGACGCGTCTGGACCGCCGGCCGGGAGTGAGCGAGCGGCCGCTGCTCCCCCAAGGCGCAGCGGCCGCATCCCCCCCGGCTCGAGAAACGGTTGTGGAGAGTCCCTCCCCCGAGGCACTCTCCACACCGCCCACCCGCGTCGCGCTGGTTTCCCCGCGCGATGCCGGCACCGCCGGCCCTAGCCCCCCAGGGCCTGCGGCGTTTGTTTCTCACGTATGAGATGCAGCCCGAGCGGTTCTATTACGCGAGTCGGCAGAATCTTTTCGAGAATCTTTTCGACGAGGCGATCGCACCGCTCAAGGCACTCCCCCAGGCGTTCGCGCCAGAATGAGGGAAGACGCGTAATAAAGACCGCATTGCCGCGTCTCTTCGGGTGAGCAGCCTCTGCGCGCGCCCAGATCCAGGACACACCGATGACCGAGCACGACACACCCGACGCGATCGGCGACACCGCCGACGCGGAACTCGTGCTGCGCACCCGCTCCGGCGACAGCACGGCATTCGGCGAGCTGTGGCGCCGGCACTATCGCTCCGGACTCACCGTCGCCCGCTCCGTCACGTCGTCGATCGATGCCGACGACCTCGTGCAGGAGGCGTACGCCCGCATCTACCAGTCGATCCTCAAAGGCGGCGGCCCGACGACCGCGTTCCGTGCGTACCTGTTCACCAGCATCCGCAACACGGCCGCAGGGTGGGGCCGCGCACGCCGCGAAGTGCCGGTCGACGAGCTCGAGAACGTCGAGGACCCGGCCACCAGCGAGCAGCACACTGCCGATGCGTTGGACCGCAGCCTGACCCACCAGGCGTTCCGCAGCCTTCCGACCCGCTGGCAGGAAGTGCTCTGGTACACCGAGATCGAGCAGATGAAGCCGGCCGAAGTCGGCCCGCTGCTCGGGTTGAAGGCCACGGCCGTCGCGCAGTTAGCGTTCCGTGCCCGCGAGGGCCTGCGCGAGGCCTGGATCCAGGCCCACCTGCGCACTCTGGCGGACGGTTCGGACTGCCAGTGGACCATCGAGCGACTCGGCGCCTACTCGCGCAACAATCTCGGTACGCGCGACAAGGTCAAGCTCGAAGAACACCTCGCCGACTGCGCCCGTTGCTCGATCGTCGCCGCCGAGGCCAAGCACGTCTCCGGTCGACTCGCGCTCGTGCTCCTGCCGCTCACGGTGGGCATCACCGGCGCGGCCGCCTACCTGGCCTCCATCCAGGGCGGTGGCGCACCCCTGGTCGCCGTCGCGGCGATGCCCTCCACGATCATGGAAGGCGCTGTCACTGTCACGGGTGGCGCCGGGTCGGCCGGCCTCGTGACCACCGGAGCCGCAACCGGGTCCGCCACCGGCTTCGGCTCGACCGCCGGCGGTTCGACTGCGGGCGGCGGAGCAGGAGCTGCTGCGGGAGGTGCGGCCGGCACTGGAACCGCAGCGGGCGGAACCGCGGCGGCGGGTGCCGCAGCGGCAGGTACGGCCGCAACCGCGGGTGCGCTCTCCGGCGTCGGAGCCATGGTGGGCCTGGTCGCCGCGGGTGTCGTCCTGGTCGGCGCCGTCGTCGCCGGCGCGGTCGTGCTTCCGTCGATCGTGTCTCCCGAGGTCGCCGCCGGGACCCCGGTCGAAACCGTCGCGGAGCAGCAAGATCTCGCAAAGACGCAGGATGCTCCGGAGCAGGCCGCGCCGGTCCCCTCGCCGTCGCCGAGCGATATCCCGGTGCTCGCGCCTGTCGCCGAGCCGGACCCGCCCGTTGAGGAGGCCGCGCCTCCCGCCGCGGTCACGCCGCCGCCCGCGGCGGTCGTCCCCCCGGTGACGGTCGATCCCGGTCCTGTCGACCCCGGCCCCGTGGACCCGGTCGACCCCGTCGATCCCGTGGACCCCGTCGATCCCGTGGATCCCGTAGATCCCGTAGATCCTGTCGACCCGGTCGACCCTGTGGACCCGGTCGATCCCGTCGACCCGGCACTCCCGGCCGGCGCTCCCGTCATCGTCGGCAGCGAGCGCGAGCCCGGCTCGCTCGTCTTCTCCGTGCTCGTCTCCGGCGAACCCGGCGCGACAGTCCAGGCCCTCATCAACGGGCAGATGCACACCAGCAGCCTGGTCAACGACTCCGGATCGGCGACGATCGTCCTGCGTCCCACCGCGTTGGAGGCGCTTCTCGATGCCCGAGTCGACCTGCGGTACGTGGCCGGAGACCTCACCGGCGAATCGACGATCACCTCCCTCTGGCGATTCTTCGGCTGACCCCCGCGCGTAGACTGGAGGGCATGTCGGAGACTCCTCGCGTGACGCCCACGCCCCCGGCCGAACCACAGCCCGCGGGCACGCGTCCGGCCCTGTCGGCGATCGACATCCTCGCCTTCCTGTGCGAGCTGTTCGCGTTCGCGACCCTCGCCTTCTGGGGCTTCTCGGCCTGGCCGCTGCCCTGGAACATCGTCGCCGGCATCGGCGCCCCGGTGATCGCGATCCTGCTGTGGGCGCTGTTCGTCTCCCCCCGCGCTGTGCTGGCCGTGCACCCGTTCGTGCGTGCCGTCGTCGAGCTGCTCGTCTACGCCGCCGCGACGATCGCCTGGTGGAGCATGGGACAGGCCTGGATCGGCCTCGGCTTCGCGGTGATCGCCGTCACGGTCGGCGTGCTGGCCGGACGCCGACGCTTCACGTGACCGACGAGAGCGTCGTCCGGCGTCTGCGCGACGCCCTCGGCGATCGAGTCGACACCCGCACGGACGTGCTCGAGGACGCCCGCGCCGACAAGTCCGGCCACGCGTCCGCCGGTGTCCCCCTCGCAATCGTGCACGCGGCATCCGTCGCCGATGTCCAGGCCACGATGCGCATCGCCACCGAGACGCGCACCCCGGTCGTGACCCGCGGCGCGGGCACCGGGCTGGCCGGCGGCGCGAACGCGGGGCGCGGCGAGATCGTGCTGTCGACCCTCGGGATGGCCCGCATCCTCGAAGTGCGTCCGGACGACCTGCTGGCCGTCGTGGAGCCGGGCATCCTCAACGCCGATCTCAACGACGCCCTCGCCGAGCACGGCGTGTGGTGGGCGCCCGACCCTGCGAGCCGCGCCATCGCCACGGTGGGCGGCAACATCGCCACCGGCGCCGGCGGCCTCCTCTGCGCGAAGTACGGAGTCGTGCGCGACGCCGTCCTCGGTGTGGACCTGGTCCTGGCCGACGGCCGCCTCGTGCACCTGGGGCACCGCAGCGTCAAGGGTGTGACCGGCCTCGATCTGACCTCGCTCGTGATCGGCTCCGAGGGCATCCTCGGCGTCATCGTCGGAGCGACCCTGAAGCTGCGTCGACTCGTGCCGGGCGCCGTGCACACGATCGCGGCGACCTTCGCCGACGTGCGGACCGCGGCCGCGGCATCCGCCGCCGTGACCGCCTCCGGTGCGCAGCCCGCGATCATGGAGCTGATGGATGCCGCGTCCCTCGCGGCCGTGCACGCGCTTCTCGAGCTCGATCCGCCGACGCCCGGAGCCGCACAGCTCACGATCCAGACCGACGGTCCCGCCGCCGCTGCGGAGGCGAAGGCGATCGCCGCCGTGCTGCACGAGACCGGCGGCGCCGTCGCCCTGGCTGCGGACGAGGTCGAGGGCGAGCACCTCCTGTCGATCCGCCGGTCGATGCACCCCGCGATGGAGACGCTCGGGATGACGTTGATCGAAGACGTCGCCGTCCCGCGCAGCGCGCTGCCCGCGATGTTCGACGAGATCGCGCGCATCGAGCGCGAGTACGGCATCGTCATCCCCACGGTCGCGCATGCCGGCGACGGCAATCTGCACCCCAACTTCGTCTTCGAGGGACCGGACGTTCCGCCGCACATCTGGGATGCTGCGGATGCACTGTTCCGCGCCGCTCTCGCGCTCGGCGGCACCCTGACCGGCGAACACGGCATCGGCGTGCTGAAGCGGCGCTGGCTGGCCGACGAGCTCGGCGACGATCAGTGGACGCTGCAGCGCGACATCGCCCGGGTCTTCGACCCGCTCGGCCTGCTCAACCCCGGCAAGGTCTTCGCGCCGTGACCCACGTCATCCACGTCTCGGCCGCGCTCATCGTGGATGCGGCGGACCGTGTGCTGCTGGTGCGCAAGGCCGGCACCGACGCGTTCATGCAGCCGGGCGGCAAGCCCGAGCCGGGAGAGGATGCCGCGACCGCCCTCGTGCGGGAGCTCGCCGAGGAGATCGGCGTCACGGTGTCGGTCGCGCAGCTGCGCCCGCTCGGCAGGTTCACCGCCGCGGCCGCCAACGAGCCGGGCCACAGCATCGTCGCGGAGGTCTTCGCGATCGACGACACCGGCCTCGTCCCGGTGCGCGGAGCCGAGATCGAGGAACTGCTCTGGCTGACGCCGGCCGCGGCATCCGCTCTACCCCTCGCGCCGCTGACGCGCGAGCACCTGCTCCCGCTCGTCTGGGACTGATAGCCCAGGTAGCGTGGAGACGTGGCCGACCCGATCTTCGCAGAGCCTCGTCTGGCAGCGGTGTACGACCTCCTCGACTCCGATCGCAGCGATCTGGACGTATATGCCGCCATCGTGATCGACGAGCTCGGTGCCCGCAGCGTCGTCGATGTCGGCTGCGGCACGGGAACCTTCGCGCTCCTGCTCGCCGACCGCGGAGTGGACGTGACGGGCATCGACCCCGCCCGCGCATCCGTCGACGTCGCGCGCAGGAAGCACGGCGCACACCGCATCCGCTGGGTCGATGGTGACGCGACCGGGCTGCCCCCGATGCAAGCGGATGTCGCGACGATGACGGCGAACGTCGCGCAGGTCTTCGTCGACGACGGCGCCTGGACGTCGACGCTGCGGGCCATCCACGCTGCCCTCCGACCCGGCGGCCATCTCGTCTTCGAGGCGCGCCGACCCGAGGCGCGCGCCTGGGAGGAGTGGACGAAGGACGCGACCCGGCAGGTCGTGGACTGCGGCGAGATCGGACTCGTCGAGGAGTGGGTCGACGTCGTGTCGTTCGAGGATGACGTCGTCGAGTTCGAGTCGCCCACGATCTTCCACGCCGACGGCGCGCGATTCGAGTCGACATCGCGCTTGCGCTTCCGGTCGCGCGAGAGCATCGAAGCGGCGCTCACCGCGTGCGGATTCGTCGTGACGGATGTGCGCGACGCCCCCGATCGTCCCGGTCGAGAGTGGATCTATCTCGCGCAGCGACCCGAACACCCGGCCGCGCCGGGGGCCAGCTGAAGGCTCACCCGTCCAGCGCGATGCGCGTGATCCCCCAGGCGGACACCTCGACGAATCCGCGTCCACCGAGCTCGACATCGCGCGCGACGGCGTCTCCCTCTCCCTTCGCGGACCCGGCGCGGGACGCACCGAGCGTGACGAACGGCAGGGCGATGGATGCCGTCGAGTTGAGGATCACAAGCTCGCTGACCCCGTCGAGGTCGAGCTCGAGCTGACGCGGCTGGTACGCGGCTACCACGAGCGTAGAGCCACGGCGGGCGGAGACCACCGGGTAGCCCTCGCTGGGAAGGGCGACGCTGAGCTCGCCCCCGAGCAGCACGTCCCGCAGCGAGCGCCACTGGGTAAGCAGTTCCGCGGCACGGGCGCGGTGCGACTCGGGCAGCACATCCAACGGCATCGAGATCTGCGGCACCGAGAAGAACACGTTCAGCAGCTGCCGCGACACCGTCTCGACAGGAGCGGTCGGGTCCCACATCACGGGGTCGGCGTGCACCACCTGCGACATCGCGAGCAGCCGCAGGTTTATCGTCGAGCGACGGTTCTGGTCGGCATCCGCGGGGCAGTCGTTGGCGCGGATGACATCCGCGAACGGCGCGACCGCCGGCGAGATGTACGGCTGCCGGAACTCGATCAGCGAGCCGGGGCGCACCGCGTCGACGGCCTCGGCGATCTCGCGGAGCACGAGGGTCATCGCGTCGCCGACATCGGCGACGTCGCCGGTCGAGGGCGTCCCGGCGTAGACCATGACGTCGTTGAGGAAGTCGATCTTCAGCCCGTCCAGTGCGTAGTCCCGCATCAGGCGGCTGCACACGGCAACCAGGTGCGCGCGCACCTCGGGGTGGCGGGGGTCCAGCACCCACGTGCGCAGGTGCTCCACGTAGTGGTGCGCGAAGCGGGCGAGGTCGGCATACGCCTCGCTCTGCGTGCCGAGCAGGAACGGCGCGACCCACATCACCGTGCGCAGGCCCGCGGCCTCGAGCTCCGCCACGGTGCCGCGCAGATCGGGGAACTTCGCCGTATCCGGCACCCAGTCGCCGCATCCCGCATACCAGCGTCCGTCGCCGAACTTCTGCCAGCCGTCATCGAGGAATACCGACGCGCAGCCGATGGTGCGCGCGACAGCGGCGTTGCGCATGATGACGTCGTGCGAGATCTGCTGCGAGTAGGCATACCAGCTGGAGTAGACCGGTTCGAGGGCGATGCTGGAGACGGCCCGCCCGGCGATCCCGTCGTGCAGGATCGCCGAGAGCTCGCGCACCGCCCGGGCATAGGCGAGCTCCGTGTTCACGACGACCAGTCGCACGGTGGTGCGGGCGGTGGCAAGCCCCTCGCCGATCCCGAGGCGCACCACGAAGGTCTTCGCCTCCTCCGATGCACCGAATTCGAGCTCGCCCTCCTGCGTCACGCAGTCGAACGCGAACGCGAAGTGGGTCTGGCCGTCGGCGTCGCACAGCACGCCCAGCGGCGCTGAGCGGACGGCGCTGAAGCGCTGTCGCCCCTTCCAGTCGGCGGGCAGCGAATCGCCCGGGTCGAAGCAGGGATGCCAGAACGCGGCCGCGTTGCCCAGCGGCGCCTCGAGCACGATCTGGCCGCCGGGCACGATGCTCACCGTGACGATGTCGACGACGCCGGAGCGCTCGACGCTCTCGACGAGGCATCCGCCGCCCACCCCGAAGGAGATGCCGCGCGTGAGGGCCGTCCACTGGATGGAGCGGAGCTGGTGGTCTTCAAGTAGCACGGTGGTCCTTACTGCTTCACGGCGCCGGCCAGGATGCCCGCGACGAAGTGACGTTGGAGGAAGAGGAAGAGGATGAGCACCGGCAGCATCGAGAGCATCGTGCCCATCAGCAGCTGCCCGTAGTCGGTGGTGCCGATGCCCTGCAGCGAGGCGAGCGCGACGGGGACCGTGTAGGACTCCGGGGTGCGCAGCACCACGAGCGGGTAGACGAAGTCGTTCCACTGCGCGAGGAACAGGAAGATCGCCAGTGCCGCGATCGCGGGGCGGATCGTCGGCACCACGATGCCCGCGAAGACGCGGAACTCGTTCGCTCCGTCGATGCGTGCGGCCTGGATCATCTCGTCCGGGATCGCGTACATCGTCTGCCGCATCAGGAAGATCCCGAACGGCAGGGCGAGGTTCGGCAGGATGAGCGCCTGATAGCTGTCGAGCCACCCCAGCGTGACCATGATCTGGAACAGCGGCACGAGCGTCACCTGCGAGGGCAGCGCCAGCGTGACCAGCACCGCACCGAACAGGATTCCCTGGCCGCGGAAGCGGAACTTGGCGAACGCGTAGCCCGCCGCCGTGCAGACGATGAGCCCGAACAACGTGTACGTCGCCGACACGAAGATCGAGTTGAGCATCGCTCGGCCGAACAGGGTGTCTCGGAACAGCCCGACGAAGTTGTCGAAGAAGGCGTTGCCCGGCAGGAAATGCGGAGGCGTCGTGAAGATCTCGCTGGCGTCGTACGTCGTGGCGATCAGCAGCCAGTAGAACGGCAGGAGCATCAGCACGCCGCCGGCCGCGATGGCCGTCGTCAGGACGAGGGAGCGCCCGCGTCGCGGGGGCGCGACGATGTTGGTATCCGTCATCAGGACTTCTCCTTGAACAGGCGCAGCTGGATGAGCGAGATGACGCCGATGATGATGGTCAGGGCATAGCCGATCGCCGACGCATACCCGAAGTCGAAGTACTTGAAGCCGTTCTGGTACAGGTACATGCCGACGGTGAGGGTGGCGTTGTCCGGGCCGCCGTTGGTGAGCACGTACGGCTCGTCGAAGAGCTGCAGCGTCCCGATGGTCGAGAGGATGACGGTGAGCACGATCGCCGGCCGGAGGCCCGGCAGCGTGACGTGCCAGAAGCGCTGGAAGGCGTTGGCTCCGTCCACATGCGCGGCCTCGTAGAGTTCGCCGCCGATGGACTGCATCTGCGCGAGGTAGATGATGGCATTCTGACCGGTGTAGTGCCAGGTCATCGCGATGACGATGGAGACCTTCGCCCACATCGGGTCGCCGAGCCACGGGATCGGGTCGATGCCGACCAGACCGATCAGGTAGTTCACGAACCCGTCGTTCGTGCTCAGCAGGGCGCGGAACAGGATGCCGTAGGCGACCAGGCCCATCACGATCGGCACGAAGTAGGCCGTGCGCCAGAACGCACGCCACTTCAGGATCACCGCGTTGAACGCGACGGCGAGCAGGATGGCGAGGACGAGCATGATCGGCACCTGCACGAGCAGGATGATGCCGGTGTTGCCGAGCGCCGTGTAGAACAACGGGTCCTGCAGGAGCCGGATGTAGTTCGCCAACCCGGCGAACTCCACCTCTCCACCGACGTTCTTGGTGAGGCTCAACCAGAACGCCGAGATGTACGGATAGATCTTGAAGCCGACGAATAGCACGATCGTCGGCAGCAGAAACAGATAGGGGGTGATCCTCGGGTATCCGGCCGAGGATCGGCGGCGCCGGGGCGCCGAGGTCTTCTCGGGGCGCGTCGGCGCCGGGGTCGCTAGAAGGGTGTTCATCGCATCGCCTTTGCACGGGTGCGCCGGCCGATGGCCGGCGCACCCTGTTCGACTGCTACTGCCCGGCGATCGTCCGGCCGGTCTGCTGCGCGACCTGCTCCGCGGCCTTGTCGAGCTCGGTCTGCGGATCGGCACCGTTGAGCACCACGCGCGTCTGAGCGTCGACGTAGGCCTTGAGTGCCCGCGCATAGTCGCTCGTGTAGTTGACGACCGGCGTGTCCTGGTTGAGCTCGTCGATGAAGATCTGGTTCACCTCGGTGCCGCCGAAGTACTCGTTGGGGGCGACGAAGCCGGGAGACTCGAGCATCGGAGCGAACCCGGGGAACATGCCGCCGCCGTCGTAGACGAGCTGCTGCCCTTCCAGCGTGCCCAGCGCGAAGTCGATGAACGCCCACGCCGTGGCCTGGTTCTTGCTCGAGCTCGGCACGGAGAGGTAGGTACCGCCGTTCACGGCGCCGGTGAGGCCGCCGTCGGTGACCGCCTTGGGCGGGCTGACGTCCCACTTGCCGGCCATGTCGGGGGCCTCGTTCTCGATGACGCCGCTCAGCCATCCACCCGAGGACGCCGTTGCGACGTTCCGCTCGCCGCGCAGGGTGATCAGCAGGTTGTCCCAGCTTCCGGGAACGTCCTCGACGAGGCCGAGGTCGTTCGCCTTCTTGATGATCTCGAGGGCACGGACGCCCTCCTCGCCGTTCATGGTGATCTCACCGTCGGCGTTGAAGTAGAAGGCGCCCTGGAGGTTGATCAGCAGCTCGAAGAGTCCTGCGGAGTCTCCGACGGTGCCGGCCTTGTCCATCGTGAACAGGGATGCTCCGGTCTTCTCCTTGAGGATGACGCCCGCGTCGAGCAGCTCATCCCAGGTCGTGATCGAGGAGTAGTCGAGGCCGGCCTGCTCGAACAGATCCTTGCGGAAGAAGAATCCGGCGGCGTTGACCTCGTAGGGGATGCCGTAGACCTGGCCGTCGGCGCCCGATCCGCTCTTCCACGAACCGGCCGGGAACTCGGCGGCGAGCTCGTCCGCGCCGAAGTCGCGCAGGTCCACGAGCTGGTCGGGGAACTTCTCGGCGTAGTTGCCCATGTAGTCGATGCCGATGTTGAGCACGTCGGCGAGCCCGCTGCCTCCTGCGGCCATGCCCGTGGTGATCTTCTCCCAGATGGCCGGGTTGCCCACGTCCTGGACGTCGATCTCGACCCCGGGGTGCAGCTCCTGGAACGCGGGGATCGCGGCACGCAGGCCCTCGCCCGGCGCATTCCACGTCCACACCGTGATCTTGCCGCCGATCTCTCCGTCTGCCGCCGGCTCTTCCGCCTGTGCGGAGCAGCCCACCATCGCGGCCACAGTGGCCGCGGCGACCGCTGCGGTGGCGATCCGACGCCAGGGCTTCGTCTTCGTGAACATCATTGTTCGGTCCTTTCTTGGTGATCGCAGGGAGGCGATGCACCGACGATAACATGATCAAGGTATATATGCAGTAGTATTCTGCAAAATTGCAAGGGAGCAGTTCATGGAGCAGAATGTGGTCCACCTGACCGCCGCCGGAGTGAGTGTCGTCGTGGTCGCCGAGCCGGGAATGCTGCCCGTCATCGCCCATTGGGGCCGGGCACTGGGACCGCTGGACGAGGTGAGCCTGGCGCGCATCGCGGCCGACTTGCGCCCGCAGCGCGCCACGAGCGAGCCGGATGTGCCGCTCCCGATCGGCGTGCTCCCGGAGGCGAAGCAGGGGTGGATGGGCTTCCCCGGCATCTCCGGGCACCGCCACGGGCGCGGTTCGTTCGCCGATGTCTGCGACGTCGCGTACGAAGTCGACAGCGACGCCGAGACCGGCGGTCACCTCGTGGCGCGCGGCGTCGATGTCTCCGGCCTCCTATCGGTGACCGTCGAGCTCGAGCTCCTGCCGAGCGGGCTGCTGCGCACCCGCGCCACCGTGCGCAACGACGGCGACGACGATTACAGCCTCGAGGCCGTCGACCTGGCACTCCCCCTCGCCGGCCGGGCGACCGAGCTGCTCGACTTCTCCGGCCGCCACAACGGCGAGCGCCGGCCGCAGCGGCATCCGCTCGTGGACGGCACCCACCTGCGCGAGAACCGCCGCGGACGTACGGGCCCGGATGCCGCGACCTTGCTCGTCGCCGGGGTCCCCGGCTTCGACTTCGACCGCGGAGAGGTGTGGGCCGTCCACCTCGCGTGGTCAGGCAATCAGCGGGTGTGGGCGGAGCGCACGAACGGCGGCCGCAGCTTCCTCGGCGCCGGAGAGCTGCTGCACGCCGGCGAGATCGCCCTCCGGCCAGGAGCGGACTACACGAGCCCGTGGCTGTACGGCGCCCACGGCGACGGCCTGGATGCGGCATCCGCTCGTATCCACACCATGCTGCGCGCACGCCCCGCCCATCCGCCGGTCGGACGGCCGATCACCCTCAACACGTGGGAGGCGGTCTATTTCGACCACACCCTGGCGCCACTGATCGACCTCGCCGATCTCGCACAGCAGGTCGGGGTCGAGCGCTTCGTGCTGGATGACGGCTGGTTCCTCGGTCGTCGTCACGATCGTGCGGGGCTGGGCGACTGGCTCGTCGACGAGGATGTCTGGCCGGACGGGCTCGCCCCGCTCGTCGAGCACGTGCGCGACCTCGGCATGCAGTTCGGGATCTGGTTCGAGCCCGAGATGGTCAATCCCGATTCCGAGCTCGCGCGCGCCCACCCGGACTGGATCCTCTCCCCCGTGCACCGCGATGCCCCGCTGGCCAGGCAGCAGCTGGTGCTCAACGTCGCGCACCCGGACGCCTTCGCTTCGCTGCGCGATCGGATCGTCTCGCTGGTGACCGAGCACCGGATCGACTACATCAAGTGGGACCACAACCGCGATCTGCTCGAGCCCGTCGACCGCCGCGACGGCATCGCCGGGGTGCACCGGCAGACGCTGGCGACCTACCGACTGATCGATGAGATCCGGGCGGCGTGCCCGTGGCTGGAGATCGAGTCCTGCTCGGCCGGCGGCGGACGCATCGACCTGGGCATCGTCGAGCGCGTCGACCGGTTCTGGACCTCGGACTCGAACGATCCGCTGGAGCGCCAGCGCATCCAGCGCTGGACCAGCCTGCTGATGCCGCCCGAGCTTCTCGGGTCGCACGTCGGCGCGGCGCGAGCGCACGTCACCGGCCGCCACAGCTCCCTCACCTTCCGCGCCGTCACGGCGCTGGTGGGCAGCTTCGGCATCGAGTGGGACCTCCGCGAGGCGTCGGAGGCCGAGCTGTCCGAGCTCACCGGATGGATCCGCGAGGTGAAACGGCTGGCTCCGCTGATCGAGCGGGGCACGCTGCACCGGCTGGAGACGGAGCACGCCCACATCGCGCAGAGCATCGTGTCCGCCGAAGCGGACCACGCCGTCGTGACGATCGCGGCCATCGACTCGCCGCCGCACATCCCCGGCCCGGCACTGCGCCTGGCCGGCCTCGCGCCCGACCGCCTGTACCGCGTCGTGCGGGTCGGGGTCGAGGGCGCCGCAGACCCGACGATCACCCGCTCCCAGCCGGCCTGGTGGGGTGAGGAGTTCCGCTGCCTCGGCTCGGTCCTGATGGGGATCGGCCTGCCGATGCCCACTCTTCGCCCGCAGGAGGCCGCCCTGGTCGAGGTGACCGCGGAGTGAGCGGCATCCGGGTCGAGTCCGACAACCGCGAGCTCGAGCAGATGTTCCGGTGGGCCGCCCGCACAGCGGCTCTCGCCGTCGTGGGCGACGGCGAGAGCGGCCCCCTCGATGTCTCGGAGCGTCACCGTGGGCCGTACCGCCACGCTCCATATCGCGCGAGCTATCGGGCCGGGTACGCGCATCGCAGCGGGTACTACCTCCGCGATTTCGCCCACCAGGCGCTCGGCGCGCAGCTGCTCGGCTGGCAGCGGCACAATGCGGGCATGCTCGCGGCGCTGCTGGCGACGGCCACCCCGGAGCACGGCGGGTGGCCGGTCTGGGCGCTCAACTTCGACGGCGAGACGCCACTCGCGATCGACTATCGCGGGCCGACCGAGTTCGTCCGCGAGGTGCCGGCGATATTCGAGATGGTCGAGCTCATCCACACGCTGTACCGGTGGACCGGCGACCCCGCGCTGCTGGAGCACCGCGACTTCTGGCGCCACACGCTGGGCCCCTTCGTCGCGGCGAATGACCGTCACCGGCCCAACGGCGTGGTCGAGGGCAGCGGCCTGGGCATCTTCGAGGGCGCCGCGAGCTACAACGAGCACCCCACCGCGCGGTTCCGCGAGGCCGGTGACGGGTTCGCCGCCCAGTACGCGGCGACGCGTCATGCCGCCGCACTGGAGCGCGCCGACGGCGACCCCGTTGCGGCGGAGGACTACGACCGCATCGCCGACGGTCTCGCCGCGTACTTCCGCGACACCTGGAGTCGCGCCGTAGGCACGGATGACGTGGTCACCGGCTGGACCGTCGACGGCGACCCCGTCACGACCTGGGGGCGCGAGACGACGTGGTTCATGCCGCTCAAGGGGCTGAGCGACGGCGACCCGCGGGAGCACCGCCTGCTCGACGACATCGACCGGCTGTGCGCCGACCCCGCGGGCGCGCCCGCGAACATCGAAGCCCTGACCTACGTGCCGGATCTGTACCTGCGCCACGGCGATGCCGACACCGCGTGGCGGTGGATGCAGCGCATCTATGCACTCCGCGACGAGCCGCACGACGTGCCCGAGCAGGGCCGGAACGGCACCTATCCCGAAGTCTCGTTCACCCTCGTCGGCCAGATCGCCGCCGGCTTCCTCGGGCTGCGGCCCGACGCCGCGCGCGGCACCATGACCACGCGACCGGCTCTTCCCGCCGGGGTCTCGCGGCTTGCGGCCTTCGACATCCCGTTCGGAGACGGCACGATCGATGTCGGCGCGGATGCGGGTGCACTGTGGCTCCGCAACGGCACCACCGAGCCGCTGCGGTGGCAGATCGTGACGGATGCCGATCCCGGCTTCCGCGATCCGCACCTCGACGGCGACGGCACCGGGGCTACGCTCACCGTCGCGCCGGGCGAGCGCCGGGCGCTGCCTGCCGCGTAGTGCAGCGGCCTCGTCAGCTCGGGCGCACCGGCGCCGTCGACTGCCGGGCGTGGAACGTCGGCTCCATCAGGATCTCGTCGGTGCGCACCGGGCGGTTCTGGACCATCGTGACCAGCGTCCGTGCGCACGCCTGCGCGAGGTGCTCCACCGGCTGCGCGACGCTGGTCAACGGCGGGTCGGTGAACTCGAGGATGAACGAGTCGTTGTAGCCGATGACGGAGACGTCCTCGGGGACGCGGAGGCCGCGCCGGGTGATCGCCCGGATGGCGCCGAGCGCCATCTCGTCGCTCGAGGCGACGATCGCCGTGACGTCCAGGTCCAGCAGCACATCGGCGGCATAGCGCCCGCCGTCGACGCTGTAGTGGTAGCGCACGACAAGGTCTTCGGCGCCTTCGATGCCGCGCGCATCCATCGAATTCAGGAAGCCCTCGACCCTGCGGTCGGCGGGCGTGTTGCCGAGCGGGCCCGCAGACATCCCGATGCGGCGGTGGCCGAGGTCGTACAGGTGGTCGACGGCCAGCTCGGCGGCTCGCCAGTCGTCGGTCGAGACCACCGGAGCCCCGCCTTCGGGGAAGCCGCCGTTGACGCACAGGTAGGGCACGCCGCGGGATTCGAGGAGTGCCCGCGCCGAGTCATCCGAATGCTGGAGTGTGTTGCTCGAAGACAGGAAGACGGCCGCCGCGATGCCCGTGTCGACGAACGCCTCGACGTAGTCGCGTTCGTAGACCGAGCCGGGGAGCACGGGACCGATCACGGCCCGCAGGCCGTGCGGGCTCAGCTCGCTCTCGATGGCGTTGCACATCTCGCCGAAGAACGGGGTCTTCAGGCCGGGCACGAGGATGAGCACGATCTCGCCCTTGCGGGTGCGCTCGTAGCCGATCTGCCGCAGCGCCTCCTCGACCTGCTCCCGCGTGGTCGGCGAGACCCCGTACTTGCGGTTGAGCACCCGGCTGACGGTCGCCTCGCTCACTCCGGCGAGCGCCGCCACCTCGGAGAGCTTGACCGACCCGGCAGGCGAGCGCGTCTTCTTCCCGGCGCGCGGCGCACCGCTCGCGGGCAGCGGGGAGACGGTGGCATCGGTCATGGGTTCATTCTGGACGACAAACGCCCGGATACGGGCGAACCGGGGATCAGGATGCGGGCGGGTAGACCTGGACGGTGCGTTCTTCGTGCGCCACCGGGCGCAGAGCCAGGATGATCGCTGACACGCCCAGCCCCGCGACGGATACGAACCGGGCCAGGGCGGCGAAGGAGAAGGCGACGGTGAGGAGCTGGGATCCGCCGATCGCCGCGGCGGCGTAACTGAAGCCGTAGACGATCACCTCAGGGACCACCACGAGGGCGAGCGCGATGAGCGGCAGCCAGCGCGCCACGCCGGGCACGACTCCTGCGCGCGCGATCTGTACGACCGCGATGATCGCAGCGGCCAGCTGCACGAACAGGCTCACGTTGCTGAGGATGATCAAGGGTTCGGACACCGACGCGATCGGCGGGATCAGCACCCACATCACGCGCATCACCAACGGCCAGAGTCCCAGCACGAGGAGCGCGGTCACACCCAGCGGGCGTCGCCCGACGACGCTGCCTCCGCCGACGAGCCCGAACGCGAACACGACCATGGCGGCAGCGAACAGGAGGTCGGCGGCGATGCCGACGCCGAGGGTCCAGCCCCCTGCGCCGAACAGCATCGACAACGCCGATTCCAGGAGCGCGGTGGCGATCAGCAGCGAGCCGCCGACCAGCCACGCCGTGCGCGGCGACCGGGTCTTCGTCGACCCGATCTGCGTCGAGGGGTGCGTCATGCCGACAGCGTATCCAGCGAAATCGCCTACAGCCCCTGCCAGGCGGGCTTGTTGTCGAACGTGTAGCGGTAGTAGTCCGCCAGGCGCAGGTCGGCGGCCGCGGCTTCGTCGACCACGATCGTCGCGTGCGGGTGCAGCTGGATCGCCGACCCCGGCAGCGACGCGGTCACGGGACCCTCGACCGCTCCGGCGACCGCAGCGGCCTTGCCGGCACCGAAAGCGAGAAGCACCAGGTGCCGCGCACGCAGGATCGTGCCGAGACCCTGGGTGATGCAGTGCATCGGCACGTCGTCGACCGAGTCGAAGAACCGCGCGTTGTCGGCCCGGGTCTGCTGCGTGAGGGTCTTGACCCGCGTCAGCGAGGCGAAGGAAGAGCCGGGCTCGTTGAACCCGATGTGGCCGTCGGTGCCGATGCCGAGGATCTGCAGATCGACGCCTCCGGCATCCCGGATCGCCCGCTCGTAGTCCTCACCGGCGTGCTCGATGCCGGCGAGGGAGCCGTCCGGCACGCGTACCTGCGCCGGGTTCAGGCCGAGGGGCTCGACCACCTCGCGCGTGATGACGGAGCGGTAGCTCTCGGGGTGGCTCGGATCGATGCCGACGTATTCGTCCAGCGCGAAGCCGCGCACGCCCGACAGATCCAGGTCGCCGACCTGCGCCCGGAGCGCCTCGTACACGGGCAGCGGGGTCGATCCCGTCGCGAGGCCGAGCACGGACTCGCGGTTGCGTCGGATCAGTGCGACGATCTCGGCAGCGACGAGCACTCCGGCGGCAGCGGCGGACGGGACGATGACGACTTCAGCCATGGGCGAGGGCCTCCTCGGGGTCGCGGGCGGCGCCGATGAGCGCCGCGCCGAGCGCCGCCGCAGGGGATCCCACGGGAAGAAGCTCGACACGTCCATCCAACCGCAGTGAGCGCATGAACGGGGACGCCGCGGCGCTGGCCGCGAGTTCGGCTGCGACATCCGCCATCAGGCGATCGGCGAGCGCCGTGATCCCCCCGCCGAGCACGACGGTGTCGACGTCGGCGGTCAGCACGAGCACGCGCACCGCCGCGGCCACCCCGCTCGCGAGTCCGTCACGCAGGATGCGGGCCTGGGCGTCACCGGCATCGGCGGCGTCGAACACATCGCGCACCGGAAGCGCCCCGGCGCGGGCCCACCGCTCGGCGATGGCACCACCGCCCGCGAGTGCCTCGATGCACCCGTGCTGCCCGCAGCGGCACAGCGGCCCGTTCGGATCGACCGAGATGTGTCCGACCTCGCCGGCGGTGCCGAACGCACCGCGCCACAGCTGACCGTTCATGACGATGCCCGCGGCGACGCCGGTGCCGAGGTTGAGGTACGCCATCGACGTCGCCCCGCTGTGCAGCGCGTACGCGCCCAGCGCCGCGGCCTTCACGTCGTTCTCGACGCGCACCGGGACCCCGAGCTCGGGCTCGACCGCCGCAGCGAGGTCCAGTTCGTCGACGCCGAGGTTGACGGCGTGCACGACCCGCGTCGTGCCCGGTTCGACCTGGCCGGGCATGCCGACCCCGATCGAGCCGATCGTGGAGCGCTCGATGCCGATGCTGTCCGCCAGGGCGGTCACCGCATCCACGACGGTCCGTGCGACCGCATCAGGCCCCCACCCGGTGGCGAGGCGCACGCGGCCGGCGATCTGTCCGTCATCGCGCACCGCGACGGCGTCGGTCTTGGTTCCACCGACGTCGAGTCCGACCTTCATCGGCCGACCTCCCTGCGGAAGGCGGCAGCAGTGCTGACGCGCATCAGCCCTTGACCGCCCCGGCGACGAGTCCACCGGTCATACGACCCTGGACGATGAGGAAGAAGATCACGACGGGGATGGCGATAAGCGTGGACCCGGCCATGACGGCACCCCAGTTGGTGGCCTCGGTGGCCGACTGGAACGAGTTGAGCCAGGTCGGCAGGGTCAGGCTGTAGCCCTTCATGAGCAGCAGCGCCATCGTGAACTCGTTCCACGATTGGATGAAGGCGAAGATGCCGGTGGCGACCAGGCCCGGTGCGAGCAGCGGGAACGTGACCTTCCAGAACGCCTGGTTCTTGGTGCACCCGTCGATCATGGCGGCCTCTTCGAGGTCGGCCGGAACACCGGCGACGAATCCGCGCAGGGTCCAGATCGTGAACGGCACCACCATGGCGACGTAGACGATGCCGAGCCCGACCATGGTGTTCATCAGGTGCCAGTCGTCGATCATCCCGTAGATCGTGAACATCATCGCCTCGCCCGGGACCATCTGCACGATGAGCACCGCGACGATGAAGCCGCGACGGCCACGGAAGTGGAAGCGGGCCACGGCGACCGACGCCAGGAACGCGAACAGCAGCGTGAACAGGATGACGCCGATGGTGACGATGGTCGATGTCATCAGCGCGTGCGGGAAGTCGGTCTGGCCGGGCGCGGCCTCACGGGTCCATGCCGTCACGTAGTTCTGCCACGTGAACTCGAGCGGGATCAGGCTGGGTGACCGGCTGATGATGCGCGGGCCGGGGGTGAACGACATGTTCACCATCCAGTAGACCGGGAAGACGCTGCACACCACCACGACGAAGGCCGCGATGTTCAGGAGCGTCCGGGTGCCGACGCGGCGCGCCGACGGGCGGCGAGCGCGGATCGAGCCCTGCTTCGTGGCGCGCGGCTCGATGGCCTCGACGCCGATGGTCCCGAGCTGGGTCCCGGGGGTGACCTGGGTGCTCACAGCTCCTCCTCCTTCAGGGTGGAACGGATGTAGCCCCACGAGAGCGACATCAGCAGAATGACCATGACCACGCCGATGGCGGCGGTGACGCCGAATTCACCGACGCCTTGCCGGAACAGGTACGTGCCCAGCACGTTGGTCTCGGATGCGATGCCGCCCCTGCTCTGCAGGGCGTACACCTGGGTGAAGATGCGCAGGTTCCAGATGATCTGGAGGATCAGCACGACGGTCATCACGCTGCGCAGGTACGGGAAGACGATGAAGCGGAAGCGCTTGAGTCCGGTCGCCCCGTCGATGGAGGATGCCTCGAGCACCTCTCCGGGAACCTGTCCGAGGGCCGCGTACGTGGTGAAGGCGACGAACGGCACCGACTGCCACACGATGATGATCGTCAGCACGAAGTAGAACGACCACGGGTCGATCAGCCAGGAGTGGTTGGTCCAGTCGGTGGTCCCGGTGATCGTGTTGAGCAGGTAGTTCACCAGGCCGTACTGGGTGTCGAAGATCCATCCCCAGACGACGGTGGCCGACAGGGGCGGCATCGCCCAAGCCAGCAGCAGGCCGACCGAGACCGAGATGCGCCAGGCGCGCGACAGGCGCGTCATCAGGACTGCGATCAGGGTGCCGAACAGCATGATGAGCACGGTCAGCACGACCATGAGCCCGAGGCTGCGCATCAGCACGGCGGGGAAATCGGACTGCGAGAAGATCTCGATGTAGTTGGCGAGGCCCACGAAGTTGGGCAGGGTGCCCTGCACCTTGTTCTTGATCTCGTAGTCGGTGAACGACTGGATGACCATGAGTACGGCCGGGTATCCGACCATGACGGCCAGGATGATCACGGACGGGGCGAGCAGGGTCCAGGCGCTGCGGTTGTTGCGGCGGCGCTTGACGGCTTCGCGCAGGAACGGGTCGGCGTACGGCATGCCGTTCGCGGCCTTGTCGGTGCGCTTTCGCGTGGTGGTGGGGGCGCTCATCTCGCCTCCTCTCTGCTGATGGGAGATGTGTGGAATTCAGGGGATGCCGAGCGCGGGCACGCGAAGTCGCGGTGCGGCTGGCGGGCGCGGTCGATCGACCGGCGCATCCGGCCTCCGGGACAAGCGCAGCGTGGGCGTCGCGGCATCCTGAGCCTGTCCGAGAGATCGGAGCGGGGGAAGGGGGTCCCGAGCGGGCTCGGGACCCCCTGTCCTGCTACTTGTTGAGGATCGCTTCGATCTGCTTGTCCAGATCGGTGGCGATCGCCTTGACGTCGCCGCCCTGGGCGATCTTGACGAGCGCGTCCGGGATGAGGAGGGCCTTCTCGACCTCGCTCCAGTTGGGGCTCATCGGGGTGAACTTCGAGTTCGCGAGCGCGGTGGCCTGCGCCTGCGTGATCGGGTCCTGCGGGAGGAACTCCGCGGCCGAGATGATTCCCGGGGTCAGTCCACCCTCAGCCAGGAGCTGCTGGTAGCCCTCGGAGAGGAGGATCGTCAGCGCGGCCTTGGCCTGCTCGGGGTTGGCGCTCTTGGCGGCGACCGCGATGTTGGAGCCACCGGCGAAGATGGGAGCGGTTTCGCCCGCCTTCAGACCGGGCAGCGGGAACGCGGCGAGGTCCTTGCCGTAGGTGTCGGGGCAGCCCGGAGCCTTGGCGTCGTCCGCCGGAGCCAGGATCGACCACTTCACCCAGCCGGGAGCCGAGAGGTACCCGACCTCGCCGGCGCAGAACGGCACCTGCGGGTTGGCCTCGTCACCGTCGGCCGGCGCGTTCGTGGCCTTCAGGTAGACCTCCTGCAGCTGCGAGAGACCGGCGACGCTGTCGTCGCTGGAGAACTGCGCGTCCCAGGTGTCGCCGTCCTTGACCGCGATCTCGCCGCCGTGTGCCCAGACGTAGGGAAGGGCGTTGTACCAGTCCTTGCCCGGGGCGTAGATGCCCGAGACCGTGTCGGTCTTCATCGCGATGCCGTTGGCGACGTACTCGTCCAGCGTGGTCGGCACTGCGTCGGTCACGATCTGGGGCGTGTAGAAGACGATGCGTCCACCCGCGTAGTAGGGCGCGGCGTAGAAGTCGCCGTCGTAGGTGCCCGCGTCCACGAGGCCGGGGAGCAGGTCGTCGCCGCCGAGGTCGGCCTTCATGTCGGTGATGTCGGCGAACAGACCCTGGTCGATGAAGCCGAGCGCCTGCGTGTTGCCGACCTCGACGACGTCCGGGGAGTCGCTGGAGGACAGCGCAGCCACGTACGTCTCGTTGGTGTCAGCCCAGGTCTTCTCCTCGACGGTGAGGGTCCATCCCTTGTTCTCCGATTCGAACGTCGACTTCAGGTATTCGCGAGCTGTGTCCGGGGTATCGGTACCGACCAGCCAGACAGTGATGTTGCCGCCGTCAGCCGCGTCGCTGGGCGTGCCACCGGTACCACCGGCGCACCCCGCGAGCACGACAGCCGAGGCGCCCAGGAGGGCGAAGGCTCCGAGCTTCTTGTTCATGGTGTCTTCCTTCGATGTTTCTTGGTGTTCGGGTGGACCGGGTGGCCCATCCAGGGGGGTATTGCTTCCGGGTCGCCCCGGAGGGAAGGGGCGTCTAGGACACCCCGAGTTGTCCGGAGAGGACCATGACGGCCGCGCCGCGCAGGACGATGTCCTGGCCTTGCTCCGTCATCCGCACCGTCACGCCATCGTGGAACTGGGCGAGAGTTCGGGTGCGGAGGGTCTCGACAGCCTGCTCCGCAAAGGGGCCGTCGAGAAGCTCAGGAGGGCCGGAGAGGACGATCTCCGACAGGTCGAGCGCGCCGACCACGGGGGCCAGAGCGATGCCGAGGCGCTCCCCCGCGTCGCGCAGGATGCCTTCGCGCGCGGCGTCCCCGGATGCCGCAGCCAGCCGGGCAGACAGTGCCGGGACCGCGAGCCAGGCTTCGAGGCATCCGACCTTGCCGCAGCCGCAGACCGGGCCGCCGTCGGTGCCGACGGTGACGTGGCCGATCTCGCCCGCGGCGAAGCGTCCGCCGCGCATGGGCTGACCGGAGGCGAGCAGTCCGGAGCCGACACCGCGGCCGACCTTGACGAGCAGGACATCTTCGCCCGCGCCGCCGAAGGTATATTCGGCCAGGACCGCGGCGTTCGCGTCGTTGGCGACCAGCACGGGCAGACCGAGGGCGTCGTGCAGCGCGCTCTCCATGTCGAAGCCGGCCCAGCCGAAGTTCGGAGCCACGAGGATGACGCCGTGGTCGTTGACGACACCGGGGGTGCCGACGCCGATTCCGAGGACGGGTGCGTGTGCCTCGCCGACGAGTTCACGAGCGAGCGCGACGACCGCCGCCACCACGTCATCCGTGGGCACCGGGATCTCGCGGCGCACGACGATGTCGCCGTCGAGGGTGAGGACCGCGCCGATGAACGCGTCGCTGCCGGACAGGTCGATGCCGACGATGCGGTGGCCGTCGCGGTCGAGGTCGACCAGGATCGCGGGCTTGCCGGGGCCGGACGCCTCACGCACACCCATCTCGGCGACGAAGCCGTCGGAGATGAGCTCGGCGACGAGGTCGGAGATCGTGACGCGGGTCAGCCCCGTCTCGCGCGACAGGTCTGCGCGGCTCATCGCGCCCTGGTGGAACAGGGTCTGCAGCACGAGCGACCGGTTGTGGCCGCGAGCGTGCTCCGGCAGGACCTTGCCACCCTGACGCAGCGCGCGCCCCGGGCCGAAGGTGCGGCCATTCGAGGGGTGCGGCGTTTCAAGAGTGGAAGAGCCGCGATGCGCTTCCGATGCAGACATGTTTGTTAGTAGACCTTACGAACAAACAATCCGCAACCGTCGAAAGTGATTTGGGTGGCGTCTTTACAAACTTGTTACATTCACCCGCGGCGCTCCCTCGCCTAGGGTGAGAGTGACGAGGAGGGCCTCCCATGCTCCGCACCGCTGCCGCACGTTCCACCGCCGCCATCACGATCGCCGTTGTCGCCACGTTCGGCCTCGCCGCGTGCACGGGCTCCCCCACCGGCGGATCCTCGCGCTCCGCTGGCGCCTCCGGCAATGTCGACACCCCGGGCGATGAGGGCCAGTCCACAGCAGACGCCTGCGCGCTCATCCAGCAGACGATCTCGGATGCCACGGCAGAGTTCGAATCCGCGTCCAGTGACGACCCCACCCAGGTGGTCGAGAGCATGAAGGCCGCAGCCGAGAAGCTCTCCGCTGCAGCGGCGACGGTCACGAACGACGATGTGGCAGCCCTGCTCCCTTCACTGCAGGAGATGTTCGGCAAGGCCGCCGAAGTCATGCAGGCCATCGTGGACGGCGACACCTCGAAGCTCGGCGACCTGAGCGAGCTCGGCACCGATTTCCAGGCCACGAGCGAGAAGTTCCAGGAGATCTGCACCCCCTGACCACCGCCGGGCTGGGGCCGTGACACGAACGTTGCTCTGTTCACAGGAGCCGTCCCGTACCATATGAGCACGTGTGTTCACAGTCGGGGGTGATGGCGTGACCGATCTGGCAACCAGGCCTGGGGCCGAGGGGGCGCCGTCTGTCGACCCCTCCGTCACCGTGACGGGCGCCAACGCGACCGTTGCGGACGCGACCGAACCGACCGAGCCGGACGTGGCTGAGACTGCCATCGCGACCGCTGAGCTCCACGTTCAGAACGAAGTCGAGACCGTTGACGACGATGCTGAGCCGGCCGAGGCCGACGGTGTCGCGCTCACCGAACCGGACGTTGCTGACGCCGAGGCCGACGCCACTGACTCCGACATCGATGATGTCGAGGCCGAAGCAGACGCTGTTGTGCCGACCGAACCGGACGCGGCTGACGCCGCCACCGCTGAGCAGACCGAGTCGGACCTGATCGAGATCGACGACGATACTGCCGTGCACGCCGAGCAGACCGAGGACGCCGTGGAGCCCGCCACGGCTGAAACCGCCATCGCCACCACCGTGCTCCCCGAGCAGGACGCCGTCGAGGTCGCCACCGCCACCGCGGTGCTGACCGCACCGGACACCGAGCTACTGGCTGAGCCTGCCACCACCGTTCTGACCGAGCCCGATGCCACCGAGGCGGGCGCGACCTACGCCTGGGCCCCGGCAGAACCCGCTCGCAAGAAGCGCCACCTCGGCCTCTGGATCGGCATCCCCGCCGGTGTCGCGGCCCTCGCGCTGGTTGCGTCCTCCCTCGTCCTGATCGCGCCCGGCACCTCCATCGCCGGCGTATCGGTCGGCGGGCTCACGCCCGGTGCCGCAGCCGACGCCGTCCAGCACCGCCTCGACGAGACGACGATCGTGCTCACCGGTACCGGCGACGCGACCGGCGGACAGCTCGGCGCCAGCGTCTCGCACGCAGCAGCCGATGAGATCGCTGTCACCGGTGCGCAGCTCGGCGCGACCGTCGATGCGCGCGATCTCGCCGACTCCGCCTTCGCCGGGCACCCGATGTGGAATCCGACGGCCTGGTTCTCCGAACCGGTCGATGCCGTCGTCATGATCGATACGGATGCCGCGACCGCCGCTCTGCGCGAGGTCGCACCCGAGCTCTACATCGAGCCGACCGACGCCAAGCTCGACTTCGACGCCGCGACCGCCACCTATGTCGTCACGCCGGCGATCGACGGCGAGGGAGTCGATGTCGACGCTGTGCGGCAAGCGCTGCAGAAGGCCTTCGACGAGGGCAAGACGCGTGTGGAGGTCGCCGCGACCACCGCGCCGGTCACCGCGAACACCCCCACCTACGCCGCTCAGGCCGGCGCCGATCGCCTCAACCGCATGCTGGACACCGCCGGGTTCTATGTGGGCGCCGAGCGCACGGTGCCCGTCGACCGCGCGGTCGCGGCATCCTGGATCACCGTGTCCACCGACGAGCGCGGCGCCTTCGTGTACAAGGCAGACCAGGCCGCGATCCAGCAGGTCGTCGACACACTCGCCCCCGCGGTGGACCGGGCACCGGTCAATGCGCTGACGATCACCGACTCCCAGGGCAAGGTGCTGCGCGACGAGACGGTCGGCGTCGACGGGCGCGCCCTCGAATCGACCACGGGCATCGCGAAGCAGTTCGCGGCGCAGCTGGCCACCGGCAACGCCGTCTACGAGCTCCCCATCGCCGTGACGCCGTTCGCCACCACCTCGATCGCCCGCCGCATCGAGGTCGACCTCGGCGAGCAGCGCGCCTACCTCTTCGAGAACGACGTCGTCGTCCAGTCCTGGTACATCTCGTCCGGACTCCCCGGCAACGACACCGACACTGGGCACTTCCGCATCACCTCCAAGCTGCGCACGCAGAACATGGGCAACCAGGACCTCACCAAGGCGCCGAACTACTACACGCCGAACGTCCCCTGGGTGATGTACTACAACGGCGACGAGGCCCTGCACGGCGCCTACTGGCACAACAACTTCGGCAACCGGATGAGCCACGGCTGCGTCAACATGCCGCTCGGCGCCGCCGAGTTCGTCTACGGCTGGGCGCCCATGGGCACCGAGGTCTGGGTCCACTACTAAGCAGTCGCCTCGTGCAACACGGCGCACGGCTTCGGCACGGCGTCGCGCGCGCCCGCGCCCCCCTTTTTCACCGAGACTGCAGTCGAGCCTCGAGACTGCGGGTATTTCCCGCAGTCTCGACCACCCGCTGCAGTCTCGACATCCGGGCGGGCGGGCCGGGCGGGTCGGTCGGGTCGGTCGCCAACACAGAGCACCGGGCGGGTCGGTCGCCAACACCGGGAACCCCACCGCCGCGCGCCGCCTCGGCGCATGCACATCAACGAAAGAGGGGCGGATGCCGCAGCATCCGCCCCTCTTGTCGTTCTCGAGGATCAGCCGAGGTTGTCGATGATCTCGTTGAAAGTCTGCGACGGGCGCATCACGGCCTCGACGAGCTGAGCGTCGGGACGGTAGTAGCCGCCGATCTCGACCGGCGAGCCCTGCACGGCGATGAGCTCGGCGACGATCTCCTTCTCCGCTGCGACCAGCGCGTCGGCGACCGGGGCGAAGACGGCGGCCAGCTCCGGATCCGCCTTCTGTGCGGCGAGCTCCTGCACCCAGTACAGCGCCAGGTAGAAGTGGCTGCCGCGGTTGTCGATGGTGCCGAGCGCGCGGCCGGGCGACTTGTCGTTCTCGAGGAACGTGCCGGTCGCGGCATCCAGCGTGTCCGCCATGACCTGCGCCTTGACGTTGCCCGTGAAGGTCGCGAGGTGCTCGAGCGAGGCGGCCAGTGCGAAGAACTCGCCCAGCGAGTCCCACCTAAGGTAGTTCTCCTCGAGCAGCTGCTGCACGTGCTTGGGGGCCGAGCCGCCCGCGCCTGTCTCGAAGAGCCCGCCGCCGGCGAGCAGCGGAACGATCGAGAGCATCTTGGCGCTGGTGCCGACCTCGAGGATAGGGAACAGGTCGGTGAGGTAGTCGCGCAGCACGTTGCCGGTCACCGAGATGGTGTCCAGGCCCTGACGCAGGCGGTCCATCGAGTACTGCGTGGCCGCGGCCGGCGAGAGGATCTCGATGGTGAGGCCGTCGGTGTCATGGTCGGCGAGGTAGGTCGTGACCTTCTGGATGAGGGCCGCATCGTGCGACCGCGTCTCGTCCAGCCAGAACACGGCCGGCGCACCGCTGGCCCGTGCCCGCGTGACGGCGAGCTTGACCCAGTCGCGGATCGGGATGTCCTTGGTCTGCGTGGCGCGCCAGATGTCGCCCGGCTGCACGGCGTGCTCGAGGAGCACGTCGCCGGCCTGGTTGAGCACCTGGACGCGACCGGCCTCGGCGATCTCGAACGTCTTGTCGTGGCTGCCGTACTCCTCGGCGGCCTGCGCCATCAGACCGACGTTGGGGACGGAGCCGATCGTGGCGGGGTCCAGCGGGCCGTTCACGATGACGTCCTCGATGGCGGTCTGGTAGACGCTCGCGTACGAGGAGTCGGGGATGACAGCCAGCGTCTCGTCCTCGCCACCATCGACGCCCCAGAGCTTGCCGCCGTTGCGGATGAGCGCCGGCATGGATGCGTCCACGATCACGTCGGAGGGTACGTGCAGGTTCGTGATGCCCTTGTCGGAGTTGACGTAGGACAGACGGGGACCGCCGGCCAGGTCGGCCTCGATCGCCGCAGCGATCTCCGCGCCGCCTTCGATCGACGGCAGGCCGGCGAGGATCGCGCCGAGTCCGTCGTTCGCGGTCAGTCCGGCCGCCGCGATGGCGTCGCCATACGTGTCGAACACGTCGGCGAAGTACGCCTTGACGACGTGGCCGAAGATGATCGGGTCGCTGACCTTCATCATCGTGGCCTTGAGGTGCACCGAGTAGAGCACGTTGTCGGCCAGCGCCTCGCTGAGTGTCTCGGCGAGGAACGCGTCCAGAGCGGATGCGGAGAGGAACGTCGCGTCGACGATCTCGCCGGGGAGGACCTTGAGCGCGGTCTTCAGCGGCGTGACGGTGCCGTTCTCGGCGACGTGCTGGATCGTGAGGACGTCGTCGGAGGGGATGACGACGGACTTCTCGTTGGAGCGGAAGTCATCGTGACCCATCGTCACGACGCGGGTCTTGGAGCCCTCGGCGAACGGCTTGTTGCGGTGCGGGTGCTTGCGTGCGTAGTTCTTGACCGACAGGGGCGCGCGGCGGTCGCTGTTGCCCTCGCGCAGCACCGGGTTGACGGCGGAGCCCTTGATGCGGTCGTAGCGGGCGCGCGTGTCCTTCTCCTCGAGGCTCTGCGCCTCGTCCGGATAGTCGGGGATCGCGAAGCCCTGCGCCTGCAGCTCGGCGATGGCCGCCTTCAGCTGCGGGATCGACGCCGAGATGTTCGGAAGCTTGATGATGTTCGCCTCGGGCAGCGTCGCCAGACCGCCGAGCTCAGCGAGGGCGTCGCCCACCTGCTGCTCGGGCGTCAGCTTCTGCGGGAATGCCGCGAGCACGCGGCCGGCGAGGGAGATGTCCCGAGTCTCGACGTCCACCCCTGCCTGGCTGGTGACTGCCTTGATGATCGGCAGGAACGAGGCGGTGGCCAGTGCCGGCGCCTCGTCGGTGTGGGTGTAGATGATGGTCGAGTCGGTCACCGGTGTCGTCTCCATTCGGGTGGTCGTTCCAGCTTATCCCAACGCGATAATTATCTTGATATCGAGATACTTTCGCCGTGAAGCGACTCCGGCGTGACGACATCCGCTCGCCCTCCCCTCGCGTGGGCATTAGCCTGGCACCATGTCTGAGCTGCGCATGGAAGAACTTTCCGCCTCCACGATCGTGGCCGTGAACAACATGTCGCTCAAACCCGGCCAGGAGCAGTACCTGGCCCCGGTGAGCTACGGGATCGCCGCCACCGTGGTCAACCCGCAGACCACGTGGCAGCGCGTCGTGCTCGACGGCGATGTGGTCGTCGGGTTCGTGAGCGCGAACTTCGATCCCGAGGCGCCCGAGGAGCACTTCCGCTCGGTGCTCTGGCGCATCAACGTGGACGCCGATGACCAGGGCCGCGGCGTGGGGCGCTTCGCCGTCAAGCAGCTGCTCGAAGAGGCTCGCACCCGCGGCGTCGACCGTGTCGTCGCGATCTACGAGGCGGGCGAGGACGGCCCCGAGGCCTTCTTCCGCCGCGTGGGATTCACCCCCGTCGGCGAGACCGAGTACGGCGAGGTCATCGCCGAGATCCGCCTCTAGCGCCCCTTCTCGACGGTTCGCGCTGCGGGGTGATTTCGCAGGACATTCGACACTACGGCCGTCCGCGACCGGCGGCGGGTCCTCGGATCCCCCTCCCCCACCGAGGCCTCGTCGCCCTGCGTGAGGGCCGGTTTCTGTGCCCGTTCGGCGGTGTCCGCGCGTACTCGCCGACGGTCGTGGTGGCGCGGATTCGCCGGTGATTGTGACGGACTCGACGAGCGTGAGCGCAGCGGCGGTGGAATCGGTCCTTGTGGCGGGGCGGGTGCGGTACGGATGCGGCGTTGTTCCTGGCGTCATGGACGGATCGCTGCTCGGATGCGTCGATTGCCCGCGTCGCGGCGGGCCGCGCCCATCGGGCGCCGTCGAACGTCGGCGCCGCAGCCATGGCCTGTGTTGACACTGCGCGCACAACTGCCTGCGTACGCGTGTCGGGCAACCTACGCCGTCATTTTCGCTTTGGGGCGCACACAGCGACGGGGTCCGGCTGCGCGATTCGGGCTAGCGACGGCCGGTCGCAATGTCGGAGGTATGTTCTAATGTCGAGGTATGTTCAGCACCGTTGCCGACGAGGGTCTCCCTCCGGACGATGGCGGCTGGGTGCCCCCGTTCCCGGACGCGTTGGACCTGGTTGTGGAGGCGGAGGCGATGCTCGCGGTGTTCGCGGCGCACCGGTACGTGCGTATCGACGCGCTGCGCCGGGAAGCGCTCGCGGACGCGGCCGCCCATGGGCACCTGCTCACGGATGTGATCGAACGTTCGGTCCGTCTGGAGTTGGCGGCGGCGTTGGCGATCACCGAGTCGGCCGCGGGGTTGCTCGTCGCGCACGCGGACGCGTTGGTGCACCGGTATCCGGAGGTGCTCGATTCGCTCGAGGGCGCCCGGATGAGTGCGCGGCACGCCACCGAACTGGTCGACCTGGTGGACACGGTCGAACCGGAGCTGCGCGGGCGGGTGCTGGAGCCGGCGATCGGGTTGGCGGAGGCGCATGCGTTCGGGACGTTCCGTCGGAAGTTGCGGATGCTGGTGGACAGCGTCCGGGCAGCCACCCTCGCCGAGCGGCACGAGCAGGCCCTCCAGCAGCGGCGGGTGGTGGTCACGCCGGCCGAGGACGGGATGGCGTGGTTCATGCTGTTCGGCCCCGCCGTCGAGGTACACGCCATCCACGGCCGTCTCACCGCGATCAGCAAGGTGATCGCCGCCCAGGACCGTGAAACCCGCACGTTGGATCAGTTGCGGGCGGACGTGTGCGGCGACCTCCTCATCGATGGCACCACCGAAGCGACACCCGCCGACGCGCGCGGTATCCGCGCGACCGTCGTGGTCACCGTCCCGGCACTCACGTTGCTGGGCGACGGCGGCGACGGCGGCGGACCGGCCCACGGACAGATGAACCATGGTCAGGCACACGGTAGTCAGGCACGCGGCGAGCAGGCGCACGGCGGTCAGGGAGGCGGTGGCCTCGCAAACGGCGGCCCGGGAAGTTGGGGTCAGGCGAGTGTCGAAGGCCTCGGCCCGATCCCCCTCGCGCGTGCCCGGGAGTTGTGTGGGTCCGCGGAGGGGTGGATGCGGGTGCTGACCCATCCGGAGACGGGAGTGGTGCTGTCGGTGGGGCGGGACAGGTATCGGCCGCCACCGGAGTTGCGGCGCCTGGTGCGGTGGCGGGCGGAGCGATGTATGGCGCCGGGATGCGGCATCCCGGCGGCGCGCTGCGAGATCGATCACACCGTGGCATGGGAACACGGCGGCACCACCGAACTGAGCAACCTCGCCCCGCTGTGCAAAGGCCATCACACGATCAAGCACCACGGCCGGTGGCGCGTGCACCAGATCGCCGACAGCGGCGGCGCCCTGGAATGGACCTCACCCACCGGACGCCACTACCGCGTNACGATCAAGCACCACGGCCGGTGGCGCGTGCACCAGATCGCCGACAGCGGCGGCGCCCTGGAATGGACCTCACCCACCGGACGCCACTACCGCGTCGACCCCGAACGGAAAGTTCCCACGTTCACGCCGTCGAGCAGCGAGGGCAGCATGGCGCCCTTCTGACCCCGGCAATAGAGCCTCGTGCCGATCCGAGTTGCTCGTGCCCCGGCTCAGAGCGGAGCGGCCCAGAGCGGAGCGTCCCAGCCTGCGACCGGCTCGCGCCAGCGGGCACCCATGCCCGAGCGTCAGCCCCTGCGCGGCCGGGACACCACCCTGACCTCGCCTCGGCCAACGCACCCCAACGGCCCACCCACCCAGCGCAACAAAGCCGATGGGGCGCCGGACCGAAGTCCGACGCCCCTCGATGCATGTGGGCCTACGAGCCCTTGCGTGCCTTGAACACGTTGTTGTCCTCGGCCTTCTCGCGCTTTGCGGCGCGCTTCTCCTTGAGAGTCTGCTGAGGAGCCTTCTTATTCGACGTGCTGCTGGGCTTGGTAGCCATGGACTCGCTTCCCTTCACTGAGCTGGCGTGTTCCGGAGACCATAGCCCACTTCCCGAGGAAAAGCATTTCCTGGTCAGCTGGCAAAAAAGCTAGACGAGTGATTCCCTCCAGGCGGCGTGCAGCTGGGAGAACTTTCCGGTGCCGGCGATCAGCGTCTCGGGGGTGTCATCCTCGATGATGCGGCCGTGCTCCATCACCAGAACGCGGTCGGCGATCGCGACGGTGGACAACCGGTGCGCGATGATGATCGCCGTCCGATCGGCCAACAGCGTCTGCAGGGCGTCCTGGATCATCCGCTCGCTGGGCATGTCCAGCGAGGCCGTCGCCTCGTCGAGGATCAGCACCGCCGGGTCGGCGAGGAAGGCCCGCGCGAACGAGATCAGCTGGCGCTGCCCCGCCGACACGCGCCCACCACGCTTGTTGACGTCGGACTGGTAGCCGTCCGGCAGCGCCTGGATGAAGGCATCCGCTCCCACCGCACGCGCCGCCGCCTGGATCTCCTCCAGCGAGGCATCCGGCTTGCCGAGTGCGATGTTGTCGGCGACCGTGCCGGAGAACAGGTAGGCCTCCTGCGTCACCATGACGATCGCGCGCCGCAGGTCCTTCGGGTGCAGGTTGCGCAGGTCGACGTCATCGAGCGTCACCGATCCCTTGCTCGGGTCGTAGAAGCGCGAAATGAGCTTGGCCAGCGTGGACTTGCCCGCGCCCGTCGTGCCCACCAGAGCGATGGTCTGCCCCGCCGGGATGTCGAGGCTGAAGTCGGGCAGGATCGTGCGGTCGCCGACGTAGCCGAACTCGACGTCCTCGAACCGGACGTGTCCGCGCGAGGTCCACAGGTCGACCGGCTCCGCGGGATCGGGAACAGTGAGCTCCTCCTCCAGCACGCCCGACACCTTCTCGAGCGCAGCCGTGGCGGACTGGTACGAGTTCAGGAACATCGCCACCTCCTCCAGCGGGCTGAAGAAGTTGCGGACGTACATGACCACGGCCAGCAGCGTGCCGATCAGCAGCGTGCCGTCGACGACGCGGATAGCGCCCAACAGCAGCACGATCGCCATCGTCACGTTGGCCATCAGGATCAGTCCCGGGTCGAGGATGCCGTAGAGCTTGACCAGCTTGAGGTTCACGCTGCGGTACTCGGCCGAGACCTCCCCGAACTCCTCGTCGTTGCGCTTCTCCTTGCGGAATGCCTTGACGGCGCGGATGCCGGTCATCGTCTCGACGAACTGCACGATCAGCTTCGCGCTGACAACGCGCGAGACCCGGAATCCCTTCTGCGACTCGAGGTAGAACCACCGCATCAGGAAGGCCAGCGGGATACCCATGAACAACAGCACGACGCCGCTCTGCCAGTCGAGGATGAACAGCATGGCGAGCGTGAAGATGCCGAACAGCGCGCCCTGGACCAGCTGGTTGAGGCCGCCGTCCAGGAGCTCGCGGATCGACTCCAGATCGCTCGTCTGCCGCGAGATGATGCGTCCAGACGTGTAGCTCTCGTGGAACTCGAGGCTCAGGCGCTGCGTGTGCCGGAAGATCCGGGTGCGCAGATCGGTCAGCACCGCCTGCGTCAGCCGCGCCGACAGCACGACGAACAGCCCGATCAGGGCCGCTCCCCCGACGCCCGTGACGATGTACACCGCGGTCACGCCGAAGGCCGGCATCCAATTCGCCTGCTCGACCGCGTACGGAAGAGCCGTGTTGATGCCGTAGGCGATCAGCACGGGCCCGAGGACCCGCAGACCGGTGGAGGCGACGATCACCACTCCGGTGAGGATGACGAGCTTCCGCAGAGGCTTCAGGAGCGACCCGAGCAGGTGAAGCGACCGCAGACGGATCTGCTTGCTCTCGGCCTTCGTGTAGTCGTGGCGGTCTTCGCCGCTGGTACCGGTGACAGTGGTCACAGGTTCACCTCCGCTTCGCGCTGACGCAGATCCTCGGCCTCGAGGCTCGAGATCACGTGTCGATAATGTTCGTTGTCGCGCAGCAACTCCGAGTGGGTGCCGACGCCGACGATGCGGCCGGCCTCCAGCACCGCGACGCGGTCGGCGAGCGACACGGTCGACGGACGGTGCGCGACGATGAGGGCCGTAGTGGTGGCCAGGACCCGCCGCAGCGCAGCCTCGACCAGCGCCTCGGTGTCGACGTCCAGCGCGCTCAGCGGGTCGTCCAGCACCAGCACGGCGGGCCGTGCCGCTACGGCGCGCGCGAGCGCGAGCCGCTGGCGCTGGCCGCCGGACAGGCTGAGCCCCTCTTCGCCCACCGCCGTCTCGACGCCGTCGGGCAGCTCGTACGCGAAGTGCGCCTGGGCGATCTCGAGAGCCTCGCGCAAGGCCGCATCGGCCTCCGGGCTGTGGATGTCGAGATCGTCGCGACCTATGAGCACGTTCTCGCGGACGGATGCCGAGAACAGCGTCGCGTCCTCGAACGCCATCGAGATGTGCGTGCGCAGCTCGTCGAGCCGCAGGTCGCGCACATCGACGCCGTCCAGTTCGACAGTGCCACCGGTCACGTCGTACAGCCGCGTCGGCAGGGTCGTCAGGGTCGTCTTGCCCGAGCCCGTCAGCCCGACCAGCGCCATGGTCTCGCCGGGTCGCAGCACGAGGTCGATGCCGTTGAGCAGGTCGCGCTCGGTGTCACCGGCATCCTGATACCGGAAGTGCACCCCGCGGAAGGCGAGCTCACCGCGCGGCTGCGCGATGGTGACCGGGTTCTCCGGGTCGACGATGGTGTTCTCCTCGTCGAGCACCTCGAAGATGCGGTCGGTCGCCGTGCGGGCGTCGATCAGGAAGGAGAAGAGGAAGCCGAGCGACTCGATCGGCCAGCGCAGCGCCGTGGCCATCACGAAGAACGCGAACAGCTCGCCGACGGTGAGCTGTCCCACCGAGGTGAGGTAGATGCCCGCGAGCAGACACAGCGCGAAGGCGATCATCGGCATGACCTCGAGCCAGAACCAGAGCACGCCGACCTCGCGCGCCTTGCGCAGCTCGGTCGTGCGCAGCGTCTCGACCTGCTCGCGGAACTTCTGCAGTGCATGCTTGCCGCGACCGAAGGCCTTCAGCACACGGATGCCGTGCACGCTCTCCTCGACCGCAGTGGCGAGGTCGCCGGCCTGGTCCTGGCTCATCCGCGCGAGCGTGCCGTAGGAGCGCTCGAAGCGGAAGCCGACCCACCACAGCGGGATCGACACGACGAGGAAGATGGTGCCCAGCAGCCAGTGCCAGCGGAACAGCAGCACGGAGCCGATGATGATGGTCAGCACGTTGACCACGAGCAGGATCAGGCCGAAAACCAGCCAACGGCGGATGAGGTTGATGTCCTGCATCATGCGGCTGAGCAGCTGCCCCGACTGCCACCGGTCGTGGAATGCGACGGGCAGACGCTGGAGGCGGCGGTAGAACTGCTGGCGGATCTCGTACTCGACACCCGTTCCGGGGGTGAGCACGAACGCGCGGCGCAGGAAGACGAACAGCGCCTCCAGCACGCCGAGCACCAGCACGCCGATCGACGCCCACACGATCATGACCATGTTGCCGGTGGCGATCGGGCCGTCGACCGCGGCCTGCAGGACGAGCGGGATGAGCAGGGTCATCACGGCGGCGCCGAGCGCCGAGAGGGCACCCATCGCCAGACGGCCCTTGACCGGCCAGACGAACGGGATGAGGCGGGCCAGCGCCTTCGGAGTGGAAAGACGTTCAGGAGAAGAAGTGGGAGTCATGATCCTTGCGGGATGGTTGCGCGATGGTGGAGAGAGGAGGGCGCGACAGAGCGCCGCACCGTGGGGTGTCGGGGAGAAACGCGAGAACCGGCGAAACTGCGCCGGAAGGAGTTGTCGGAGGCGCTTATCCCTCGAAGTCGACGCGCGACCCACCCGGGAAGATGGACGCAAGCGGCTTCGCAGTGACGACATTCACAGCGACGATGGCCTGGTACATGGCATCCTCCTCGGATCGGTGAGCGGGGTCGTCGCACCGTGGTTGCCCACGGTGCGACAGCCCTCCAGCCTATATCTGAGTGTTTCCTGGACGCAAGGGTCGATTCTTCGCCCCGCCAGCCGCGGGTCAGGCCGCGCGTTCGCGGGCGAGCAGGCTGTCCTTGACGTCCAGGCCCCAGGCGAATCCGCCCAGCGTGCCGTCCGAGCGCAGTACACGATGGCACGGCACGAACAGCGCCGGGGCGTTGCGGGCGCAGATGGATGCCGCGGCCCGAACGGCGGACGGCTGCCCGAGCGTGGCGGCGAACTCCGAGTAGGTCAGCGGACGGCCCGGTGCGATCCGGCGCAGCGCCGCCCAGCCGGCGCGCTGCATCGTGGTGCCGCCCTGCGACACCTCGACGTCGTCGATGGCGTGCAGATCGCCGCCGTAGTAGGCCGCGACGGCGGCCGCGGCGTCCGTCTCTCCGTCAGTCGTCGACTCCGGCACGAGCGCGCGCGGGATCCGGGCGAGGGCGACGACGTGGTCGGCGGTCCACCCGGAGGCGAGCACGCGCTGGCGGTCGTCGACGACGATCGTGAACGCGCCGTCGGGGGTGTCGACGGTCTGGATGAGTGCAGTGGTCATGAGTGTGCCTCCGGTTCGAGCGTGCGGCGGCGGACGGTCGGGGCCGCGCGCCAGAGATGGGTCGTGAGATAGCTGCGCCACGGCGCGGTGCGCGCGGCCCAGTCGGTGAGCGGGCCGGGTTCGGCCGGGATCCCGATCGCGGCGGCACCGGAGCGGACGGCGACATCGCCCGGCAGGAACACGTCGGGATCGCCGAGTACCCGCATGCGCACGTAGTCGGCGGTCCACGGCCCGATACCGGGCCGGGCCAGAAGCGCGGCACGCTGGTCGATCGCATCGTCGCCGGTACCGAGCGACAGCTCGCCCGAGACCAGCGCGGCGGCGGCACCCGTGATCGCGCGGATGCGGGCGGCCGGCCCGCGCAGCACCTCGGCTCCGTGCTCGGCGATCGCGGCCATGGTCGGGAACAGCCGGTCGGTGCCATCGAAGCCTTCGACCCGCTCCCCCAGCGCGTCGGTGAGTGAGGTGAGGGCCGTGCGTGCGGCGGACACGGTGATCTGCTGCCCGACCATGGCGCGGATGAGCATCTCGTGCGGGTCGGCGGCGCCGGGCACGCGGATGCCGGGCGTCGCCTCCACGAGCGGGCGGAGTTCCGGATGCCGCGACAGCGCCTCGTCGATCGCGATCGGGTCGGCGTCCAGGTCGAACAGGCGTCGCGCCCGCGTGACGAGCGTCGACAGGTCACCGAGATGCGTCAGTCGCGCGCGCAGGCGCACGCGGGACGCGTCGTCGACGCGCAGCTCGAACCAGGCCGGACCGCCCGACAGGGCGATCGTGCGGGCGAAGGAGGTCGGAGTCGCGACCTCGACACCGGGAACCGCGCGGGCCGCCATCCAGGCGAACAGTCCGCCCGCGTCGAGCGGGCCGCGGTGCGGCAGCACCAGGTCGATCGCGCCGGGCGTGACGATGTTCGTGCCACGGCGCCGTGCGCGCAGGTCGAGCGGCGGCATCCCGAACACCTCCCGCACGGTGTCGTTGAACTGGCGCACGCTGGCGAAGCCCGCGGAGAACGCGACGTCCGCTGCAGGCAGGTCGGTGCCGACCAGCAGCATCCGCGCCGTGTGGGCGCGGTGCGCGCGGCTGAGGGCGAGCGGACCCGCGCCGAGCTCGGCGGTGAGCAGTCGCGTGAGGTGCCGCGACGAATAGCCGAGGCGGGCCGAGAGGCCCGGGACGCCCTCGCGCTCGACGACCCCGTCGGCGATGAGCCGCATGGCCCGTGCGGTCACGTCGCCGCGGATGTTCCACGCCGGCGAACCGGGCGCCGCCTCGGGCAGGCAGCGCTTGCAGGCGCGGTAGCCCGCCTCATGCGCCGCGGCGCTCGTCGCGTAGAACGTGACGTTGCTCGGCTTCGGAGTACGTGCCGGGCAGCTCGGGCGGCAGTAGATGCGCGTCGAGCTCACGGCTGTGACGAACTGTCCGTCGAACCGCGGATCGCGGGACTCGATGACGCGATACCGCTCGTCGAAGCTCATGGTCGGTGTGTTCACAGCACTAGCCTGACACGCTCCACCGACACCGGCTGGCGGAAAACGGACACGGTGATGAGGCCAACTGCCATGTCGTGGCACCCCTCGACTCTCCGCGGCGACCCCCCTAGCGTGAAGACATGGACGAACGAGAATACGACGTCATCGTGATCGGTGCGGGAGCGGTGGGCGAGAACGCGGCAGACCGCGCGATGCAGGGCGGTCTGCGCACCGTCATCGTCGAGGCCGAGCTCGTGGGCGGCGAATGCTCCTACTGGGCGTGCATGCCGTCGAAGGCGCTGCTGCGCGCCGCAGCGGCCGTACGGGCCGCGCAAGACGTGGACGGAGCGAAGCAGGCCGTGACGGGCGACCTCGATGTCGCCGGCGTCCTGCGGCGCCGCGATCGGATCGCGCACGACTGGAACGACGACTCCCAGGTCACCTGGCTCGCCGAGACCGGGATCGACCTCGTGCGCGGCCACGCCGAATTCATCGGGGTCAAGCGGGTGCGGGTCACCGCGGCCGACGGCACCGTCACCCTGCTTAAGGCCCGCCACGCCGTGGTCGTGGCGACCGGGTCGGTCCCGCTGCTGCCCGACGTCCCCGGGCTGCGGGAGATCGCGCCGTGGACCAGCCGCGACGCGACCAGCGCCCACGACATCCCGGACTCGCTCGCGATCATCGGCGGCGGTGTCGTGGCTGTGGAGATCGCCACCGCCTACGCCGGGCTGGGCGCGAAGGTGACGCTTATCGCGCGGTCCGGGGTCCTCGGCACGATGGAACCGTTCGCCGCGGAACTCGTACAGCAGTCGCTGGACCGCCTCGGTGTGACGGTGCGCACCCACGTCGAGGTCGTTTCCGCCCATCGCACCGAGAAGAACGCCGTGCTGGCGCTCGATGACGGGGGCCGCGTCGTCGCTCAGCAGGTGCTCGTCGCGACCGGACGCACCGCCCGCACGGGCGACCTCGGCGTGGAGACCATCGGCCTCGCCGCCGGCGCATGGCTCACCGTCGACGACACAATGCTCGTGACAGGCACGGACTGGTTGTACGCCGTCGGCGACGTCAACCATCGCGCCCTGTTCACCCACCAGGGCAAGTACCAGGCGCGCGCGGCGGGCGATGTGATCGCGGCTCGGGCGAAGGGCGAGAAGGTGGATGACGCACCCTGGGGCGCGCATGTCGCGACCGCCGACCATGCCCATGTCCCGCAGGTCACCTTCACGGATCCGGAGGTCGCGTCGGTGGGGCTCACCGTTGCGGCCGCAGAGGCTGCGGGCCACCGCATCCGCGTCCTGGACTACGACCTGTCCTGGCTCGCGGGAGCGACCACACGCGCCGACCACTACGAGGGTCAGGCGCGGGCTGTCGTCGATGAGGATCGCGGCGTGCTCATCGGTATGACGTTCGTCGGTCCGGACGTGGCCGAACTGCTGCACGCCGCGACCATCGCGATCGTCGGGGAAGTACCCCTCACGCGCCTGTGGCACGCCGTGCCGTCGTACCCGACGCTCAGCGAGGTGTGGCTGCGCCTGCTCGAGGCCTACGGACGACCGGCCGCCTGACCCGGAGGTCAGACGGCCGGTCGGTCACCGATGCGGGTCAGTGGAAGAAGTGACGCTCACCCGTGAAGAACATCGTCACGCCGGCCTTGCGGGCAGCGTCGATGACCTCTTCATCGCGCACGGAGCCGCCGGGCTGCACGATCGCCGAGACACCGGCGTCGATCAGCACCTGGGGGCCGTCCGCGAACGGGAAGAAGGCGTCGGATGCCGCGACCGATCCTGCGGCACGATCCCCCGCCCGCTCGACCGCGAGGCGGCAGGAGTCGACCCGGTTCACCTGTCCCATGCCGACGCCGACCGTGGCCGAGCCCTTGGCCAGCACGATGGCGTTGGACTTGACGGCGCGGCACGCCTTCCACGCGAAGATGAGGTTCGTCATCTCGGCTTCGTCCGGACGCTCACCGGAGACGAGCTCCCAGTTCTTCGCGACCGATTCGATGTCGTCGGGGAAGCGGTCCGCGTCCTGCAGCAGCAGTCCGCCGGAGACGAGGCGCACGTCCATGCGCTCCTGCTGCCAGTCGGTCGGCAGCTGCAGCACGCGCAGGTTCTTCTTGAGCGCGAAGACCTCCAGGGCGGCGGGCTCGAAGTCGGGCGCGACGATCACCTCGGTGAAGATGTCGCGCAGGTTCTCCGCCATCTTCAAGGTGACTGTGCGGTTCGCCGCGATGACGCCGCCGAACGCCGACACCGGGTCGCACTCGTGCGCGCGCAGGTGGGCGCTGGCGATGGGGTCCAGCGCGTTCGGGGCCGCGACCGCGATGCCGCAGGGGTTGGCGTGCTTGATGATCGCGACGGCGGGCTTGACCATGTCGAAGGCGGCGCGCAGGGCGGCGTCGGCGTCGATGTAGTTGTTGTACGACATCTCCTTGCCCTGCAGCTGTGTCGCCTGGGCGATGCCGTGGCCGCCGGTGCGGGAGTAGATCGCCGCGCGCTGGTGCGAGTTCTCGCCGTAGCGGAGCGTCGCGAGGCGCTCGGCGCTGATCGTGAGGTGGGCGGGGAGGTCTTCCTCCGACCCGAGGGTGCCGTCGGCGAACCAGGTGGCGACCGCAGTGTCGTACGCCGCGGTGTGGGCGAACGCCCGTGCCGCGAGCTCGCGGCGCTGCGTCAACGACGTGCCGCCGGCCTTGATGGCATCGATCACGCCCGAGTAGGACTCGGGCGAGACGACGATGGCGACGTTGGCGTGGTTCTTCGCCGAGGCGCGGACCATCGCGGGGCCGCCGATGTCGATCTGCTCGACCACGTCGTCGCCCTGGGCGCCGGAGGCGACCGTCTCGATGAACGGGTACAGGTTGACCACGACGAGCTCGAAGGGCGCGATGCCCAGCTCGGCGAGCTGACGCTCGTGATCTTCGAGGCGCAGGTCGGCCAGGAGGCCGGCGTGCACGCTCGGGTGCAGTGTCTTGACGCGACCGTCGAGGGACTCGGGGAAGCCCGTGACCGAGGAGACGTCCGTGACGGCGAAGCCCGCGTCGCGGATGGTCGCGGCCGTCGAACCGGTCGAGACGATCTCGGCGCCGCTGGCGGCGAGCGCCTCGGCGAGCCTCAGCAGGTCGGTCTTGTCGCTGACGGAGACGAGCGCGCGCCGGATCGGGACGATGTCGCGCTCACGGTACAGAGAGGGGTCGTGGGCCGGACCGGCCATAAGGGGCTCCTGACGGATCGGGGCTGGAGGGAGTTCAGGGGGCGGAGAGATCGAGCTCGCCGGTCGCGATGCGGCGCACCACATCGACGAGGAGGCGACGCTCGACGGGCTTGATGCGCTCGTGCAGCGTGTGCTCGTCGTCGTCCGAGCGAATCGGCACGCGCTCCTGCGCGAGGATCGGTCCGCTGTCGACGCCGTTGTCCACCACGATGATGCTGGCGCCGGTCTGGGTCGCACCGGCGGCGAGCGCATCGCGCACGCCATGGGCGCCGGGGAACTCGGGCAGGTACGCCGGGTGCGTGTTGATGATGCGCGGCGACCACGCGTCCACGACCTCGGCGGGCAGCAGCCGCATGAGACCGCTGAGCACGATCAGGTCGGGACGCCACACGGCCAGCTGGGTCGCGAGCTCCGCGCCCCACGCTTCGCGCGAGTCGAACTCGCTCCACGGGACGAGGAAGGTCGGGATACCGTAGGCCTGCGCGTGCGCAAACCCGTCGGCCTCGCGATCGGCGCCGACGACGACGATCCGGGCGGGATAGTCCTCCTCGGCCGCGGCATCCAGCAGGGCCTTCAGATTGGAGCCCGCGCCGGAGATGAGGACCGCGACCGTGAGCACGGGCTCAGTCTACCGGCGGGAGCGGGCCGGGCCGGCGCGGAGCCGGGCCTCCCGTCTCATCCTCCGGGACAGGGGTGACGACGGCAGGCGGGAAGGGCGGCAGCGGCTCCGCGGCGACCGGCACGAACGTCGGCAGCGGCTCGAGCGGGCCGGTCTCGTCGGTGCCCGGGGTGGCAGCATCCTCGACCGTGAGGGCGACGTCGTGCGAGCCCTCGTGCCCGCGCGAGCGTGAGCGCGAGGACGGGGAGAGCAATAGGATGCCGGCACCCACCAGCACCTCCAGGCCCACGACCAGCGCGACCGGCCCCGGCTGCGGACCGACCTCGGCAAGCCGCCCGGGCCCGATCGATCCCGATGCCAGGGCGGCCATCAGTGCCGCTCCCGCGCCGGCCAGCACGGCGATCGCCAGGGTCAGCGCGAGGCGCGCGGCGATGGGCTCGTGCTCGTGCTCGTGCTCGGGCTCCGGCTCCTCGACGACCTCCGGCGGTGCTCCGATCAGTCCTTCGAGCGACGCCGTCGCCCACGGGGCAGCCGTCTGCGGAATGACGCGGTCGGCCGCAACGGCGCGCGGGGCGACGAGTCTCGAGCGGGCGATCCATCCGGCGAGGGCGCCCAGCGCGACCGGCAGCAGTGCGAGCAGGAGCAGCCACGGCGAGGACGACTCCGGGACCGCGCCGAAGACGGGGATGCCGGGGACGACGCCGACCTGGGTGCCGGACGGCGACACGGCCGTGTCCACACCCAGTGCGAAGCCGGGTCCCGCGATGTAGCAGAAGGCCCAGATCGCGAGGTTCGGCAGGTAGGCGAGCTGTGCGAGCGTCGTCACGGTCGCGCCCAGCGCATCCATGTGGCCGGCCTCGAACAGCGCGATGACATCGCCGCCACCGACCAGGAGTGCCACCGCCACGGCGAGCGCACCCAGCCCGAGCAGCCCGACCCAGACGACGACGGCGCCGAGGGCTGCGAGCCCGGGGACCTCGCTCCAGCCGTGCGGACGCTCCTCGGCACGGTCGCGCAGACGTGCGATCACGCCCGCCCCGGCTTCGCGCCACTCGGTGACGACGGCCCCGGCGATGGCGGGGAGCACGAACACGAGGGTCGGGAAGAGGACGGCCTGCCACAGGTGGATCGCGGCGACCGGGTTGCGCGCGCTGAGCGCGATGAGAGTGGTCAGCGCTGCGAAGGTCACGCTGCCCGCGATGACGCCGGTGGCCCAGCCGTCCGCGCGCGACCCACGGGCGCCGGAGCGGGCGGCGAAGATCGCGGTGAAGGCGGTGAGCGCCAGCGGTGCGAGAGAGAGGACGAAGGATGCCGCATCCGGGGCGATCCCCGCCTCGACCAGGTACAGCTCCGGCAGGGTGATGAACAGAGGCACGAGATGCCCGAGCTGCCAGATGGAGGCCCCCACCGGCCAGAGTGTGGCCCAGTCCGCGGTGCCGCCGAATCCGACCACCCACAGCACGGTGAGCGGGGCCAGGACGAGGACCACGCCCGCTGCGGCGGCGACGGCCGCGTCGAACGCGGACAGGAGTGCGATGAGGAGACGATGCATGCCTCATCGACCCTACCGAGCGCCGTGGGGCCTCCCCGCACGGCCACGCCCGACGAAGCATCCGTTCAGCTTCTCCACAGGAAAGCCCGCAAGACCGCTAACGTCTTACGCGGAGGTCAACCTATGACAACGACGCCGTCGCCCGAGACAGCAACAGACGCCCAGCCGGTCGAACCCCGCAACGGGTTCGACCGATTCTTCGAGATCACCCGCCGCGGCTCGACGATCGGAACCGAGATCCGAGGCGGTGTCGTGACGTTCGTCACGATGGCCTACATCGTGATCCTGAACCCGATCATCCTGTCCAGCGGTACGGATGTCGTCGGCAACCAGCTCGGCTTCTCGGCGGTCACGGCGGTCACCGCACTCACCGCCGGTGTCATGACGATCCTGTTCGGCCTCGTCACGCGCCTGCCGTTCGCGTTCGCCGCCGGGCTCGGCATCAACTCCTTCCTCGCCGTCAGCGTCGTCGGGCAGGTGACATGGCCCGAAGCCATGGGCCTGGTCGTCATCAACGGTCTGATCATCGTGATCCTCGCGGCCACCGGCCTGCGCCGCATGATCTTCGACGCCGTGCCCGTGCAGCTCAAGCTCGCGATCACCGTCGGTATCGGCCTCTTCATCGCGTTCATCGGTTTCGTCGACGCCGGCTTCGTCACGGCGACCGGTGCGAACTCTCCCCCGGTCGGGCTCGGCATCGCCGGCTCGATCGCCACCGTCCCGACACTGATCTTCGTCTTCACGCTGCTGCTCACCGGCATCCTGGTGGCCCGCAAGGTCAAGGGCGGCATCCTCATCGGACTCGTCTCCGGCACGCTGGTCGCGGTCATCGTCGAGGCGATCTGGAACATCGGACCCAAGTTCAGCGACGACGGCGTCAACCCCGGCGGCTGGGGCCTCTCGGTCCCCGAACTGCCCGGCTCGCTCGTCAGCGTTCCCGACCTCTCCCTCATCGGCCAGGTCTCGCTCTTCGGCTCGTTCGAACGGATCGGCGCGCTGGCGGCACTCATGCTCGTCTTCACGCTGGTGTTCACCAACTTCTTCGACGCGATGGGCACCATGACGGGCCTGTCCAAGGAAGCCGGCCTCGCCAACGAGAAGGGCGACTTCCCGCGCATCAAGTCCGCGCTGATCGTCGAAGGTGTCGGCGCGGTCGCCGGCGGCTATGCCTCGGCCTCGTCCAACACGGTGTTCATCGAGTCCGGCTCCGGCATCGGCGAGGGCGCCCGCACGGGTCTCGCGAACGTCGTGACCGGTCTGCTGTTCCTCATCGCGATGTTCTTCACGCCGCTCGTCTCGATCGTTCCGACCGAGGTCGCGGCCTCGGCCCTGGTGATCGTCGGCGCGATGATGATGGCGCAGATCAAGTACATCGACTTCTCGGACTTCTCGATCCTCCTGCCGGTGTTCCTTGCGATCACCGTCATGCCGCTGACCTACTCGATCGCCAACGGCATCGGTGCGGGCTTCGTCTCCTGGGTGATCGTCCGCTCGCTCTCCGGCAAGGCGCGCCAGATCAGCCCGCTGCTGTGGGTCGTCGCGGCCGGCTTCGCGATCTACTTCGCGCGTGGCCCCGTCGAGGCGCTGCTCGCCCAGTAGCAACACGTGAAGCGAGCGGATGCCCCTTGTCGGAGCATCCGCTCGCTTCTGCGTTGGCGGGGCTCGGAGGCCATCAGCGCAGCGGAGTCCAGCCCGACGGCAGGGGTCCATCGGTCGCCGCGCGCTCTGCATCGGTCCGCGCCGACCAGCCCTGGGCCGCATCGGTTCCGTCGAAACCGCCGCGGGCGACGCGCAGTCCCACGTCGTCATGGTGCATGCGGGGCGCTCCCCCGCGGCGGGTCGAGGCGCGTACGCTCCAGGCGTCGTCGGCGAAGCCGCCGCCGCGGAACACCCGGTAGTCGCCGTAGCGAGCGGGATCCAGCAGGTCCCAGCACCACTCCCACGCGTTGCCGAGGGTGTCGAAGAGCCCGTTGAGGTTGGGCAGGCGACCACCGACGTTCTGCGGCGAGGTCACGCCGTCGGCGCTGGTCCAGGCGACGTCCGCGAGCGGCCCGTAGTGCGCGCCCGTCGAGCCCGCCCGGCACGCGTGCTCCCACTCGGCCTCGGTCGGCAGGCGGAACCCGTCGGAGTCGACGTGCCACGTCACCTCCTCGCCGTCGAACGTGTAGGCGGGGTCGAGCCCCTCCCACTCCGAGGCGGCGTTGCAGAAGCGGATCGCGCGCAGCCAGCTCACATCGACGGCGGGGCGCTGCGGATGCACGGCGGTCTCGCCGAGCATCTCGGCGAACTGCGCCTGGGTGACCGCGTAGACGCCGATCTCGAAGGGTTCGAGCTCGACGTTCCAGCGCACCTTCCGGCGTGCGTCGTGCAGGGTGACCGTGCCCGCGTCGATCCGCGCGAGTTCGATGTCCGTCATGCTCTACGACCGCGCTGGGCGGATGCGGCGGCATCCGTCACCGTGGTCACGCGTCGTGCGGCTCGAGGACGAAGATCGCGATCTGGCGGTCGGTCTTCGTCTGGTAGACGTCGTAGTCCGGCCAGACCGCGGTCGCGCGTGCCCACCACTCGGCCCGCTCGTCGCCGGACAGTTCACGAGCGAGGTAGTCGCGCTTGGCCGCGCCGTCCTGCAGCTCGACGTGGGCGTTCTTGAGAAGGTTCCAGTACCACTGCGGGGCGTCGGGTGCGCCGCCCTTGGACGCGACGACGGCGTAGCGGCCGTCGTGCTCTACGCGCATCAGCGCCGTCTTGCGCAGGGCGCCGGACTTGGCGCCGACCGTCGTGAGGACGATGATCGGGACCCCGCGCAGGTCGTTGGCTTCAGCGCCCTCGGACGCCTCGAAGGCCTCGGCCTGTTTGCGGGCCCACTCGGACGTGCTGGGCTTGTACTCTCCGGTCAGCGGCATGCTTTCACCCTAAACCCGTGAACAAATGACAGGGGCGGATGCCGCGGCCCAAGCCGCGCCATCCGCCCCTGTTCGTCTCGGACTACAGTCCGGCGATGATCTCGCGCATCAGGTCGGCGGTCTCGGACGGCGTCTTGCCGACCTTGACTCCGGCGGCCTCGAGGGCCTCCTTCTTGGCCTGCGCCGTGCCGGCCGAGCCGGACACGATGGCGCCGGCGTGACCCATGGTCTTGCCCTCGGGAGCGGTGAAGCCCGCGACGTAGCCGACGACCGGCTTGGTGACGTTGGCCTTGATGAACTCGGCCGCGCGCTCTTCGGCGTCGCCGCCGATCTCGCCGATCATCACGATCGCCTTGGTGTCGGGGTCCGCCTCGAACGCGGCCAGCGCGTCGATGTGGGTGGTGCCGATGACCGGGTCGCCGCCGATGCCGATGGCGGTCGAGAAGCCGATCTCGCGCAGCTCGTACATCATCTGGTAGGTCAGGGTGCCCGACTTGGAGACGAGTCCGATCGGGCCCTTGCCTGCGATGTTGGCCGGCGTGATGCCGACGAGCGACTCGCCCGGCGTGATGATGCCGGGGCAGTTCGGTCCGATGATGCGGGTCGTGTTGCCCTTGGACTGCGCGTAGGCCCAGGCCTCGGCGGTGTCGCCGACGGGCACGCCCTCGGTGATCACAACGAGCAGCGGGATCTCGGCGTCGATGGCCTCGACCATCGCGTCCTTCGTGAATGCGGGCGGCACGAAGGCGATCGAGACGTCGGCGCCGGTGGCGGCGATCGCCTCGGCGACCGACGCGAACACGGGCAGCTCGACGGGGTTGCCCGCAGCATCCGTGTGCAGCACCGTGGTGCCGGCCTTGCGTGCGTTCACGCCGCCGACGACCTGCGTGCCGGCCTTGAGCATGAGAGCCGTGTGCTTGGTGCCTTCGCCGCCGGTGATGCCCTGGACGATGACCTTGGAGTCCTTGTTGAGGAAGATCGACATGTTCTGAATCCCTTATGCGTTCGCGAGCGCGGCGGCCTTGTCGGCGCCCTCGTCCATGGTCTCGGCAAGAGTGACGAGCGGGTGGTTGGCGTCGCGCAGGATCGCGCGGCCCTCCTCCACCTTGTTGCCGTCCAGGCGGACGACCAGCGGCTTGGTGGCGGTCGCGCCGAGCTCGGCGAGTGCGCCCACGATGCCCTTGGCGACGGCGTCGCAGGCGGTGATGCCGCCGAAGACGTTGACGAAGACGCTCTTGACCTGCGGGTCGCCGAGGATGACGTCCAGGCCTGCGGCCATGACCTCGGCCGAGGCGCCGCCGCCGATGTCGAGGAAGTTGGCGGGCTTGACGCCGCCGTGGTTCTCACCGGCGTACGCGACGACGTCCAGCGTCGACATGACCAGGCCCGCGCCGTTGCCGATCACGCCGACCTCGCCGTCGAGCTTGACGTAGTTGAGGTCGTTCGCCTTGGCCTTGGCCTCCAGCGGGTCCGCGGCGTCCTTGTCCTCCAGGAGCGCGTGGCCCGGGTGGCGGAAGTCGGCGTTCTCATCGAGCGAGACCTTGCCGTCGAGGGCGATGACGTCGCCCTCTTCGGTCAGCACCAGGGGGTTGACCTCGACGAGCGTCGCGTCCTCGCCCTTGTAGACGTTGTAGAGCTTGACGAAGACGTCGCTCACCTTGTCGACCAGCTCGGGGGCGAACCCGGCAGCCTGGGCGATCTCGACGGCCTTCTGCTTGTCGATGCCGCCCAGCGGGTCGACCTCGACGCGAGCGAGAGCCTCGGGACGCTCGACCGCGAGCTCCTCGATCTCCATGCCGCCCTCGACGCTGCACAGGCTCAGGTAGGAGCGGTTCGCGCGGTCCAGCAGCACCGAGAAGTAGTACTCCTTGTCGATGCGCGCGCCCTGCGCGACCATGACGCGCTTGACGACGTGGCCCTTGATGTCGAGGCCGAAGATCGCCTTGGATGCCTCGAAGGCCTCCTCGGGGGTCTTCGCGACCTTGACGCCGCCGGCCTTGCCACGGCCGCCGGCCTTGACCTGCGCCTTGACGACGACGACGCCACCGATCTTCTCGGCGGCAGCGCGCACTTCTTCCGGCGTATCCGCGACGATACCGGCGAGTACCGGCACCTCGTACTTCTCGAAGAGATCGCGTGCCTGGTACTCGTATAGATCCACAGTTCAGTCCTTGGGTGAGGCGATGTGAAGGGGACGGCGCACAAGGCGCCAGATGTCTTGATATCAAGAGATATCCGACCAAGGAACCAGCCTACTACTCACGGCTGGGAGCTCCTGCCCGCACCGGGATGCCGCGGGCATCGGCGCCGTTCGGATCAGGATTCCGATTCGTTCACAGCGTGCCGACTCTCGAGGCGCCAGGGGGCGTACGCCAGTAGGCTCGGGGCCATGAGCGACACCGCGTCACCGTCCTCCGCGCGCACCGCCGTCGTGGCGGCCGCGCTCGACCTGTTCGCCGAGAACGGCTTCGACCAGACTTCGGTGGAGCAGATCGCGCAGGCGGCCGGCGTCTCGCGCTCGACGTTCTTCCGGCAGTTCGGCGGCAAGGACGACGTCGTCTTCGCCGACCACGAACTGCTGCTCGATCATCTGCGCGAGTACCTCGCGAAGCCGCACGAGAATCCGTGGGTCGCCGTGTGCGAGGCATCCGTGCACGTCTATCGGCACTTCGCCGCCGATCCGGAGCTCGCCCGGCGACGTTACGCGGTGGTGCGCGAGGTTCCGGCGCTGCGCGACCGCGAGATCGTGACCGTGTTCCGATACGAGCGACTGTTCGACGAATACCTCCGCCAGGCACTCCCCGGACTGGACCCGCTGGACGCCGTGGGCTTCTCGGCGCTGGTGACCGCGGTGCACAACCACGTGCTGCGTCAGCTGATCCGCAGCCCCAAGCGCGTGCCGGCCACGGTCCTGCGCCGGGCGCTCGACGACGCGATGCGCCGGTTCGGCGTGCATCCCGACCCCGCCGAGGCGGGCGAGGACGACATCGCGATCGCGATCTTCCCGCGGCGGATGCCGGCGGCCGAGGTCGCTCGCCGGCTGCGCGACAGTCTCAGCTGAGCTCGGCCGCACACGCGGCGCAGACCCCGACCAGGGTCGACTTCTGGACGTCGACGGCGAAGCCGCTCGTGCTCAGGATGGCAGCGGATGCCTCGGCGAGACTGTCCGCCGGCACCACCACGACCGCGCCGCAGACCCGGCAGTGCGCGTGCAGGTGCTCGTGTCCGGCGGTGGTGGCGGCCAGGTGATAGACCGTCGCGCCGCCCGCGGCGCGCATCGATGACACCACACCGTGCTCGGCCAGCATGTCGAGGGTGCGGTAGACGGTCGCCCGGTGCACACCCGGGTGGGTCCGCTCGAGCAGCGCGACGATCTGGTCGGCGCTCAGGTGCTCGTGCGTGTTCGCGAGCGTCTCCAGCACCGCGCGGCGGCCGTCGGTGACCCGTTCGCCCCGTGCCTGGAGGGCGGCGAGCGCCGCCGCGACGGCGGCTTCGGGAGACTCGTGGTGGAGGCGCTCGTGCGACTCCGCGCCGTCGGTGGCGCGCACGTCCGTGTGCGCGTGGCCGTGGTGGATGGCCGTCATCCGTCCATCGTGGCACACCGATCGCGCTCCCGGCGGGGTGTCGGAGACACCCTTGCGAGGTGCGACGAGGTCGCAATAGAGTGACGCCCATCAGACGCGACACCGTCGCATCTGATGGCGGGTGCTGGTCCGAAGGCGTCACTCGAGTGGAGGACCCACGATGCACGTCCCCGATGGCTTCCTGAATATTCCGACCTCGATCGCGACGGGTGTCATCGCGGCGGGCGGCATCGCCGTGGCGCTCAAGCTCGCACGCAAAGAGTTCGTGGACGATCGGAAGGCGCCGATGGTCGGCATCGTCGCCACGCTGATCTTCGCGGCGCAGATGATCACCTTCCCGGTCGGAGCGGGCACCAGCGGCCATCTCATGGGCGGGGCCCTCGCCGCCGTGCTGGTCGGCCCGGGCACCGGGCTCTTATGCATCAGCGTCGTGCTGATCGTGCAGGCCTTCCTGTTCGCCGACGGCGGGATCACGGCGCTGGGCACGAACATCCTGCTGATGGGCATGGTGACCGTCGTCGTCGGCTGGCTGGTGTTCCGGGGGCTGATGCTCGTCCTCCCGGGGAAGCGCTGGGCGGTGGCCGCGGCATCCGGTGTCGGCGCGTTCCTGTCGGTGCCGGCGGCGGCAGCCGTCTTCGTCCTCCTCTTCGCCGTCGGCGGCAACGTGCCGGTACCCCTCGATGCGGTGCTGGCCGCCATGGTCGGATGGCACACGCTCATCGGACTCGGTGAAGCGATCATCACCGCACTGATCGTCAGCGCCGTCCTGGCCACTCGTCCCGACCTCGTCTACGGCGCGCGCTACGAGCGACGAGCCACAGCGCTCCAGGAGAAGGCGGCTACGGCATGAGCGAGCCCGAACCCTCCCCCGTCGCGTCGCCCCGCCGTCGGATCTCGACGCGGGCGTTCACGATCGGCGCCATCGCCATCGCGCTGCTGCTGGCCTGCATCGTCAGCATCTGGGCCTCGGCGCTGCCCGACGGACTGACCTATGTCGCGGCATCCACCGGCATCGACGCCGGTGAACAGCCGCACGCCGTGTCCAGCAGTCCGTTCGCGGACTACGGCTTCGTCCTGGCGAGCAATCCGTGGCTGTCGCTGGCCATCGCCGGAGCGGTCGGCTGCGCCGTCACGTTCGGTCTGGCCTGGCTCGTGGGCCGCCTCGCGAAGCGCAGGACGGCCGAGGACTGACGTGCAGGCGGCCGCGACGCTCTGGGGTCACCGTCCCGGCGACACGTGGCTGCATCGCGCCTCCCCCCGCGCCAAGCTGCTCGCCCTGATCGTCTTCGCGGTGGTCGTGGTCGCGACGCCGCGCGAGTGGTTCCTCGCTTTCGCCGTGTACGGGGCTGTGATCGTCGCGATACTGGCGATGGCCCGGGTACCCGTCACGGTGGTGCTGAAGCGGATGGTGATCGAGGTCCCGTTCCTCGTGTTCGCCCTCCTCCTGCCGTTCATCGCCGAAGGCCCCCGGGTGGAGATCTGGGGACTGTCCCTGTCCGTCGCCGGGCTGTGGGGCGCGTGGGGCCTCCTGGTGAAGGCGACCCTCGCGGTGCTCGCCGCGGTCGCCCTCATCTCCACGACCGAGCCCCGCCGCATCGTCCTCGCTCTGGAGCAGCTGCGCCTCCCCCGCCAACTCACCTCGATCATGGGGTTCATGCTGCGCTACCTCGATCTCATCGTCGACGAAGGATCCCGGATGCGGACGGCCCGCGCCGCTCGCGGGTTCGTCGCCACCGGACCACGCGCTTGGCGGATCATCGCCGGCGGGGTGGGCGGGCTCTTCGTCCGCGCGCACGGCCGCGGCGAGCGCGTGCATCTCGCGATGCTGGCCCGCGGGTACGGCGAGGGGTACGAAGCGTGACCGGAGGGGCCGCGGTCACCGTCCGCGACGTCCGCTTCGGGTACCCGGCCGGGCGCGGCGACGGTGCTCCGGTGCTCGACGGGGTCAGCTTCGACATCGAGGCCGGCGAGCGCGTCGCGATCCTCGGCCCGAACGGCGCAGGCAAGACCACGCTGATGCTGCATCTCAACGGCATCCTGACGCCGTCTTCCGGGGAGGTCCGGATCGGCGACACACTCCTGGCGCGCAACACCGTGCGCGAGATCCGCCGCCGGGTCGGGCTCGTGTTCCAGGACCCCGACGACCAGCTCTTCATGCCGACCGTGGGCGAGGATGTGGCCTTCGGTCCGAAGAACTTCGGCGTCACCGGGACCGCACTGCAGGAGCGCGTCGCGACGGCGCTGGAGCAGGTCGGGCTCGCGGATGCCGCGTCACGCGCCCCGCAGCACCTCTCCCTCGGTCAACGCCGACGCGCCGCGATCGCCACGATCCTCTCGATGGACGTCGACGTGATCGTGCTCGATGAGCCGACCTCGAACCTGGACCCGTCGGCCCGGCGGGAGCTGTCCGCCACGCTCGGGGCGCTGGACGCGACGGTGCTCGTCGTCACTCACGACCTCCCGTACGCGCTCGAACTGTGCCCGCGTGCGCTGGTGCTGGACGGTGGACGGATCGTCGCCGACGCGCCCACCCGGGAACTGCTGGCCGACGCGACCTTCATGGCGGCACACGGCCTCGAGCTGCCCTGGGGCTTCGACCCGCTGTCGGCGCCGGAGCGCACCTGACTCGAGCGCCTCCCCCGTGGCCTGCTTTCGCTCTGACACGATGGGGCGATGGGGACGAACGCGGTCGAGACGACCATGGTGGGTCGCGCCGACGCGCTGGAACGTCTTCGCGGCGCGTTCGAGGCCGGTCGCCGCGGAGAGCCGCGCGCGGTCGTCATCGCGGGCGAGGCCGGCATCGGCAAGACCCGCCTGCTGCAGGAGTTCCTGCGTGAGCTGAGCGACGACGCAGCCGAGCCCCGCGTGGTGGTCGCGTCCGGCCAGTGCGTGGATCTGGGACCGATCGGCGCTCCGTTCACGCCCATCCGCCGCGTGCTGCGCGAGTTGTACGAAGCAGTCGGAGACGGGGCTTTCCGCGCGGCCGCGCAGTCCCCTGCAGTGATCTCGACCCTGGCCTCGCTCCTTCCCGAGCTGGACAGCAGCCTCCCCGACCGCGTCGGTGTCGCCGACTACATCGCGGAGGCGGTGGAGCGGCTGCTGGAGCGCCTCTCGGCGGAGCATCACCTGGTCCTGGTCATCGAGGACGTGCACTGGGCGGATTCCGCGACACTCGCGCTGCTGTCCACCCTCGCCCTCACGCTGCGCGGTACACACCTGACGATCGTGATGACCTACCGCAGCGACGATGTCGGACGCGGACATCCGCTGCGCCCGGTGCTGGCCGAGCTCGAGCGCAGTCGCATCGTCACGTCGCTGGAGCTGCCGCGCCTCTCGGCCGAGGAGATCGCCGAACACATCCGGCACCTCACCGGCGATACGGCGGATGGCGCGATGATCGATCGCATCGCGGAGCGCAGCGGCGGCATCCCGTTCTTCGTCGAGGAGCTCGTCGGGCTCGGCGACGACGCCCTCCCCGACACCCTGCGCGGACTGATCCTGGCCCGGGTCGACCGACTCGACCCGACGGCGCGGCGGGTGGTGGAAACCCTCTGCGCGGGCGGGGTACACGTGTCCGACGAGGTGCTGGCACGCGTGTGGACCGGCGATGCGGATGCGCGGGCGACCGGTGCGCGGACAGCGATCGCGGCCGGCATCCTGACCGCCGATGACGACGGCTTCACCTTCCGTCACGCCTTGATCCGCGAGGCGCTGCACGACGAGCTGCTGCCCGGAGAGCGCATCGCGCTGCACCGGGCATACGCGCTCGATCTGCAGGAGCGGATCGACGAGGGCGAACCCGGTCTCGCTGCCACGGCGGCCGAGCACTGGCTCGCCGCACGCGACGATGCGCGAACCTTCCGCGCTACGGCCGACGCGCTGGGCGAGGCGCGCGCCGCCTTCGCGATCGCGACAGTGGCCCCACTCGGCGAGCGTCTCCTCGAGCTGTGGGATCAGGTGCCCACGCCCGAGCGGGTCGTCGGCACCCGCTACGGACGTCTCGCCGTGGACACGATCAATCTGCTGGAGGATCTCGGCGCTTCCGCCCGCGGGCTCCGCGTCGCCGAGGTCGCGCTCGCCCGGGAGCTGCCCGCGATCGACCGCGCCGAGCTGCTGCTGGTCTCCGTCCGGGGGCTCTCCCCGATCGCGGGCGGGTGGGAGACGAGTCGCGACCGGATGGAGGATGCCCTCGACATCGTGGATGAGGATGCCTCGCGCGAGGCGGGGTCGGTGCGGGTCAGGGCACTCTCCCTCCTGGCGCAGAATCCGCACGCCACCGACCCTGTGGGGTTGCTCGATCGCGCGATGGATATCGCAGAGACGGCCGACGATCCCGACCTCATCGCCACGGTGCTGCGTGCGCGCGGCGTCGCCCTGTACGGGCGCGTGCCCGAAGGGTCACTGCTCGCCGATCTGCAGCGCGCGGCGACGCTGGCGATCGACCCGGTACGGCACTACTCGACGATGAACAGCCTTGCCGCCGCGTACTTCCATCTGCGCCGCTACGAGGAGTGCATCGACGTCGCGCTCACCGCATACGACGAGTGCGTGTTGCTCGGCCTGGAGCGCGGGGTCGGCGCGTTCCTGCTCGCCAACGCCGCCGAGGCCCAGCTTGCGACCGGCCGGTACGACGCGGGCATGGCGACGGGGCGGCGGGCGATCGAGCTGCGTCCTGCACAGGGATTCCACTCCTTCGCCGTGCGGACGCTGGCGCGCGCCGCGATCTGGAACGACCGGGTGGAGGACGCCGACGCGGCCGTGGCCCGGATGGATGACACCGTGTGGATGCCGGACGACCCGGACGAGACGGCCGGCTGGGCCGTCTACCGTACCGAGCGATTGTTACTGCAGGCCGAGACCGAGTCCGGCGGCCGACGTGCCGCGCTCATCGACGAAGCCATCGGCGCGATCGTGCCCGTCTTCGGTGCGGTCACGCAGAACTCTGCCGGCGTGCGCGAGGAGGCACTCCCGACCGTCGCGTGGACGCTGCGCATGGCCGCCGACAGCGGAATGGATGCCGCCGCCCTCGCAGTGCCGTTCGCACAGGATGCCGCCGCCAGCGCGGAGCGTGGCGACAACCTCACGGTGCGCGCGCTGATCGCCGCAGAAGCAGCCTGCACCGGGTCCGTCGATGCGGTCACCGGCTGGGAACAGGCCTGTCTCGTCACCGCCGCGGACACCGCGACCCGCGGCCAGCGGCACTACGCCCGCTTCCGGCTCGGCCAGGCGCTGCAGTCGCAGGGGTGCGAGGACGAGGCCGCGGCGGCGTTCGCCCTCGTCGCGAAACAGGCGCCGGCCGACGGCCATGCCCTGCTCGCGCGTTGGGCGCTGGCGGGTGCCCCGCGCCCGCTCCGCCCGAGTGCCTCACGGCGGCGGGACACCACCGCGCCGACACTCACTTCGCGGGAGACCGAGGTGCTCGGGCTGGTGGCGGAGGGCCTCACCAATCCGCAGATCGGCGCCCGCCTGTTCATCTCGCCCAAGACCGCGTCGGTGCACGTGTCGGCGATCCTGGCCAAGATCGGGGCCGCGAATCGCGCGGAAGCCGCTGCCTGGTTCGCCGCGAAACAGGCCGGTTCCTAGAGGCCGCGTCGCCTGGATATAGGGCATCCGCCCAATGTCTCGGGGCGCCCTTAGCGAGCAGAGTCGAACCTGTCAGCAGTGCAGCGCATCCGGATCCTCCGGAGCTTCGCGACAGGAGTCCTCACATGAACGCACAGTCCGCCTCGAGCTCGATGGTCCTCGAACGCCGCGTCACCTGGGTCGCCCCCGAGAGCGACGCCGTCGCACCGGTCGTCCCCGCCGCCCGGCGCGCGCGGGCCTTCGCGAAGCTGCGCCGGTGGTTCACCCGCACCTTCGACTTCCGCGACGCATTCACGCCGACGTCCGCCTGGTGAAGCTCAGGCGCATGTGACTCGCTCCGGACTTCACGGCTAGCCTTGATCGCATGGGACTGTTCCGCGACGACCCGCAGCGGGTCCAGCTCGAATCACCGGATGTAGGGCTCAGGGCGACGCGGGCGCCGTGGAGCCTGTGGGCCGATGGGTTCGGCAAGCTCGGCATCCGGGCGATCCAGATCATCGTCGTGGTGGCCGTCGCCGGCGGAATCATCTTCGCCATCCAGCAGCTCACCCTGGTCACGATCCCCCTCGTGATCGCTCTGATCCTCGCGTGCGCATTCGCGCCGGTCATGCGATGGATGCGGGGACGCGGCATCCCGTCGGTATTCGCGACCCTGCTCACCATGCTCGCGATCGTCGTGATCCTGACCGCGCTGGGGTGGCTCGTCGTCTGGGCGGTGCGCGATCAGTGGGACGAATTGTATTCGCAGGCCGAAGACGGCTTCCAGCAGCTGCTCGCCTGGGCGCAGACGCTGCCGTTCGACTGGCTGAGTCCCGAGCAGATCGATGAGTGGATCGACTCACTGATCGGCTTCGTCACGAGTGCACAGTTCGGTTCCGGCGCCCTCGCGGGTGTGGGCGCGGTCGCCAACTTCGTCACCGGCCTCGTCCTCATGGTGACGATCCTGTTCTTCTTCCTCAAGGACGGCCCGCAGATGTGGGAGTTCCTGCTGCGCCCGTTCCGGGGCGAGAACTACTTGCGCGCGCGGCGCATCGGCGACAAGACGACAGTCGTGCTCGGGTCGTACGTGCGCGGCACCGCGACCGTCGCCGCCGTGGACGCGGTCGGAATCCTCATCGGACTGCTGATCTTGCAGGTACCGCTGGCGATCCCGCTCGCCGTGCTGGTGTTCCTCCTCGCGTTCATCCCCATCGTCGGTGCGACCGTCGCCGGCATCCTCGCCGCGCTCGTGGCTCTGGTAGCGAACGGTCCGATCAACGCTCTGTTCGTGGTCGGAGTGGTCGTGCTCGTGAACCAGCTCGAGGGCAACTTCCTCCAGCCGGTGCTGATGGGGCGCTCGATGAAGCTGCACGCATTCGTCATCCTGGTCGCGCTGACGGTCGGAACCGTACTCGGCGGCATCCTCGGCGCGGTGCTCGCCGTGCCGATCGCTGCAGCCGTGTGGGGCATCATCCAGGTGTGGGACGGACCCGATCTCCCGGTGCGCTGGGCTAGACCGAAGCAGCCGATCGCCTCCTGAGGCGCGTCAGCGCTCCCCGGCCAGACGGCTCGCCGTGCTCAGCCAGTCGGTCGGGTTGCTCCCGCGGTCCACGGCGAAGTGCGCGACGAACTCGGCGTTCCCGTGCGTTCCGACCAGCGGCGAGGAGATGAGGCCCAGGGTGCCGAAGCCGGCATCCCATGCCTCCCACAGCACACCGGTGACGGCATCCGCCCGAACTCCGGCATCCGTCACCAGTCCGCCCTTGACGGCAGTGCGGCCGACCTCGAACTGCGGCTTGATCAGCAGCACGACGTCGCCGCCCGGCGCGAGCACGCTGCGGATCGGGGCCAACACGTGCCCGAGTGAGATGAACGACAGGTCGCCCGTGATCAGCTCGGGTGCGGCATCCACTCCCGTCACGCCCTGCAGCGCTGACGGTGTGAGGTCTCGCGCGTTGAATCCTTCGACCACGATGACCCGCGGGTCTTCGGCGACGGATGCCACGATCTGACCGTGACCCACGTCCAAGGCGATCACCGGGTCGGCACCGCGTTCGCGCAGCACCTGGGTGAATCCGCCGGTGGAGGCGCCGAGATCGAGCGCGAGGCGCCCGCTGACGGGTACGTCGAACGCGTCGAGCGCCGCGATCAGCTTGTGCGCTGCGCGGCTGACATAGTGGTCGGCTCCCGCGACTTCGAGGGCGGCGTCGTCACTGACGTGCGTCGACGGCTTCACCACGGTGCGGCCGTCGACCGAGACGAGGCCTTCGGTGATGAGGCCGGCGGCATGCGTGCGGGATCGCGCCAGTCCTCGCACGGCGAGGGCGGCATCCAGTCGCTGTGTCATCGTGTCGTCAGCCCTGCGGTCCGGATTCGAGCCGCTGTGCCAACTCGTCGTGCAGCGATGCGTAGGCATTCGCGCGCGTCGAGAGCGGCTGCTCCTCGATCACCCGAAGGCGGCTGAGAAGCTCGTGGTCGGCCCCGGATGTGGCTGCATCGGTCATATCGCCAGGATACGCGGCGGTGTCCATCTCAGCCCCTAAGGCCGGTGGAACGGGTCGTGGTAGAGCCGTTCGGGCACACGGAAGCCGAAGATCCCGCGCCCAGTGGCCCAGATCGCGGCTGCGCCCGCGCGCACCAGGTCGATCGGGCGGTCGCCCTCGCTGAGGATGCGCACATCGGGGCCGTCGATGCGGACCGATGCTCCGCGCACGGTGGCGACATCGCCCTTGATCTGAACGACCGGGTACGGCTCGTGCAGCTCGCGCAGGTCGCCGAGGATGAACGTGGGACGCGAGCCTGGCGGGGCGGCGAGCACGTGCTTGGGCCGGTCGATGCCCGTGAGCACGAGCGCGGACGGCATGCCGGCGCGGTCCGCGCCCATGATGTCGGTGTCGAGACGGTCACCGAGGAACAGCGGATGCTGCGCCCCGAACCGCGCGACGGCCTCCTCGAAGATCGGCTTCTCCGGCTTGCCGGCCACCGTCGCGAGACGGCCGACGGCCGTGTGGACCGCGGAGACGAGCGTGCCGTTGCCGGGAGCGATGCCACGCTGCTGCGGGATCGTCCAGTCGGTGTTGGTGGCGATCCAGGGGATGCCCCCCTCGTCCTCCGGGAGCTTCAGCGCATAGGCGGCTTCGGCGAGCTGCGCCCAGCCGACCTCGGGGGCGAAGCCCTGCACGACGGCTGCCGGGGCATCCTCCGCACTGCGCGTGACCACGAAGCCGGCCTTCTCCACTTCGACGACGAGGCCCTCGCCGCCGACGACCAGCACGGTCGCACCGTGCGGAACGCGATCGGTCAGCAGTCGCATGGCCGCCTGCGGGCTCGTCACGACATCGCGCGGCTCAGTGTTGAGGCCGAGGTCACGCAAGTGCTGCGCCACGGAGGCATCCGTGCGCGACGCGTTGTTCGTGATGTAGCCGAGGCGTCGCGTCTGCGCCGCGAGGTTCAGGCTGTCCACGGCGTACGGCAGCGGGCCAGGACCGGCGTAGACGACACCGTCGAGGTCAGCGAGCACCACGTCCACTCCCTCGAGCGGCGTCGGTCCGTCCTTCCGGGAGAACAGCCCCATCAGAGCGATCCGTCGGAGTCCGCGGCGGCCTCCTCGTTCTGGACGGAAGCCTTGGATGCCTTCGGAGCCTTGGCCACCTTGGGAGCCTTGGCTTCCTTAGGAGCCTTCGCTGCGTTGGCCTTCTTGAGATTCTTGGCATCCTTCGGAGCCTTGGCAGCCTTCGGAGCCTTGGGTTCCTTCGCAGCCTTCGCAGCCTTCGGTTCCTTGGGAGCCTTGGCATCCTTCGGCGCCTTCGCGGCCTTGGGCTTCTTGGCATCCTTGGGAGCCTTGGGAGCCTTGGGAGCCTTGGGAGCCTTGGCAACCTTCGGAGCCTCTACGGCAGTGGCGGTTTCGTCCGTGGCGGATACGTGCGCGTCGGAGTTCTCGCCCTCATCGGACTCATCGTTCGAGCTATCGTCATCGCCGGCCTCATCGACCGAGGTCTTGTCGTCGTCAGATTCGTCGTCGTCAGAGCCGCCGATCGGGTTCACGCTGTCGTCTTCGTCTTCGTCTTCGATCCACTCTTCGAAGATCTCCTCGACGAGCACGACTTCGTCGCCGCCTTCGTCCTCGCGGAGTCCCAGAGCGTCCTCGGCCACTTCGGCACGGTGACGCCACTGGCGGGCTTCGTCGTCGCGGCCGAGCTCCTCGAGCACGGTGGCGCGCGCGGCGAACAGACCCGGGCTCCATTCGAACGCACGGTCAGGGTCGAGCTCAGGAATGTCGAGCTCGGTGAGCGCACGCTCGGCCTCACCGAGGTCCAGACGTGCGCCGGACATGGCGATCGCGAGTTCGACGCGGACCGGAGTCGGCAGCGTGCTGCGGTCGACCGACCGGCCGAGCTCGAGCGCACGGTCGGGACGGCCAACGCCACGCTCGCTGTCGACCATGAGGGCGATCTGGTCGTCCTTGCCGGAGATGCGACGGTAGGTGCGCAGCTCGCGGAGCGCGAGAGCGTAGTCGCCGGTCATGTACGCGGTGATCGCGAGCGTCTCGCGGACGATCGCGATGCGTCCGGCGCGACGCGACGCGGAGACCGCGTGCTGATGTGCCAGTTCCGGGTCGGAATCGATCAGCTGAGACGCCATCGCGAGGTGACGGGCGACGCCCTCGGCATTCTCCTTGCTGAGGGTCTTCAGCTCGTTGCGGGCCGCTGTCGGGAGATCGGCCGGAGTGATCTCATCCGGAATGACGGGATCGATGTGCCGCGCGCGCACGGGACGAAGGTCGTCGCCCTCGCGTGCTTCACGCTCTCGGCCGGCACGCGGTGCGTGCGCACGACGGTCGCCATCGCGCGGCGGGTAGGAACGGTCGCCGTCACGGGGAGGGTAGGACTTACGCTCGCCGTCACGGGGCGGGTACGAAGGACGCTGCCCGTCACGGGGCGGGTACGACTTCCGCTCACCATCACGGGGCGGGTACGACTTCCGCTCGCCATCACGGGGAGGGTACGACTTCCGCTCGCCATCGCGCGGCGGGTAGGACTTACGCTCGCCGTCACGCGGCGGGTACGAAGGACGCTGCCCGTCACGGGGAGGGTACGACTTCCGCTCRCCATCRCGSGGCGGGTACGACTTCCGCTCACCATCGCGCGGCGGGTATGACTTACGCTCGCCGTCACGCGGCGGGTACGAAGGACGCTGCCCGTCACGCGGCGGGTACGAAGGACGCTGCCCGTCACGGGGCGGGTACGACTTCCGCTCGCCGTCGCGCGGCGGGTACGACTTACGCTCGCCGTCACGGGGAGGGTAGGACTTCCGCTCACCGTCGCGCGGCGGGTACGAAGGACGCTGCCCGTCACGGGGCGGGTACGACTTCCGCTCGCCGTCGCGGGGAGGGTACGACTTCCGCTCACCATCGCGCGGCGGGTACGACTTCCGCTCGCCGTCACGGGGAGGGTAGGACTTCCGCTCGCCGTCGCGCGGCGGGTACGAAGGACGCTGCCCGTCGCGGGGAGGGTACGACTTCCGCTCGCCATCACGGGGCGGGTACGACTTACGCTCACCATCACGTGCGCCGTGCTGCTTCTTGTCGTCGTCGCGCTTCGGACGCGAATCCCGCGCCCGCTCGTCGTCAACCATGATGGTTTCCCTTCCGTGCCCCGTGTGTTGTTGTGTGTTGTGTTAACGCGAAATGGCCACCCAGCGTTGGGTGGCCATTTCTCGAAAGAAGTCCGGCGGTGTCCTACTCTCCCACAGGGTCCCCCCTGCAGTACCATCGGCGCTGAG